>NZ_JBWKRS010000089.1:0-547 GCF_059419385.1 Pseudomonas sp. GW821-FHT05H12 | reverse complement strand
ATTGGGGGTCACGTACTCCTCGACCCTGTCAGTGGGAGGCTGTTGAGACAGGTCCTGCCGCCGTGGATTCACGTGCCAGCGGCGGCGCCTGAGGCCGCTTCTTTTCGCGGGCTGCTTGATCAACTGGTGCAAGAACGGCTAACCCCAAAGCCAGGCGCGCAGTTGGCATCCGCTCACTTGGCTCAACTGCTGTTCATCCAGATCCTGCGCGCTCACCTGGAAACCAACGGTGCACCGCTGGCGGGATGGCTGGCCGTGCTTGGCAATGCGCGTCTTGCACCGGCCCTGCAACTGATGCACGGCGATCCTGCCCGCTCGTGGCACCTGGAAGACCTGGCACGCGCATGCGCCATGTCACGAACGACGTTTGCACACCACTTTCGCACCGTGGCGGGGATGACGCCAATCGCGTATCTCACGCATTGGCGGATGCGGCTGGCTGAGCGCGCGCTACGTGAAGGCAACGAGCCTATCGGCACGGTTGCGCAGGCGCTGGGGTACACCTCCGAAAGCGCCTTCAGCCATGCTTTCAAGCGGGAGACGGGGC
>NZ_JBWKRS010000088.1:0-765 GCF_059419385.1 Pseudomonas sp. GW821-FHT05H12 | reverse complement strand
TGAACTGGCCTAATGATTTTGGACACTTCAATCGGGCGCTATGATGGCGCCCAAATCTGAGGTGTTTGGGTATGCGTAAATCTTATTCGAGTGAGTTCAAGCTCAAAGCAGCCAGTATGGTGCTTGATGAAGGCCAGCCGGTTCCTGAGGTGTGTGCCAGTTTGGATATCGGTCCCACAGCGTTGCGCCGCTGGGTCGATCAGGTGCGCAAGGAGCGTTTGGGCTCGACGCCGGTAGGCGCCAAGGCTATCACCGCCGATCAGCGGGAGATTCAGAGGCTCAAAGCTTTGCTCAGGGAGAAAGACCTGGACATCGAAATCCTAAAAAAGGCCAGTGCTCTCCTGCTGTTGGACGCCAAAGATCATTCACGCTGATCGATGAGCTGGACGAGCAGTACGGTGTGATCAGGTGTTGCCGGGCGTTCGGTGTCAACCGCAGCAGTTTTTACGCTTGGCGCCAGCGCCAAGGCAAAGCAAATCCTGAGCGGGATAAGCTCAAGGCCGCTCTGGTCAGGCATCACAAAGCATCGCGGGCTTCTGCGGGAGCGAGGACTTTGGCGAAGGAGCTGCAAGAAAAAGGGCATCGTATTGGCCGCTATTTGGCCCGCAACTTGATGCGCGAAACTGGGATAGCCAGCCGTCAGCGCCGACGCCATAAATACAAATCGCCTGGCGTGGAAGCGTTGGTGGCGCCACATGTGCTCAAGCGTAAGTTTGATGTCACGGCGGTCAATCAAGTGTGGTGTGGCGACGTGACGTACATCAA
>NZ_JBWKRS010000087.1:0-953 GCF_059419385.1 Pseudomonas sp. GW821-FHT05H12 | reverse complement strand
CTGCAGCGGACGCCAAGAAGCTGGCTATCCAGTCTTCTGCCTCAAGCTCTTTGCATATTCGTTCGGAGAACGATATCCCAGAGCTGAGTGCAGTCGACTGCTGTTGTAAAACCCATGTACATAGCTGGCGATTGATAGCTGTGCCTGTTTTTTTGTGGGGTAGACCCCGAAAGCCTCCTCTCTTTTCAGCGTAGCGAAAAAGCTCTCGGCCACTGCATTGTCCCAGCAATTCCCCTTTCGACTCATGCTCTGGGTGAAGTCCTTCTTGGCCAGCGTCAGACGGAACTTGCTGCTTGCATACTGACGCCCCTGATCGGAGTGAAATACTGCTCCGCTAGTGCCAGAACAGGCGCTCCAGGCATTCAGAAACGCACTTTCGACCAAACCATCTGGCATGCGGTCCGACAAGCTGTAGCCCAAGATCTGGCGGGTCTGGATGCTCAACACTACCGCTAGATACAACCAACCCTCTCTGGTTGGGAGATAGGTGATATCACTGACCCAGGTCGGCGTGGGGTTATCGATGGAAAACTGACGTGCCAACACATTGCTCGCCACCGGCAAATAATGGCAGCTATCAGTAGTGCAGGGCCTGAAACCTCCTTTGGACTTGCCCTGTATCCGCTCCTCGCGCATCAACCGTCTGACCCGTTTGTGGCCCACTGCATACGATTTCTGGCGTAAGGCTGCGACCAACCGTGGCCGACCGTAGGTGTGTCGACTGGCTGCGTAAGCACTACGCAACGCAATGCGAATCTGAGCATCTGGATCGGGACGAGGCTGCCTGAGCACATAATCGTAGAAACCTGAAGTCGAGACTTCCATCACCCGACACAACACCCGTATCGGGTATTGAGTCCGTTCAGCAGCGACGAAGGCGTATCTCACCTGGACTCTCTGGCGAAGAATACCGCCGCCTTTTTTAGGATTTCACGCTCCATTTTCAGTTCGGC
>NZ_JBWKRS010000086.1:0-2086 GCF_059419385.1 Pseudomonas sp. GW821-FHT05H12 | reverse complement strand
CCCTCCTCCCCCCCCCCCCCCCCCCCCCCCCCCCCCCCCCCCCCCCCCCCCCCCCAACCCCAGCTCCCACATTGATTGAGTTTTTACAGGTAGTTTGGGTCAGGCTTTAGGACCCAGGCCATCGGTCCGGAACATCGTCCGAATCCCGCGCACCGCCTGGCGAATCCGGTCCTGGTTTTCGATCAGCGCGAAGCGCACATGATCATCCCCATACTCGCCAAACCCGATGCCCGGCGACACACACACCTTCGCCTCCAGCAGCAGCTTCTTGGCAAACTCCAGCGAACCCATGGCGGCATACGCCTCGGGGATCTTCGCCCAGACGTACATCGACGCCTTCGGATTCTCCACCATCCAGCCCAATTCATGCAGGCCCTTGACCAGCACATTGCGGCGTTGACGGTACTGCTCGGCGATGTCCTTCACGCACTGCTGATCGCCTTCCAGGGCCGCAATGGCGGCGACTTGCAGCGGCGTGAAGGTGCCGTAGTCGTGGTAGCTCTTGATGCGTGCCAGGGCGCTGACTAGTTCCGGGTTGCCCACCATGAAACCGATGCGCCAGCCTGCCATGTTGTAGCTCTTGGACAGGGTGAAAAACTCCACCGCAATATCCTTGGCGCCCGGCACCTGCATGATCGACGGGGCTTTCCAGCCGTCGTAGACGATGTCGGCATAGGCCAGGTCGTGGATCACCAGCACGTCGTACTGCTTGGCCAGGGCGATCACGCGTTCAAAGAAATCCAGCTCCACGCACTGCGCGGTGGGGTTGGACGGGAAGCCCAGGATCATCATCTTCGGCTTGGGGATCGAGCCACGAATGGCGCGCTCCAGCTCGGCGAAGAAATCCACGCCGGGCACCAGTGGCACCGAGCGCACCTGGGCGCCGGCAATCACCGCGCCGTAGATGTGAATCGGGTAGCTCGGGTTAGGCACCAGCACGGTATCGCCCTGGTCCAGGGTGGCCAGCATCAAATGCGCCAGGCCTTCCTTGGAACCAATGGTCACGATGGCTTCGGACTCAGGGTCGATGTCCACTTCATAACGGTCTTTGTACCAACGCGAAATCGCCCGGCGCAGACGCGGAATGCCTTTGGAAGTGGAATAGCCGTGGGTGTCTTCGCGCTGGGCGACCTGCACGAGTTTTTCGACAATGTGCGGCGGCGTGGCGCCGTCGGGGTTACCCATGCTCAAGTCGATGATGTCTTCGCCGCGCCGACGCGCAGCCATCTTCAGCTCGGCAGTGATATTGAAAACGTAAGGGGGGAGTCGATCTATGCGCGCAAAGCGGCGCGGCGAACCTTGGTCTGCCATTGTTGCCTCGAGATACGTAAGCGCCCGGAACCGTCCGAGCGACGTCGGCCACTGCGGTGGCCTGCGGGGCAGACAATACGGTCGATGATGGCCAGTTGTCCAGATGCGTAGGAAAATTTTCTGCGTGCAGTGTTGCGCGGATATCCCCCTATACTCGATACGGGTTTGTACCCTCATAAGAAGGAGACTGTTCGTATGGATCAGCAGACAAAAAAACCGTTGGAGCCACGCATGGAAGCGGGTAAAGCCCTGGTGATTGCCGGGGTGCAAGGGCGTTATTCGAAGGCGACCATCGGCGACATCCCGCGCTTGTGGGAGTTGTTCGACACCTGCGTCAAAGACATCAAACAGCGCGTGGGTGGCGTGACGTATGGGGTTTGCCATAACCCCAAGCATGGCGAATTCGACTACATGGCCGGCGTTGAAGTGCCGACCAAGGGCGACGTGCCAGGCAACTTCGAGTCCATTGAAATTCCGCCGCTCAACTACGCCGTCTTCCCGCATTACGGGCCGGTGCAGGCACTTGAGCAAACCTACGAACGCATCATGTTCGAGTGGCTGCCGCACTCAGGCTACAAGGTGATGGGCGCGGATTTCGAGCGCTACAGCGCCGATTTCGATGGACGCAAAGGCACCGGCACCGTGGAGATCTGGTTGCCGATCGGCGAAAGAGGCTGACACTCCGCCGTTGTAGGAGCGCGGGGGGGGGGGGGGGGGGGGGGGGGGGGGGGGGGGGGGGGGGGGGGGGGGGGGGGGGAGGGGGGGGGGGGGGGGG
>NZ_JBWKRS010000085.1:0-3585 GCF_059419385.1 Pseudomonas sp. GW821-FHT05H12 | reverse complement strand
CCCCCCCCCCCCCCCCCCCCCCCCCCCCCCCCCCCCCCCCCCCCCCCCCCCCCCCCCCCCCCCCCCGGCTCCCACATATGGTTGTTGTTCGACGTTAGTGGTCGAGTGCGCTCAAGATCGCATGGGCCACTTTCACCCGCTCCCCATTCGGGTAGTTCTTGTTCGCCAGGATCACCACGCCCAGGCCTTTGCTGGGCACGTAGGCCACGTAGGCGCCAAAGCCATTGGTGGAGCCGGTTTTATTCACCAGTGTGTCGGCATGCGGCGCCTGTGGCGGGGTCAGCCAATTGACCGTGTGCGGCTCCCGAGCCATGGGGGTCGAGTTACCCGCGAGCAGCGCGTCGAGCTTGATGGGGTAGGGGTACATCTCCCAGCCCAGTCCCTGGGTCATGCCGTCTACGGTGTAGTAACCGGTGTGCGTGGTCGCGATGGCTTGCTGCAACGGCTTGGCCAGGCCCTCGGGGTTCATGTTCACTTCCACGTACTTGAGCAGGTCGGCGGCACTGGTCTTCACGCCGTAGGCTTCGCTGTCCATTGCACCGGGGCCGACACGCACCGGCTTGCCATCGTTGCCATAGCCTTGGGCGTACAGCTTCATCTGGCTGGCCGGCACCTGGATGTAGGTGTGTTTCAGGCCCAGTTGGGGGAGCAGGTTTTTTTCCATCAACTGGTCGAACGGCTGCTTGAGGCTTTGCGCGGCCAGGTGACCGAACAGGCCCAGGCTGGGGTTGGAATACAAGCGATGGGTGCCCGGGGCGAAATCGGGTTTCCAGTGCTGGTAGTAGCTGATCATGCGCTGGGTGTTGTCGGCCTCTGCCGGAAACTGCAGGGGCAGGCCGCCGGCGGTGTAGGTGCCCAGTTGGAGCACGCTGATGTGGTCGAACGTGTTGCCCTTCAAGGCGGGCAGGTACTGGCTGGCCGGGGCTGCCAGGTCGAGCTTGCCGGTGGACACGGCATAGCCGGCGAGGGTGGCGGTGAAGGTCTTGCTCACCGAGCCAATCTCGAACAGGGTGTTTTCGCTGACCGGCTGCCTGGCATCCTTGGAGGCGACACCGTAGTTAAAGTATTGTGCCTTGCCGTCCTGTACCACGCCGACGACGAGGCCCGGAATAGACTGCTGCTGCATCAGCGGTTTGACGCTGGCATCCACCACGGCGCGCAGGTCGCTCGCGGCCAGGCATTGGCCCGCGCCGATCAAGAGTGCAAGTGCGGTGAAATTACGCACTCCAGACAGTAAAGAGTGAGGCATGATATCGCTTCCATGAGAGTGATCGATTGATTGGATAGCCTGCGCGGGCGTGGCAAATGTAGGCAGTTCGGCGGTTTCGGACAAACGATCATATCTCGTCCCAGCCATTAGTTAATTTTGGGTCAGGCATGCTGCGTTCCCATCTCCCCCTCAACGCCTTGCGCGCCTTCGAGGCCTCCGCCCGGCATTTGAGCTTCACCCGGGCGGCCATCGAGTTGTGCGTCACCCAGGCCGCGGTCAGCCATCAGGTCAAGAGCCTGGAGGCGCAGTTGAATGTCACTTTGTTCAAACGCCTGCCTCGGGGCTTGATGCTGACCAGCGAAGGCGAAACCTTGCTGCCGGTGGTGCGCGAGTCCTTCGACCGTATCGCCCAGACCCTCAACCAGTTCGAAGGCGGCCACTACCGCGAAGTGCTCACCGTGGGCGCGGTCGGCACCTTTACCGTGGGCTGGCTGCTGCCACGCCTGGCGGATTTTCAGGCGCGCTACCCCTTTATCGACCTGCGCCTGTCCACCCACAACAACCGCGTCGACGTCGCCGCCGAAGGTTTGGACTACGCGATCCGTTTCGGTGCCGGCGCCTGGCACGGCACGGACGCCTGCCAGCTGCTCGAAGCGCCGCTGACCGTGCTGTGTGTGCCCCAGCTGGCCGAGCAACTGCACACGCCCGCCGACCTGTTGAAACATACGCTGTTGCGCTCCTACCGTGCCGATGAGTGGACCCAATGGTTCCAGGCCGCCGGCCTGCCTGCCGACACCCTGGTGCCGCGCAGTATCGTGTTCGACTCTTCCTTGGCGATGATGGAAGCCGCGCTGCAAGGGATCGGCGTGGCCCTTGCGCCAGCGATGATGTTCTCGCGGCAGTTGGCAAACGATGCGATCCGCCAGCCGTTCGACGTGGGCATCACCACGGGCAGCTATTGGCTGACACGCTTGCAATCGCGGGCGGAGACCCCGGCGATGTCGGCGTTTAAGGGCTGGCTGACGGAAGTCATCGGGCAGGCATGAAATTTTATTCTTGAAACAAAATGAAACATTCATGACGGGCTAACCTCTACCGTACCCCGACCTGAGTGCATTCATGAAAAGTCCGCGTCCCTCCGCCCGCATCCCTCACCTCACTCAACTCCGTAACCTGAAAATGGCCCGTTCCGCCCACGCCTACGTGCGTGGCAGCACCGTGCAGTTCTACGAATGGCTGCACAGCCAGCGCGGCCGGCGCTTGCCCCACGGCCCGGCGATCTGGATCTGCGGCGATTGCCACGCGGGCAACCTGGGGCCGACCGGCGATACCAAGGGCCGCATCGACATGCATATCCGCGACCTTGACCAGACCGTGATCGGTAACCCGGCCCATGACCTGGTACGCCTGGCGCTCTCATTGGCAACGGCGGCGCGTGGCTCGGACCTGCCCGGTGTGACCACCGCACGCATGCTCGAAGAAATGATGGTGGGTTACGAGCAGGCTTTCAAAGACAAGCCCGACGAGGTGCCACCGCGCCCGTCCCAGGTCAAGGCGGGCATGCGCAGTGCGGTAGAACGCACCTGGAAAAACCTGGCGCGTGAACGCATCGAAAATGCCCGTCCTACGATTCCGCTGGGCAAGCATTTCTGGTCGTTGTCGCGGGCAGAAAAAAGCGCGCTGGCCAGCGTGTGTGCTTCGGACGAGATCCATCAGTTGGTCACTTCACTCAAAGGCCGCCCCAAGGACGCCAAGGTCGAACTGCTGGACTCAGCCTATTGGGTCAAGGGCTGCAGCTCCCTCGGCCTGTTGCGTTACGCCGCGTTGCTGGGTGTGGGTGACAAGGACGACCAGGAGTACTGCCTGATCGATATCAAGGAAGCCGTCGGCGCCGCGGCACCCCGTGCCCCGCGCGCGAAGATGCCTCGGGACAACGGTCGTCGGGTGGTGGAGGGCGCCCGCCAACTGTCCCCTGGGTTGGGTGAACGGATGGTGGCGACGCGGTTTCTGGACCACGGTTTTTTCATCCGCGAGCTGCTGCCCCAGGACATGAAACTGGAGCTGGACGAACTGAGCGAGATTGATGCCATGCACGCGGCCGGTTACCTGGCGCGTGTGGTCGGCATTGCCCATGCCCGGCAGATGGACCGTGACACGCGCAAGGACTGGATGGCGGTGTTGCAGGAAAACCGCTCCAAACAGCTGGATGCGCCGTCGTGGTTATGGACCAGCGTGGTGCAGTTGGTGGGCAGCCATGAAGAGGGGTATCTCAACCATTGCCGGCGGTATGCCTTGGAACATTGACCTAACGCCCCCTGTAGGAGCCGGGGGGGGGGGGGGGGGGGGGGGGGGGGGGGGGGGGGGGGGGGGGGGGG
>NZ_JBWKRS010000084.1:0-4273 GCF_059419385.1 Pseudomonas sp. GW821-FHT05H12 | reverse complement strand
CCCCCCCCCCCCCCCCCCCCCCCCCCCCCCCCCCCCCCCCCCCCCCCCCCCCCCCCCCCCCCCCCCGGCTCCCACATTGTTTGGGGTATAGGTTACATACCGAGCCAGTGCGGAAGCGCCAGCGAGATGAACGGCAGGTAGGTCACCATGATCAGGAACACCAGCAAGATCATCAGCCACGGCAGCGCCGCACGGATGGTCTGCCCCAGGCTCAGCCCGGTCACGGCGGATGTCACGAACAGGTTCAACCCCACCGGTGGGTGCACCAGCCCAATCTCCATGTTCACCACCATCACGATGCCCAGGTGAATCGGGTCGATGCCCAGCTTCATGGCAATCGGGAAGAAGATAGGTGCCAGGATCAGCACAATCGCCGAGGGCTCCATGAAGCTGCCCGCCACCAGCAACACGATGTTGACCATGATCAAGAAGCCGATCGGCGTCAGCCCTTCGGAGATCACCCACGCAGTGATTTCCTGGGGTATCTGCTCGGTGGTCAGCACATGGGCAAACAGCATGGCGTTGGCGATGATGAACATCAGCATGATCGCCAGGCGCCCGGACTCCAGCAGCACCTTGGGGCAATCACGGAACTTCATGTCCTTGTAGATGAACAAGGCTACGAACGCCGAGTACACCGCCGCCACCGCCGCCGCTTCGGTCGGGGTGAACATGCCGCTGTAGATACCGCCGAGGATGATCACCAGCAGCAACAAGCCCCAGAACGCACGGCGTGCACAGGTCAGCCACTCTCGGAAGGTCGCCCGTGGCTGGGCCGGCAGTTTCTTGATGCGCGCGACAATGTAGATCGCCACCATCAGCATCAGGCCCAGCAACAGCCCCGGGATGACACCCGCCATGAACAGCTTGCCCACCGAGGTCTCGGTGGCCGCCGAGTACACCACCATCACAATCGACGGCGGAATCAGAATGCCCAGGGTGCCGGCGTTGCAGATGATCCCTGCACCGAACTCCTTCGGGTAACCGGAACGCACCATGCCCGCCACCGCAATCGAGCCCACGGCTGCCACCGTGGCCGGCGATGAACCGGACAGCGCCGCAAACAGCATGCACGCCAGCACCGCCGCAATCGCCAGGCCGCCGCGAATGTGCCCGACACAGGCGTTGGCAAAGTCGATCAGCCGCTGCGCCACGCCCCCGGTGGTCATGAACGCACCGGACAGCAGGAAGAACGGAATCGCCAGGAAAGTGTAGGCGTCAGAGGTTTCAAACAGCTTGATCGCCAGGGAACTCACCGAGTCCTGGCTGAACATCAGGATCGACACCGCACCGGACAACCCGAGGGAAATCGCGATCGGCACGCCAAGGAACATGAACACGAACAACAGCAGAAACAGACAGAGCACGGCCATCAGTGACGCTCCTCATGGCTGCCGGCCAACTTGCTGGCCTCACCGGCTTCATCGGCCAGCCCCAACCCGACCTGACGGTGGGTGAAGATGCGGTAGAAAATTTCCAGGTAACGGATGAACACCATGGCGAAACCGATGGGCACGATCACCACGATGTCGCCGACGTCGACGCCGTACTGGTCGAGGTCTTCGGCGCCGATGTGAGCGGTCATCACCGCACTGACCCACTTGTAGCTGGCGAGCATGAACAGCCCGGCATAGGCCAGGCAGCACAGGCACGCGAGCATGCCGAGGATGCGCTGCACCGGGCGTTTGGTCAGCTTGACCAGGGCGTCCACCCCCAGGTGGCCGGCGGTGCGCACGCCGTAGGAAATGCCGAAGAAGATCAGCCAGCCGAACATGGCCTTGGTCAGTGCCACGCTCCAGGTCATGTCCTGGGCCCAGGTCATGGTGCCGTCGCCCAGGGTGTTGAAGAAGCCGCTGCTGAACGCCCACTTGTCAGCCAGGGCAAAGAACAGCGTGTAGATGTTGTTGAGCATGACGTAGACGAACGTCACCAGGGTCATGGCGGCCAGCAGAAAGGCGATAAAGCCTTCCTCCAGGTGCTCCCAGACGCGCCTTAGGGTTTGCATGGCAAAACCTCGCAAAAGGACGGGAATTCAGATGGCTTTTGTAGGAGCCGGCTTGCCGGCGATGAGGCCCTTGAGCCTTGCGGCGACCTTGCGGCCGCCATCGCCGGCAAGCCGGCTCCTACAGGGTTATTGGGGCTGGTTGGAGGCGTCTGCGGCCTTGATCAGGTCAGCCCCGATCTCGCCTTCGAACTTCTGCCACACCGGGCGCATGGCTTCGCGCCAGAGCTGGCGTTGCTCAGGGGTCAGCTCGATGATTTCGCTGGTCTTGGCGTCGATGATCTTTTGCTTGGCCGACTGGTTCAGCGCCTCGGCCTGCTTGTTCACCTCGACGGTGACTTCCACCATGATCTGCTCCAGCGTGGTGCGGACATCCGGTGGCAGGCCGTTCCAGAACTTGGCGTTGGTGATCACCATGTAGTCGATCAGGCCATGGTTGGACTCGGTGAAGTACTTCTGCACTTCGTTGACCTTCTGGCTTTCATAGTTCGACCAAGTGTTCTCGGTGCCATTCACGGTGCCGGTCTGCAAGCCCTGGTACACCTCGGCAAAGCTCATCTTGCGCGGGTTGGCGCGAATCGCCTTGAACTGTTCTTCGAGCACGCTGGACGCCTGCACGCGGAACTTCAGGCCACGGGCATCCTTGGGTTCATGCAGGGCCTTGTTCGACGACAGTTGCTTGAGGCCATTGTGCCAATAGGCCAGGCCGAGGATGTTCTTGTCCTGCATGGAGGTCAGCAGGGCCTTGCCCTGGGCCGCCTGGAAGCGGTCGACGGCCGCCAGGTCGTTGAACAGGAACGGCAAGTCGTAGATCTGCACTTGCTTGGTGTATTGCTCGAACTTGGCCAGGGACGGCGCCAGCATCTGCACATCGCCGAGCAGCAGCGCTTCCATTTCCTTGCCATCGCCGAACAGCGACGAGTTGGGGTACACCTCGACCTTCACCCGGCCCGGCAGGCGCTCTTCCGCAAGCTTTTTGAACAGCAGCGCACCCTGGCCTTTAGGGGTGTTTTCGGCGACCACGTGGGCAAACTTGATGACAATCGGGTCCGCCGCCTGGGCCAGGCCCGCGGCAAACAAGGTGGCGGCGCACAGCAGCGCCCGGGAAAGCTTGAGCATGGGAAATCACCTTCTTATTGTTGTGTTGTAGGGCAAGGTGCCTGATGTGGCGCGTGTAGTGAATTTCGATTTTTTGATACCTGCGTTCGGCCTGGCCGAACGCAGATCCGAGGCGCAACATCAATCCAATGTGGGAGCTGGCTTGCCTGCGATAGCGGCATGTCAGGCAGAGCAGTTTTTGGCTTATACACCGCTATCGCAGGCAAGCCAGCTCCCACAGTTTGATTCGGTGGTGTCAGTCAGGGTTGGGCGGCCAGCAGTCTCTGGGCGCGCAGCAACACGGGGGCATCCACCATCTGCCCATCAATCTGATAAGCCCCTGCCCCGCTGGCGCCGCCGTTCACCACCCGTTTGGCCCAGGCCAAATCCTCGGCACTGGGCGCCAGCGCCTCGTGAATCACCGCCACCTGTTTGGGATGAATACACAGCGCCCCGGCAAAGCCCATTTCATAGGCATGCCGGATCGAGCGGCGCAGGCCCTCGGGGTCGTCGATGGCCGGGTGCACACCGTCCAGCGGTGCCACTAACCCGGCAGCGCGGGAATGTACGATCAGCGCCAGGCGCGCCTGGTTCAGGGCGAACTCGGCGGCCGGTGAATGGCTGCTCAGGTTCAGGTCCAGCGCCAGGTCCAGGCCGCCGAACGACAGGCGTTCCACCTGAGGGGCGCGGGCAATCTCGGCCACGGCCAACAGGCCGCGTGCACTTTCGATGATCGGCCATATCACTTTGCCGGTGGCGGCCACCACGGCCACCTGGGCCGCGCTTTCGACCTTCGGCAACAGCACGCCCGCCACATTCGAGTGGGCTTTACAGAACGCCACGTCCTCGAAGTGCTCGGCATGTTCCGGCGCATTGATGCGCACCCAGACCTGGGCCGCCGGGTTGGCGCTGAGGAAGACGCCGAGGTTGTCCCGCGCCTGGCGCTTGAGGGGCTCTTCCACCGCGTCTTCGAAATCCACGATCACCGCATCGGCACCACTGGCCAAGGCTTTGGAAAATCGCTCCGGGCGGCTGCCGGGTACAAACAGCGCAGAGCGCACTAATGGCTTGGGCATCACACAATTTCCTTGTTATCACACACCTTGTAGGAGCCGGCTTGCCGGCGATGAGGCCCTTGAGCCTTGTGGCGACCTTTTGGCCGCCATCGCCGGC
>NZ_JBWKRS010000083.1:0-5406 GCF_059419385.1 Pseudomonas sp. GW821-FHT05H12 | reverse complement strand
TCGGCGATGCATCGTTTCACTGCTGAGTTCGGGATGGGATCAGGTGGTTCCAATGCTCTATGGTCGTCAAGAAATTCGGGTACTGAGTCGTGACCGGTTGGCCTCGCTTCAGCAAATTGGGTATGTGACAGCTGTCGGTGTTTTGTGAGCGTCGAACTTTCGGTTCATTTCGTCTTCACACACCGCAATCTGGCCTTTCGACGCAAATTGCTTGGGTGTTATATGGTCAAGCCTCACGGGCAATTAGTATTGGTTAGCTCAACGCCTCACAGCGCTTACACACCCAACCTATCAACGTCGTAGTCTTCGACGGCCCTTCAGGGAACTCAAGGTTCCAGTGAGATCTCATCTTGAGGCTAGTTTCCCGCTTAGATGCTTTCAGCGGTTATCTATTCCGAACATAGCTACCCGGCAATGCCACTGGCGTGACAACCGGAACACCAGAGGTTCGTCCACTCCGGTCCTCTCGTACTAGGAGCAGCCCCTCTCAAATCTCAAACGTCCACGGCAGATAGGGACCGAACTGTCTCACGACGTTCTAAACCCAGCTCGCGTACCACTTTAAATGGCGAACAGCCATACCCTTGGGACCGGCTTCAGCCCCAGGATGTGATGAGCCGACATCGAGGTGCCAAACACCGCCGTCGATATGAACTCTTGGGCGGTATCAGCCTGTTATCCCCGGAGTACCTTTTATCCGTTGAGCGATGGCCCTTCCATACAGAACCACCGGATCACTAAGACCTACTTTCGTACCTGCTCGACGTGTCTGTCTCGCAGTCAAGCGCGCTTTTGCCTTTATACTCTACGACCGATTTCCGACCGGTCTGAGCGCACCTTCGTACTCCTCCGTTACTCTTTAGGAGGAGACCGCCCCAGTCAAACTACCCACCATACACTGTCCTCGATCCGGATAACGGACCTGAGTTAGAACCTCAAAGTTGCCAGGGTGGTATTTCAAGGATGGCTCCACGCAGACTGGCGTCCACGCTTCAAAGCCTCCCACCTATCCTACACAAGCAAATTCAAAGTCCAGTGCAAAGCTATAGTAAAGGTTCACGGGGTCTTTCCGTCTAGCCGCGGATACACTGCATCTTCACAGCGATTTCAATTTCACTGAGTCTCGGGTGGAGACAGCGCCGCCATCGTTACGCCATTCGTGCAGGTCGGAACTTACCCGACAAGGAATTTCGCTACCTTAGGACCGTTATAGTTACGGCCGCCGTTTACCGGGGCTTCGATCAAGAGCTTCGCGTTAGCTAACCCCATCAATTAACCTTCCGGCACCGGGCAGGCGTCACACCCTATACGTCCACTTTCGTGTTTGCAGAGTGCTGTGTTTTTAATAAACAGTCGCAGCGGCCTGGTATCTTCGACCGGCATGGGCTTACGGAGCAAGTCCTTCACCCTCACCGGCGCACCTTCTCCCGAAGTTACGGTGCCATTTTGCCTAGTTCCTTCACCCGAGTTCTCTCAAGCGCCTTGGTATTCTCTACCCAACCACCTGTGTCGGTTTGGGGTACGGTTCCTGGTTACCTGAAGCTTAGAAGCTTTTCTTGGAAGCATGGCATCAACCACTTCGTTAACTAAAAGTTAACTCGTCATCAGCTCTCGGCCTTAAGATCCCGGATTTACCTAAGATCTCAGCCTACCACCTTAAACTTGGACAACCAACGCCAAGCTGGCCTAGCCTTCTCCGTCCCTCCATCGCAATAACCAGAAGTACAGGAATATTAACCTGTTTTCCATCGACTACGCTTTTCAGCCTCGCCTTAGGGACCGACTAACCCTGCGTCGATTAACGTTGCGCAGGAAACCTTGGTCTTTCGGCGTGGGTGTTTTTCACACCCATTGTCGTTACTCATGTCAGCATTCGCACTTCTGATACCTCCAGCAAGCTTCTCAACTCACCTTCACAGGCTTACAGAACGCTCCTCTACCGCATCACTTACGTGATACCCGTAGCTTCGGTGTATGGTTTGAGCCCCGTTACATCTTCCGCGCAGGCCGACTCGACTAGTGAGCTATTACGCTTTCTTTAAAGGGTGGCTGCTTCTAAGCCAACCTCCTAGCTGTCTAAGCCTTCCCACATCGTTTCCCACTTAACCATAACTTTGGGACCTTAGCTGACGGTCTGGGTTGTTTCCCTTTTCACGACGGACGTTAGCACCCGCCGTGTGTCTCCCATGCTCGGCACTTGTAGGTATTCGGAGTTTGCATCGGTTTGGTAAGTCGGGATGACCCCCTAGCCGAAACAGTGCTCTACCCCCTACAGTGATACATGAGGCGCTACCTAAATAGCTTTCGAGGAGAACCAGCTATCTCCGAGCTTGATTAGCCTTTCACTCCGATCCACAGGTCATCCGCTAACTTTTCAACGGTAGTCGGTTCGGTCCTCCAGTTAGTGTTACCCAACCTTCAACCTGCCCATGGATAGATCGCCCGGTTTCGGGTCTATTCCCAGCGACTAGACGCCCTATTAAGACTCGCTTTCGCTACGCCTCCCCTATTCGGTTAAGCTCGCCACTGAAAATAAGTCGCTGACCCATTATACAAAAGGTACGCAGTCACAGAACAAAGTCTGCTCCCACTGCTTGTACGCATACGGTTTCAGGATCTATTTCACTCCCCTCTCCGGGGTTCTTTTCGCCTTTCCCTCACGGTACTAGTTCACTATCGGTCAGTCAGTAGTATTTAGCCTTGGAGGATGGTCCCCCCATATTCAGACAAAGTTTCTCGTGCTCCGTCCTACTCGATTTCATGACTAAGAGATTTTCGCGTACAGGGCTATCACCCACTATGGCCGCACTTTCCAGAGCGTTCCGCTAATCTCAAAGCCACTTAAGGGCTAGTCCCCGTTCGCTCGCCACTACTAAGGGAATCTCGGTTGATTTCTTTTCCTCAGGGTACTTAGATGTTTCAGTTCCCCTGGTTCGCTTCTTGCACCTATGTATTCAGTACAAGATAACCATCTTATGATGGCTGGGTTCCCCCATTCAGACATCTCCGGATCAAAGTCTGTTTGCCGACTCCCCGAAGCTTTTCGCAGGCTACCACGTCTTTCATCGCCTCTGACTGCCAAGGCATCCACCGTATGCGCTTCTTCACTTGACCATATAACCCCAAGCAATCTGGTTATACTGTGAAGACGACATTCGCCGAAAATTCGAATTTCTCAATTAAGAGAACTCACAAATTTTACCTTAGCCTGATCCGTTACCAGTGAAAGTAACGTTCAGTCTATCTTTCTATCACATACCCAAATTTTTAAAGAACGATCTAATCAAAGACTAGAAATCAACATTCACCATCAACCTGATGGAATGCTCATTTCTAAGCTTTCAACTTCTAGAAGCAGTAGTGGTGGAGCCAAACGGGATCGAACCGTTGACCTCCTGCGTGCAAGGCAGGCGCTCTCCCAGCTGAGCTATGGCCCCGTATTTCTACAGGCGTTTCCCACACAAAATTGGTGGGTCTGGGCAGATTCGAACTGCCGACCTCACCCTTATCAGGGGTGCGCTCTAACCAACTGAGCTACAGACCCAATTTCGGGCTGCTTCTTTATCGTCTTCTTCAATGAATCAAGCAATTCGTGTGGGAACTTATGGAGCAGCTGATGTCGTCGATTAAGGAGGTGATCCAGCCGCAGGTTCCCCTACGGCTACCTTGTTACGACTTCACCCCAGTCATGAATCACACCGTGGTAACCGTCCCCCCGAAGGTTAGACTAGCTACTTCTGGTGCAACCCACTCCCATGGTGTGACGGGCGGTGTGTACAAGGCCCGGGAACGTATTCACCGCGACATTCTGATTCGCGATTACTAGCGATTCCGACTTCACGCAGTCGAGTTGCAGACTGCGATCCGGACTACGATCGGTTTTATGGGATTAGCTCCACCTCGCGGCTTGGCAACCCTCTGTACCGACCATTGTAGCACGTGTGTAGCCCAGGCCGTAAGGGCCATGATGACTTGACGTCATCCCCACCTTCCTCCGGTTTGTCACCGGCAGTCTCCTTAGAGTGCCCACCATAACGTGCTGGTAACTAAGGACAAGGGTTGCGCTCGTTACGGGACTTAACCCAACATCTCACGACACGAGCTGACGACAGCCATGCAGCACCTGTCTCAATGTTCCCGAAGGCACCAATCCATCTCTGGAAAGTTCATTGGATGTCAAGGCCTGGTAAGGTTCTTCGCGTTGCTTCGAATTAAACCACATGCTCCACCGCTTGTGCGGGCCCCCGTCAATTCATTTGAGTTTTAACCTTGCGGCCGTACTCCCCAGGCGGTCAACTTAATGCGTTAGCTGCGCCACTAAAAGCTCAAGGCTTCCAACGGCTAGTTGACATCGTTTACGGCGTGGACTACCAGGGTATCTAATCCTGTTTGCTCCCCACGCTTTCGCACCTCAGTGTCAGTATTAGTCCAGGTGGTCGCCTTCGCCACTGGTGTTCCTTCCTATATCTACGCATTTCACCGCTACACAGGAAATTCCACCACCCTCTACCATACTCTAGTCAGTCAGTTTTGAATGCAGTTCCCAGGTTGAGCCCGGGGATTTCACATCCAACTTAACAAACCACCTACGCGCGCTTTACGCCCAGTAATTCCGATTAACGCTTGCACCCTCTGTATTACCGCGGCTGCTGGCACAGAGTTAGCCGGTGCTTATTCTGTCGGTAACGTCAAAACAGTTACGTATTAGGCAACTGCCCTTCCTCCCAACTTAAAGTGCTTTACAATCCGAAGACCTTCTTCACACACGCGGCATGGCTGGATCAGGCTTTCGCCCATTGTCCAATATTCCCCACTGCTGCCTCCCGTAGGAGTCTGGACCGTGTCTCAGTTCCAGTGTGACTGATCATCCTCTCAGACCAGTTACGGATCGTCGCCTTGGTGAGCCATTACCTCACCAACTAGCTAATCCGACCTAGGCTCATCTGATAGCGCAAGGCCCGAAGGTCCCCTGCTTTCTCCCGTAGGACGTATGCGGTATTAGCGTCCGTTTCCGAACGTTATCCCCCACTACCAGGCAGATTCCTAGGCATTACTCACCCGTCCGCCGCTCTCAAGAGAAGCAAGCTTCTCTCTACCGCTCGACTTGCATGTGTTAGGCCTGCCGCCAGCGTTCAATCTGAGCCATGATCAAACTCTTCAGTTCAAACATCTTTGGGTTTTTAAGAAACCCTAAACTTGGCTCAGCAATCGTTGGTTACATCTTTGATTTCTCGCGGAGTAACTTGTGATGCTGATAATCTTGTTGACTATCAGTCTGACTCCACAAGCACCCACACGAATTGCTTGATTCAGTTGTTAAAGAGCGGTTGGTTAAGATCTTTCGTCTCAACCGAGGCGCGCATTCTACAGCAGCCTCATTTGCTGTCAAGTGATTATTTTCAGAAG
>NZ_JBWKRS010000082.1:0-5592 GCF_059419385.1 Pseudomonas sp. GW821-FHT05H12 | reverse complement strand
CCCCCCCCCCCCCCCCCCCCCCCCCCCCCCCCCCCCCCCCCCCCCCCCCCCCCCCCCCCCCCCCCCGGGCTCCTACAGGGAATGGGGCGTTGTGTCAGGTAACGCTGTTGCGCACCTTGAACTGCGGCTGATCCCAGGTGTGGTTGTCGAGGATCTCGCCGAGGATTTCCACGGCGTCGAACACCTCGGTGAAGCTTGTGTACAACGGCGTAAACCCGAACCGCATGATGCGCGGCTCACGGTAATCACCGATCACGCCACGGGCAATCAGCGCCTGGATCACCGCGTAGCCTTCAGGGTGTTCAAAGCTCACGTGACTGCCGCGCCTGGCGTGCTCACGCGGGGTGATCAGCACCAGGCCATGGGCGGCGCATCGCGCTTCGACCAACGCGATAAACAGGTCGGTCAATGCCAGGGATTTGCTGCGCAGGCTGGCCATATCGGTCTGGGCAAAGATCTCCAGACCGCATTCCACCATGGCCAGCGACGTGATCGGCTGCGTGCCGCACAGGTAACGGGCGATGCCCGCACTCGGCGCGTAGTTGGATTCCATGGCGAACTGGCGGGTATGCCCGAACCAGCCCGACAGCGGCTGGCGCACCACGTCCACCAGGGCCGGGTTGACCCACACGAACGCCTGGGAGCCGGGGCCGCCATTCAGGTATTTGTAGGTGCAGCCAATCGCGTAGTCCGCACCGGCGGTGTGCAGGTCGATGGGCACCGCGCCCGCCGAATGCGCCAGGTCCCAGATACTCAGCGCGCCGCACTCGTGGCTCAAGGCCGTGACCGCCTGCATGTCGTACATGTAGCCGGTCTTGTAGTTGACGTGGGTGAGCATCACCACCGCCACGTCACTGTCGATGGCCTGGGGCAGTTCGTCAGGGCTGTTGACCAGGCGCAGGGAGTAGCCCTGTTGCAGCAACTCGGTGAGGCCTTCGGCGATGTACAGGTCAGTGGGGAAGTTGCTGGCTTCGCTGACGATCACCTTGCGCGCCGGCGTACGTTGGCGCTGCACCGTGAGGGCGGCACTGAGTACCTTGAACAGGTTGATCGAGGTGGTATCGGTGATCACCACCTCGCCGTCGCGTGCGCCGATCAGTGGGGCCAGGCGGTTGCCCAGGCGTTGCGACAAGTCGGCCCAACCGGCGCTGTTCCAACTGCGGATCAAGCCATTGCCCCATTCCTCGGCGATCACCGCCTGCGCCCGTTCCAGTGCGGCCACCGGGCGTGCGCCCAGGGAGTTGCCGTCGAGGTAGATCACGCCGTCTGGCAGCGCGAACTGACGGCGCAAGGGCGCCAGCGGGTCCTGGGCATCGAGGGCTTGGCAGTGTCTTCGAGTGGTCATGGGTTGTCCTGTTTTTATAAGTGCGATGGACAAAATATTGAACGAAGCTTTACAAAATTTTCGTGCAAAGTAACGGGCAAAAGGCTAATTAAGCTGTAGGAAATTCGATTTTAACCCCCAAACACGCGGATTTATTCTAATCATGATTCTCGACGCCACCGACCTGCGCCTCCTGCATTTCCTGCAACAGGATGGCCGTATCAGCAACCAGGAACTGGCGGAAAAAGTCGCGCTGTCGCCGTCCGCCTGCCTGCGCCGTTTGCGCCTGTTGGAGAGCGAAGGAATCATCAGCGGCTATCGCGCAGTGCTCAACGCCGAGCAACTGGGCATCGAGCTGGAGGCCATCGTGCACCTGTCGTTACGCCAGGATGTGGAGGATTGGCACGAGACGTTTATCAAGAAGGTGCAGGGCTGGCCCGAGGTGGCCAGTGCCTACGTGATCACCGGCGCCAGCAACTATGTGCTGCGGGTGCAGGCACGCAACCTCAAGCACTTTTCGGACTTTATCGTGAACCACCTGAACCGCACGGCGGGGGTGATGGATATTCGTTCGGAGATCGTGCTGCAGAAGATCAAGGATCGGGATGAGGTGTTGGATTTGGTTATCCGCAAATAACCAGCAACACCACAAAAAAACCTGCGAAAACTGGAACCTGTGGGAGCTGGCTTGCCTGCGATAGCTATGTAACATTCACCACCGCTATCGCAGGCAAGCCAGCTCCCACATGTTGAAGCGTGTTTGTTGTTCAGTCTTCGAGGGCGCGCACGCGCTGCATGCGCTTTTGCTCGACCGGTGCCGCCGAGGCCTGCAATTCAAAGTCAAAGTCGATCTGCGCAAACCGCCCTTCCACACCGAACTCCCGCGCCAGCTGCTGATCGTCACTGAAGCGGATTTCAGCAATCAATTCATCCCGCGTCGCATAGGCGAAATCATCATGCAGGTACGGGTCATCCGACAGGTTGATCTGCGTGGTCAGGTGCCGATGCCCAGGCGCCGAAATGAAGAAGTGAATGTGCGCCGGCCGCTGCCCGTGGCGCCCCAGTTGATCGAGTAACTGCTGGGTCGGGCCGGTCGGTGGGCAGCCGTAGCCCGACGGCACGATGCTGCGAAAACGGTAGTTGCCCTGGGCATCGGTTTCGATGCGCCGACGCAGGTTGAACTCCGATTGCGTCGGGTCGAACCAAGAGTAAGTGCCGCCCGTGTTGGCCTGCCACACATCCACAATCGCCCCGGCCAATGGCTTGCCATGCGTGTCGCGCACCTGCCCGCGCATGAACAGCGGCACCGCCGCGTCAGTGCCGTCGTCCAGGCGTGCCTCGTATTTCGACAAAGGCGCCCCAGCCACATACAACGGGCCCTCGATGGTACGCGGTGTACCGCCGGATTTACCGGCTTCTTCATCGGCAGCGTCCATCAACAAATCCAGGTAATGCTCCAGGCCCAGGCCGGCCGCGAGCAAACCGGCCTCCTGATGCTTGCCCAGTTCGTTGAGGTAGTTGACCGCCTTCCAGAACTCTTCCGGGGTCACTTCCAGGTCTTCGATGATGTTCACGGTATCGCGCAGGATCCGGTAGATCAGCGCCTTGGTACGCGGGTTGCCACCGTCGTTGAGGTTGCCGCTGGCTTCTTCGAGAAACTGTTGGGCATGGGCAGTCTGGGACAGTCGGATGGACATGGTGCAATCCTCATCTTGTAGTTATTCGTGTTGAAGCAGGCTTAACGGTCGTCCTCATGGATCGACGAAGGGTGCCGGCACAGGGCATTCACTTCGATGGCCATGTAGGGGAACAGCGGCAGTTGCATCAGCAGGTCGTGCAGGTCCTGCACGCTGTCGACATCGAACACGCTGTAGTTGGCGTAGTGCCCGGCAATGCGCCACAGGTGGCGCCATTTGCCTTCCTGTTGCAGGCGCTGGGCCAGGGCTTTTTCTTCGGCCTTGAGGCCGGCGGCGCGCTCCGGGGGCATGTCGAGCGGCAGGTTCACGGTCATTTTTACGTGGAACAACATGGCAGGCGCCTCTTAGTGTTTGTCACGACGGAAGAACGCCAGGCGCTCCTCATCAATGGCCAGGCCCAAGCCCGGCGCAGTGGAAACATGCAACTGGAAATCGCGGTAAACCGGTGGCTCGGTGAGGATGTCTTCGGTGAGTAGCAACGGCCCAAACAGCTCGGTGTCCCACGCCAGTTTGTTCAGCGTGAGGAAGGCATGGGCCGAGGCCAGCGTGCCGATGCCGCCTTCGAGCATGGTGCCGCCGTACAGGCCAATGCCCGCCGCTTCGGCAATTGCAGCGGTGCGCAGCACAGCGCGGGGCCCGCCGTTCTTGGCGATCTTGAGGGCGAACACTGAGGCCGCACCTTCGCGGGCCAGGTTGAAGGCATCTTCGACACACTCGATGGACTCATCGGCCATGATCGGCGCCGGGCTCGACAGGTTGAGCCGTGCCATGCCGCCACGGTTGTTGCGCGAGATCGGTTGTTCGATCAGGTCGATGCCGTTGTCGCCGAGCACCTTGCACGCGCGCAGGGCGACGGCTTCATCCCACGCCTGGTTGACGTCGACCCGCACGCTGGCGCGGTCGCCCAGAGCCTTTTTGATCGCGATCACATGGGCCAAGTCCTGGCTGACGTCACCGGCGCCGATCTTCAACTTGAAGATGCGGTGGCGGCGCAGGTCGAGCATCTTTTCGGCTTCGGCAATGTCCTTCTCGGTGTTGCCGCTGGCCAGGGTCCAGGCCACCGGCAAGGCATCACGTACGCGACCGCCGAGCAGTTCGCTGACCGGCAGGTTGAGGCGCTTACCCAATGCGTCGAGCAAGGCGCTTTCGATCCCGGACTTGGCAAAGGTGTTGCCACGGATTCTGCGCTCCAGGCGCAACATGGCCGCGTTGATGTTGCTGGCGTCCTGGCCAATCAGCAGCGGGGCGAAGTGGCGGTCGATGTTGATCTTGATGCTGTCGGGGCTTTCGTTGCCGTAGCTCAGGCCGCCGATGGTGGTGGCTTCGCCGATGCCTTCGATGCCGTCGGCGCAACGCAGGCGAATGATCACCAGCGTCTGGTTTTGCATCGTGTGCATCGCCAACTTGTGCGGGCGAATAGTGGGAAGGTCGACGATGATCGTCTCGATCGACTCGATGGCGCAAATCGGCATGGCTATACCCGTTGGGTTCTTTTTAGGTTTGAGCCGATTCTGTGCCGTATCTTTAAAGGCTTCCAATATAGAATGGGTCTTGAGCAATACCCTCAAGGTATGAAAGGAGCCGTCATGGAGCTGCGTCATCTGCGCTATTTCCAGGTGCTGGGTGAAACCCTCAACTTCACCCGCGCCGCCGAACGCCTGCACATCGCCCAGCCGCCGTTGAGCCGGCAGATCCAGCAATTGGAGGACGAATTGGGGGTCATCCTGCTCGAACGCGGCCGGCCGCTGCGGCTGACCGAGGCCGGGCGGTTTTTCTACGAACATGCCAATGTGTTGCTGGAGCAGTTGAACAAGGTCTGCGACAACACACGCCGCATTGGCCAAGGCGAAAAGACCTGGCTGGGCATCGGTTTTGCCCCGTCGACCCTGTACGGCGTGCTGCCGGAACTGATCCGCCGCCTGCGCACCCATGAGGCGCTGGAACTGGAGCTGGGGCTGTCGGAAATGACCACCTTGCAGCAGGTCGAAGCGCTCAAGGCCGGGCGCATTGACGTGGGGTTCGGGCGCATTCGCATCGACGACCCGGCCATCGTCCAGCGCGTGCTGGTGGAAGATCGGCTGGTGGCCGTGCTGCCCGCCGGGCACCCGTTGCTGGAGGCGCCGGCCACCCTCGCCCAATTGGCCGCCGAACCGATTGTGCTCTACCCCGGCAACCCTCGCCCCAGCTATGCCGACCATGTGATCGCGCTGTTCGACGCCCACGGCCTGAGCCTCAAAGTGGCGCAATGGACCAACGAACTGCAGACCGCCATCGGGCTGGTGGGCGCGGGAATGGGCGCGACGCTGGTGCCGGCGTCGGTGCAGGTGCTGCACCGTGCAGACATCGGGTATACGCCGATTGTTGAGGCCACGGCGACCTCGCCGATCATTCTGAGCCGCCGGGTGAATGACCAGTCGCCGGGGCTGAATCATTGCCTGCAACTGGTGGAAGAATTGATCTGATTCCTCCCAAACACCACAAACCCCCTGTGGGAGCTGGGGGGGGGGGGGGGGGGGGGGGGGGGGGGGGGGGGGGGGGGGGGGGGGGGGGGGGGGGGGGGGGGGGGGGGGG
>NZ_JBWKRS010000081.1:0-5798 GCF_059419385.1 Pseudomonas sp. GW821-FHT05H12 | reverse complement strand
TGGCGTCCCCTAGGGGACTCGAACCCCTGTTACCGCCGTGAAAGGGCGGTGTCCTAGGCCACTAGACGAAGGGGACAAAACCTTCTGTACAACTGATCAGCGCTGAGAACTGATCGATTCAAAGCCGGTGTGGCCAGACCTTGAACCTGTAAATTGGTGGAGCTAAACGGGATCGAACCGTTGACCTCTTGCATGCCATGCAAGCGCTCTCCCAGCTGAGCTATAGCCCCTCATCGGTGAGGACGGGGCGAATCTTAATGGCGCTTTGGAAGTGTGTCAAATTTATTTTCAACAATTTCCAAAATTTTTTGCCGGGATAACAATCACTTACCGGCGAAACCCCGGAAAACCGGGGTTTCGCCGTGGTAGCAGGCTGATTAAGCGATAGCGCCCAACAGCTTTTCCCACTCTTTGTTTTCTTTCTTCGACACACCACCAAGCAAATCAAGGGCTTGGCGCAGACGGAAACGCGTGAGGTCCGGACCGAGAATTTCCATCGCATCCAGCACCGACACCGAACTCGCCTGCCCGGTGATCGCGGCAAACATCAGCGGCATGGCATCACGCAACTTCAACTCCAGGGATTCCACCACCGCCTGGATCGTCGCGGTGATCGCGTCCTTCTCCCACTGGCGCAGGCTCTCGAGCTTCCACAGGATCAACTGCATCAACTGGCGCACCTGGTCGCCCGAGAGCTTCTTGGACTCAAACAACTTAGGATCCGGGTTCACGCCCCCGGCAAAGAAGAAGCTGGCCAACGGCGCGACCTGGCTGAACGTCTCCACCCTGCCCTGCACCAGCGGTGCGATCTTCATCATGTACTCGGGGTTCAGCGCCCACTGCTGCACACGGCTGGCGAATTCTTCCACCGGCAGGTCACGCAGCCATTGGCCGTTGAGCCACGACAGCTTCTCGATATCGAAGATCGGCCCGCCCAAGGAAACGCGGGACAAGTCAAAGTTGTCGACCATTTCCTGCAACGAGAACTTCTCGCGCTCGTCCGGCATCGACCAGCCCATGCGCCCCAGGTAGTTGAGCATCGCTTCAGGCATGAAGCCCATGCGCTCGTAGAAGGTCACCGAGGTCGGGTTCTTGCGCTTGGACAGCTTGCTCTTGTCCGGGTTACGCAGCAGCGGCATGTAGCACAGCTGCGGCTGCTCCCAACCGAAGTACTCGTAGAGCAGGATCAATTTCGGTGCCGACGGCAGCCATTCTTCGCCACGCAGCACGTGGGTGATGCCCATCAGGTGGTCGTCGACCACGTTGGCCAGGAAGTACGTCGGCAGGCCGTCGGTCTTCATCAGCACCTGCATGTCCATGCGGTCCCACGGGATCTCAACGTCGCCACGCAGCATGTCCGGCACCACGCACACGCCTTCACTCGGCACCTTCATGCGGATCACATGGGGTTCACCGGCCGCCAGGCGGCGCGCCACTTCTTCTTTGGACAGCAGCAACGCACGGCCGTCGTAGCGCGGGGTCTCGCCACGGGCCTGTTGCTCGGCGCGCATCTGGTCCAGCTCTTCAGCCGTGCAGAAGCACGGGAACGCGTGCCCCATGTCGACCAACTGCTGGGTGTACTGCTTGTAGATGTCGCTGCGCTCGCTCT
Organism: Pseudomonas sp. GW821-FHT05H12; assembly: GCF_059419385.1. Taxonomy (NCBI): domain Bacteria; kingdom Pseudomonadati; phylum Pseudomonadota; class Gammaproteobacteria; order Pseudomonadales; family Pseudomonadaceae; genus Pseudomonas; species Pseudomonas sp. GW821-FHT05H12. The sequence continues at coordinate 4,189 of NZ_JBWKRS010000081.1, read as the reverse complement.
GGCGATACGGGCCGTGCGGGCCGCCGACGTCCGGGCCTTCGGCCCAGGTAATGCCCAACCAGCGCAGGGCATCGAAGATCTGCTGTTCCGACTCGCGGGTGGAACGCAGTTGATCGGTGTCTTCGATCCGCAGGATGAATTCACCGCCGTGCTGCTTGGCAAAGCAGTAGTTGAACAAGGCGATGTAAGCAGTGCCGACGTGGGGATCCCCAGTGGGCGATGGCGCGATGCGCGTGCGGACGGTGGTCATGGCAGGTCTCGAATGGGCGATAAAACTGAAAATTGAAACAAGGGGCGAATGGTAACAGCCCCAGGTGGTTGGGCTCCAGCTTGGGTGATTCTGATGGACCGCGCCGCCCCTATCGCAGGCAAGCCAGCTCCCACCTCGAACTGCGAACGCGGTCAAAATGTGGGAGCTGGCTTGCCTGCGATGAGGCCAGGCCAGTCACCGCAAATCACACTGCCAGCAAACGCTCGCGCAACTTGCCAATCTCATCCCGCGTCTGCGCCGCGGCCTCGAACTCCAGGTCCCGCGCCAGCTGGTACATCTTCTCTTCCAGTTGGCGAATACGCTTGGTGATCTCACTCGGCGAGCGCAATTCGTTCTCGTACTTGGCGCTTTCCTCGGCCGCCTTCGCCATGCCCTTGCGCTTCTTGCTGCGCGAGCCCGGCACGGTAGCGCCTTCCATGATGTCGGCGACGTCCTTGAACACCCCCTTGGGCGTAATGCCGTTGGCCAGGTTGAACGCAATCTGCTTGTCCCGCCGACGCTCGGTCTCGCCAATCGCCCGCTCCATGGAGCCGGTGATGCGGTCCGCATACAGGATCGCGCGACCATTGAGGTTACGCGCCGCACGGCCGATGGTCTGGATCAACGAACGCTCGGAACGCAGGAAGCCCTCCTTGTCCGCATCGAGGATCGCCACCAGCGACACCTCCGGCATGTCCAGGCCCTCACGCAGCAGGTTGATGCCCACCAGCACATCAAAGGTGCCCAGGCGCAGGTCGCGGATAATCTCCACGCGCTCCACGGTGTCGATGTCCGAGTGCAGGTAGCGCACGCGCACGCCGTGGTCGGCCAGGTAATCGGTCAAGTCTTCGGACATGCGCTTGGTCAGCGTGGTGACCAGCACCCGCTCCTCCAAGGCCACGCGCTTGGTGATTTCCGAAAGTAAATCATCGACCTGGGTCAATGCCGGGCGGATTTCGATTTCCGGGTCCACCAGGCCGGTGGGGCGCACCAGCTGCTCGATCACTCGGCCCGCATGTTCGGCCTCATAGTTGCCCGGCGTCGCCGACACAAAGATGGTCTGCGGGCTGATGCTTTCCCATTCGTCAAAGCGCATCGGCCGGTTATCCAGGGCCGACGGCAGGCGGAACCCGTATTCCACCAGGGTCTCCTTACGCGAACGGTCGCCCTTATACATCGCGCCCACTTGCGGCACGCTGACGTGGGATTCGTCGATCACCAGCAGCGCGTCCGGCGGCAGGTAGTCATACAGCGTCGGCGGCGGCGCACCGGACTCACGGCCAGACAGGTAGCGCGAGTAGTTTTCGATGCCGTTGCAGTAGCCCAGCTCCAGGATCATCTCCAGGTCAAAGCGCGTGCGCTGCTCCAGGCGCTGGGCTTCCACCAGCTTGTTGTTGGAACGCAGGTACTCCAGGCGCTCGGCCAGTTCCACCTTGATGCCCTCGACAGCCCCCATCAGGGTTTCGCGCGGCGTCACATAGTGGCTTTTCGGATAGAAGGTAAAACGCGGCAGCTTGCGGATGACCTCGCCGGTCAGCGGGTCGAAGGCCGACAGGCTCTCCACTTCATCATCGAACAGCTCGATGCGGATCGCTTCCAGGTCGGATTCGGCCGGGTAGATGTCGATCACATCGCCGCGCACGCGGAAGGTGGCGCGGGCAAAGTCCATGTCGTTGCGGGTGTACTGCAGGCTCGCCAGGCGGCGCAGCAATTCGCGCTGGTCAAGTTTGTCGCCACGGTCGACGTGCAGCACCATCTTCAAATAGGTTTCCGGGCTGCCCAGGCCGTAGATGCACGACACCGTGGTGACGATGATCGCGTCCTTGCGCTCCAGCAACGCTTTGGTCGCCGACAGCCGCATCTGCTCGATGTGGTCGTTGATCGAGGCGTCCTTCTCAATAAAGGTGTCGGAGGACGGCACGTAGGCTTCGGGCTGGTAGTAGTCGTAGTAGGAAACGAAGTACTCCACCGCGTTGTTCGGGAAGAACGACTTGAACTCGCCGTACAACTGCGCGGCCAGGGTCTTGTTCGGCGCCAGCACCAACGTCGGGCGGTTGATCTGCGCGATCACGTTGGCGATGCTGAAGGTCTTGCCCGAACCGGTCACCCCGAGCAACGTCTGGTGCGCCAGGCCGGCTTCAATGCCTTCGACCATCTGGCGAATGGCTTCCGGCTGATCGCCGGCGGGTTCGAAGCGGGTGACGAGCTGGAAATCCGACATAACGTACCTCGTGAAGTCACCCCAGACTCAAAACCGCCAGGGACGAAATAGCTCAGCAACCCGCGAATAGTCATCGCAGGTTGCAGGAAAAAACCATGATAGCTGTAGAAGTGGTGCCGAATGTGACGGGTTTCAAGGCAATCGTCCTACTGGCCATTCAGGATCAATGTTGCAATAAGACTAACGGTCAGCAAATAAACCGAAAAACTTGGCCGAAAAGCCGTTTCGGTTGTCGCCTCAGGCGGTGATGGCCTCTATACTAGCTCCCCGTTTGTGCACCGCTCTAGTGCATTCGGCTGGAGCGCGACACGTCCCTCCCTTCCCCCATAGAGCTGCCGCAAAAATGAGCCTGTTCTCCGCTGTCGAAATGGCACCACGCGATCCTATCCTGGGCCTCAACGAAGCATTCAACGCCGACACACGAACCACCAAGGTCAACCTTGGCGTGGGCGTTTACTGCAACGAAGAGGGGAAGATTCCACTCTTGCGTGCCGTTGCCGAAGCGGAAGCCATTCGCGTGGCGCAACACGCCGCCCGTGGCTACTTGCCAATCGACGGCATCGCGGCCTACGACAAGGCCGTGCAAACCCTGCTGTTCGGCGCTGAGTCGCCCCTGCTGGCCGCTGGCCGCGTCACCACCGTGCAAGCGGTTGGCGGCACCGGCGCACTGAAGATCGGCGCAGACTTCCTCAAGCAACTGCTGCCAGACGCCGTCGTGGCCATCAGCGACCCAAGCTGGGAAAACCACCGCGCCCTGTTCGAAACCGCCGGTTTCCCGGTGCAGAACTACCGCTACTACGACGCCGCCACCCACGACGTGAACCGTGCCGGCCTGCTCGAAGACCTCAACGCCCTGCCGCCACAGTCCATCGTGGTGCTGCACGCCTGCTGCCACAACCCGACCGGCGTCGACCTGAGCCCGGCCGACTGGCAGAACGTACTGGACGTGGTCAAGGCCAAGAAACTCGTGCCGTTCCTCGACATGGCCTACCAGGGCTTCGGCGACGGCATCCACGAAGACGCCGCTGCGGTGCGCCTGTTCGCTGAGTCGGGCCTGACCTTCTTCGTGTCCAGCTCGTTCTCCAAGTCGTTCTCCCTGTACGGCGAGCGTGTGGGCGCACTGTCCATCGTCGGCGAGTCCAAGGAAGAAAGCGCGCGCATCCTGTCCCAGGTCAAGCGCGTGATCCGCACCAACTACTCCAACCCGCCGACCCACGGCGCGGCAATCGTGGCAGCGGTGCTGAACAACCCTGAGCTGCGCGCCCAGTGGGAAGCCGAGCTGGCCGAAATGCGCCTGCGTATTCGCGGCATGCGCGAGCAGATGGTATCGGAACTGGCCAAGGCCGCTCCAGGCCACGACTTCAGCTTCGTCGGTCGCCAGCGCGGGATGTTCTCCTACTCCGGCCTGACCGTTGAGCAAGTCACCCGCCTGCGCAGCGAGTTCGGCATCTACGCCCTCGACACTGGCCGTATCTGTGTGGCGGCGTTGAACCAGTCGAACATTGATGCCGTGACCAAGGCCATCGTTCAGGTGCTGTAAGCCTTTGCGGTTGTGAAAAAAGGGAAGCCATTGAGTGGCTTCCCTTTTTTAATGCCTGTCGCAAAAAGCCCGGCTCCCCTAGACTGAAGCCATGCAGCAATCCCGTAGGAGCACGGGGGGGGGGGGGGGGGGGGGGGGGGGGGGGGGGGGGGGGGGGGGGGGGGGGGGGGGGGGGGGG
>NZ_JBWKRS010000080.1:0-7729 GCF_059419385.1 Pseudomonas sp. GW821-FHT05H12 | reverse complement strand
CCCTCCCCACCCCCCCCCCCCCCCCCCCCCCCCCCCCCCCCCCCCCCCCCCCCCCCCCCCCCACCCCAGCTCCCACATTTGGATCTTCATGGGGATCAAAGGCTGCGCAAGCGCTTGCGCTGCAGGGTTTGGCTGGGGGATTCATCGAACAACTTGCGGTACTCCGCGGAGAACCGCCCCAGGTGCGTAAACCCCCACCCCAGGGCAATTTCGGAGATGGTGCGCGTGGAGCCTTGCTCGAGAATCTCCTGGCGCACCGCACCCAACCGATGCTTCTTCAAATACGCCATGGGCGACAGCGCGAAGTACTTGCGAAAGGCATCAAACAGCTTGAAGCGCGTCACCCCGGAGACAGCTTCCAGGTCTTCCAGACACACCGCCTCACGAGCGTTGTCATGCAGGTACTGACGCGCACGGATCAGGTAGTGCGGCAGTTTCACACCGAGCACGTCGCGCAGCTCTTCGGAGTAGTTGTTCGGCTGCGCCAGGATCAACCCCTTGATCAGCGAGCTTTCCAGGTCTCGGGTAAACGCCGCCTGCTCATATAACTCGCTGCTGCGCTCCAGCTCTGCAATGAAGTAACGCGCCATGCGCCACCACGACGCCGACGCGCCGTCCACTGCATCCATCACCGACTCGAAACGCAGCGGCGCCTCGATCGGCCGTTGCAGCAAACCTTCCAGCGTTTCACTCATCGCCGCGCGGGTGATCACCACCTGCAACTTGCGACAGTCGCCAGAGATGGCCAGCACCTGGTGCTCATTGGGCGAGAGGATCACGCCTTGGTCGCGGTTGGAACTCAGGCGCTCACCGTTCTTGCTCAGTTCCTGTTCGCCCACCAGCGGCAGGCTCAGGCTGTAGCTGCTGAAGTGTTCGGCGTCTTCAATGTCGATGGTCACGTCGGTGCCGTATTCGATCACGCCCAAGGTGGTGGCGCGGGACTTGAACACATTGGCACTGTGGTGAAAGCGCAGGCGCTCAGGCGTGGACGTCGCCAGCCGGTGTGGCCCACAAATGCCGGACATCCAGCTGCAGGCACCTTCCAGGTCAAAGCGTTGAATATGGATTTCGCGTGTATGGCTACTCATCAAGGTGCACCCACGGCGGTTAGGCTTTTTGCGCGCTCTGACGGCGCGTCGTTATTGTTCGACAGCAAGTTATGCGCCACACCCGCCCCATGGCCACTGAGTGGATAGCAACGGTCGACTATGTGGATAAGTCGCCGGTTTACGCGCCCCTTGCCCTGCAAGACAGTAGCGCATCCCGTCACCGCCCTGCACCGGGTTGGGTATTTGCTGCCCAATGTTGCGGCCCAACTTTCCGGCGCAGGTTCGCCCATTTAGCGGATAGCCCGCTCCCTGCCCCGCCCTCTCTAATGAACCACCGATTAGCCCTGATCAAAAAAGGTGCCTCCCATGAGTGGTGCAAGAAGCGTCGAGCAGTGGAAAACGTTTATCGAAGGTTGCCTGGATTTTCGCCCGGTGGATGAAGTGTTCCGCATCGCCCGGGACATGTTCACCGAGCCGGAACTGTTCGACCTGGAGATGGAACTGATCTTCGAAAAGAACTGGATCTACGCCTGCCACGAAAGCGAACTGGCCACCCCCCACGACTTCGTGACGATGCGCGCCGGGCGCCAGCCGATGATCATCACCCGCGATGGCGAAGGCCGGCTCAATGCGCTGATCAACGCCTGCCAGCATCGCGGCACCACCCTCACCCGCGTCGGTAAGGGCAACCAGTCCACCTTCACTTGCCCGTTCCACGCCTGGTGCTACAAGAGCGACGGCCGGCTGGTTAAGGTCAAGGCGCCGGGGGAATACCCGGAGGGGTTCGACAAAGCCACGCACGGCCTGAAAAAGGCCCGCATCGAGAGCTACAAAGGTTTTGTGTTTATCAGCCTGGACGTCAACGGCACCGACAGCCTGGAAGACTTCCTCGGCGATGCCAAAGTGTTTTTCGACATGATGGTCGCCCAGTCCGCCACCGGCGAACTGGAAGTGCTCCCGGGCAAGTCCGCCTACACCTACGACGGCAACTGGAAGCTGCAAAACGAGAACGGCCTGGACGGTTATCACGTCAGCACCGTGCACTACAACTACGTGGCCACGGTGCAGCACCGCCAGCAGGTCAACACCGAGAACGGCACAGGCGCAGGCAGCACCCTGGACTACAGCAAGCTCGGCGCGGGCGACGCGAACACCGATGACGGCTGGTTTGCGTTCAACAACGGCCACAGCCTGTTGTTCAGCGACATGCCCAACCCGAGCGTGCGCTCCGGCTACGCCACCATCATGCCGCGCTTGGTAGAGGAACACGGCCAGCAGAAGGCCGAGTGGATGATGCACCGCCTGCGCAACCTGAACATCTACCCGAGCCTGTTCTTTCTCGACCAGATCAGCTCGCAACTGCGCATCATCCGCCCGGTGGCGTGGAACAAGACCGAGATCATCAGCCAGTGCCTGGGCGTGAAGAATGAGTCCGACGCCGACCGCGAAAACCGCATCCGCCAGTTCGAGGATTTTTTCAACGTCTCGGGCATGGGCACGCCGGATGACCTGGTGGAGTTCCGCGAAGCCCAGCGCGGTTTCCAGGGCCGCCTGGAGCGCTGGAGCGATATCTCACGCGGCAGTCATCGCTGGGAAACCGGGCCTACGCCCAACAGCGAAGCCATCGGCATTCAACCGGCCATGACCGGCACCGAATTCACCCACGAAGGCCTGTATGTGAACCAGCATCGCAACTGGCAGCAGTTCCTGCTCAAAGGCCTCGACAAGCAAGCGCTGACACTGCGGGAGGTGGAGTGATGAATGCCCAATTACAGTATCGGATCGAGCAGTTCTTCTATCGCAAGGCCGAGCTGTGCGATGCCCAGGACTGGGACGCCTATGTGCAGCTGTTCGACCCGCAGAGTGAATTCCACCTGCCGCAGTGGGACTCGGAGCACGTCTATACCCGCGACCCCAAGCGCGAGATGTCGTTGATTTACTACGCCAACCGCTCGGGCCTGGAAGACCGTGTATTTCGTTTGCGCACCGGCAAGGCCGCGTCAGCCACGCCGATGCCGCGCACCTTGCACCTGATCAACAACGTGCGTATTGCCGAGCAGGTGGATGGAACGCTGGAGGTGAAGTTGAACTGGCACACGCTGTTCTATCGCCTGGCCACGTCGGAGCAGTTCTACGGGCATGCCACGTACCGCCTCAAGCCCGATGGCGACAGCTGGTTGATCACCCGCAAGCATGCGCTGCTGCTCAACGACACCATCAACTCGGTGCTCGATTTCTATCACCTCTGACCCTGTAGGAGCCGGCTTGCCGGCGATGGCGTCTGACCTGTTGAGCACTGCCGCCCGACAGACCGCTATCGCTGGCAAGCCAGCTCCTACAGTTATCGAATCCATGGAGAATGGTGGATGAATCACAAAGTGGCCTTCAGTTTTGCCGATGGCAAGACCCTGTTTTTTCCGGTGGGCGCCAATGAAGTCCTGCTGGATGCGGCGCTGCGTAACGGTATCAAGATCCCGCTGGATTGCCGCGAGGGGGTGTGCGGCACCTGCCAGGGGCGCTGCGATAGTGGCGATTACACCCAGGATTATGTCGACGAAGAAGCCCTGTCCAGCCTCGACCTGCAGCAGCGCAAGATGCTCAGTTGCCAGACGCGGGTGAAGTCTGACGCGACGTTCTACTTCGACTTCGACTCAAGCCTGTGCAATGCGCCGGGGCCCGTGCAGGTACGAGGCAGCGTGAGCGCGATGGAGCAGGTGTCGGCCAGTACGGCGATCCTGCAGGTGCAGTTGGAGCAGGCGCTGGATTTTCTGCCGGGCCAATATGCGCGCCTGTCGGTGCCGGGCACGAACAGTTGGCGGTCGTATTCCTTCGCCAATCTGCCGGGCAATCGCCTGCAGTTCCTGGTGCGCCTGCTGCCCGACGGGGTGATGAGCAACTACCTGCGCGAACGCTGCCAGGTGGGCGATGAGCTGATGATGGAGGCGCCACTGGGCGCGTTTTATCTGCGCCACGTGACCAAGCCGCTGGTGTTGGTGGCCGGTGGAACCGGGCTGTCGGCCTTGCTGGGCATGCTCGACGAACTGGCCGCCAACGGCTGCGACCACCCCGTTCATCTGTATTACGGCGTGCGGGGTGCCGAAGACTTGTGCGAAGCGGCGCGCATCCAGGCCTATGCTTCGAAAATTCCGGGTTTTCGCTACACCGAGGTGCTCAGCGCGCCCGCCGAAGACTGGCCCGGCAAGCGCGGCTACCTCACCGAGCATTTCGACGTGGCCGAATGGCGGGACAGTTCGGCAGATATGTACCTGTGCGGCCCCCCTCCAATGGTCGAATCCGTCCAACAATGGCTGGCGGATCAGGCACTTGATGGCGTTCAGCTGTATTACGAAAAGTTTACGGAGAGTAATATCTGACCCTCAGTACTTCTGAGGGGCAGCTGCGCGTGCACTTACCCTAAGAAAAACAAGTAGAAGGGAATGTTAATGGCGGATGACATGGTTAACCCGGTAGGCCTCAAGCGTGGCCTGAAGAACCGGCATATTCAGCTGATCGCCTTGGGAGGGGCGATTGGTACGGGGTTGTTCCTCGGCTCGGCCGGGGTACTCAAGTCGGCGGGGCCGTCGATGATCCTGGGTTACGCGATTGCCGGCTTCATCGCGTTCCTGATCATGCGCCAGCTCGGCGAGATGATCGTCGAAGAGCCGGTGGCCGGTTCCTTCAGCCACTTCGCCCACAAATACTGGGGCGGCTACGCAGGCTTCCTGGCGGGCTGGAACTACTGGGTGCTCTACGTCCTGGTGGGCATGGCCGAACTGACGGCCGTGGGCAAGTACATCCAGTTCTGGTGGCCGGAGATCCCGACCTGGGTCAGTGCACTGGTGTTCTTTGTGGCCGTGAACCTGATCAACACCCTGAACGTGAAGTTCTTCGGTGAGGCCGAGTTCTGGTTCGCGATCATCAAGGTGGTGGCGATTGTCGGCATGATCGTGCTCGGCTGCTACCTGCTGTTCAGCGGCACCGGTGGCCCGCAAGCGACCGTCAGCAACCTGTGGAGCCACGGCGGATTCTTCCCCAATGGCGGCATGGGGCTGTTGATGTCCATGGCGTTCATCATGTTCTCGTTCGGCGGCCTGGAGCTGGTGGGCATTACTGCGGCCGAGGCCAGCGAGCCACGCAAGGTGATCCCGAAGGCGATCAATCAGGTGGTCTACCGCATCCTGATTTTCTACGTCGGCGCCCTGACCGTGCTGCTGTCGCTGTACCCATGGGACCAACTGCTGCAAACCCTCGGCGCGTCGGGCGATGCCTACAGCGGCAGCCCGTTTGTGCAGATCTTCTCGCTGATCGGTAACGACACCGCAGCGCACATCCTCAACTTCGTGGTACTGACCGCGGCGCTGTCGGTGTACAACAGCGGCGTGTACTGCAACAGCCGCATGCTGTTCGGCCTGGCCGAGCAAGGCGATGCACCGAAATCGCTGATGAAGCTGAACAAGCAAGGCGTGCCGATCCGCGCCCTGGCGATTTCGGCGTTGGTGACGATGCTGTGCGTGGTGGTCAACTACGTGGCACCGAAAAGCGCGCTGGAGCTGTTGTTCGCGCTGGTGGTTGCCTCGCTGATGATCAACTGGGCGCTGATCAGCATCACCCACATCAAGTTCCGCAAAGCCATGGGCCAGCAAGGCGTGACCCCGTCGTTCAAGACCTTCTGGTTCCCGTTCAGCAACTACCTGTGCCTGGCGTTCATGGTGATGATCATCAGCGTGATGCTGGCGATTCCGGGCATCAGCGAGTCGGTGTATGCGATGCCGGTGTGGGTGGGGATTATCTATGTGGCCTACCGGTTGCGGGTTCGCAAAAGCAACGCGGTGGTCAACGCACAATAACCTTGTAGGAGCCGGCTTGCCGGCGATGGGCCTCAAGCCTTGCGCCGATATCAAAGATGCCATCGCCGGCAAGCCGGGCTCCTACAAGGGGAGTGTTTCAACCAATAAAAAGCCCCGGTAATCCGGGGCTTTTTTGTTTAGAGCGTGGAGCGTACTCGCCAGAGTTCCGGGAACAGCACGGTGTCGAGCATCTTGCGCAAATACCCCACGCCCTCGGTGCCGCCGGTGCCCGGCTGGAAGCCAATGATTCGTTCCACCGTCGTCACATGGCGGAAACGCCACTGACGGAACGAGTCCTCCAGGTCGATAAATTTCTCGGCCAACTGGTACAAATCCCAATAGCGGCTCGGGTCGCGGTACACCTCGCGCCACGCCGCCTCCACGGAGTCATCGTGTACCGTCGGCGCCGTCGGGTCGCGTTCGGCGCGTTTCGGGTCAATCGCCAGGCCGGCCTTGGCCATCAGGTTGATCGCCTCGTCATACAGCGACGGCGTGGCAATCGCCACTTTCAACTCGTTCAACAGCTCCGGCCGATGGGCGTGGGGCCGCAACAGTGCCGCGCTTTTATTGCCGAGGATGAATTCGATCTCGCGGTACTGGAACGACTGGAACCCCGACGACTGCCCCAGGAACGGGCGGATCGCCTTGTACTCCGACGGCGTCATGGTCGCCAGCACCGCCCAGGCGTGCACCAGTTGGTCGAAGATCCGCGACACCCGCGCCAGCATCTTGAACGCCGGCGGCAACTCGCCCAGGCGCACGTGCTCGCGGGCCGCCTTGAGTTCGTGGAGCATCAGTTTCATCCACAGCTCGGACGTCTGGTGCTGGATGATGAAGAGCATTTCGTTGTGGTCCGGCGACAGCGGGTGTTGGGCGCTGAGGACTTTGCCCAGGTCCAGGTAATCGCCGTAACTCATGGACTCGGAAAAATTCAGTTCGGCGTTATGCCATTCTTCGGGCGGCTGATAATCAGCAGAGAAAGGACATTGGCTCATCGCGTGGGCTCCTTGAGCGGGCGGAGAATGGCGCGGACCGGGCTCGCGTCGAGGTTGGCAAACCGCAGTGGCAGGGCGATCAGTTCATAGTCGCCCTCCGGTACGTCGTCGAGCACGATACCTTCGAGAATCGCCATGCCATGGCGCGCCACGGCGTTGTGGGAATCCATGGTCTTGGACTGTTGCGGGTCCAGGGAGGGGGTGTCGATGCCGATCAAACGCACGCCCAGGCTGGCGAGCAGCTCGATGGTTTGCGGGGCGATGGCGGTGAAGTTCGAATCCCATTCGGTGAGCGGCGCTTGTGGATAAGTACGCAGCAGCACACGCTCCGGCAAGTTATCCACACGCCCTTCCAGCTGATGCGGCTGCACCAGGGCGCCGCTGCCCAGGCAATGCAGCACGCGGCAGGGGCCCATGTACACGTCCAGCGACACCTCGCCAATCGGCGCGCCGTCGGCGCTGTAATGCAGCGGTGCGTCCACGTGGGCGCCGGTGTGCGGCGACAAGGTGATACGCCCCACATTCACCGGGCACTCCGGGCCAAACTGCCACACGCGCTCTTCCTGGAACGGCGTATCTCCCGGCCAGGTCGGGGTCGCCGTGCTCAAGGGCGGGCTGATATCCCACCACGTTTTTATTGGGTTCATCTGAAGGCTCTCGGCGGTTACTGGGGTGAATGATACGAGGGCCTGTTGCGAATTTTCTTGCGAATTCTGGCACGGGGAGGGAAATCTTTCGCACTTACTGCGATGAAACACCTTATTCGTGATTGGATATTTCAATTGTAGGAGCCGGGGTGGGGGGGGGGGGGGGGGGGGGGGGGGGGGGGGGGGGAGAG
>NZ_JBWKRS010000079.1:0-8408 GCF_059419385.1 Pseudomonas sp. GW821-FHT05H12 | reverse complement strand
ACGAATATGCAAAGAGCTTGAGGCAGAAGACTGGATAGCCAGCTTCTTGGCGTCCGCTGCAGGGAGACAGGCCCATGCTTACTTTTGCGCTCTATCAAAAGTGAGCCGCCGTAAGGGCGGAACCTATATCAGCCATCACCCCAATAACGGATATACACCCATCCATCAAAATCACGACAACCCCTGACTCCCCCGAATCAAATCATAAGCCTTGCGCGCAATCGGATTCGCCGTATTCGGCCGAATCCAAAGGTAATACGTGACCTCCGGCAACCGCGGCAACCCATCCGTCTCCCCCAGCACCCGCATATCCGGCCCCAGCATTTCCATACTCCGCGGCGTCACGCCCAACCCCGCCCGAGTCGCCGCTTTAATCCCAATCAAATTCGACGCCAGATACGCCTGGCGCCAAGGAATATTCGCCCGCTCCAACGCCTCCAGCGCATACCGCCGATAAATACTCGGCTCATCCACCAGAATCAGCGGCAACGGCTCACTCGGCTGGTGAATGTACTGCGCCGAACAAATCCACCACACCGGCGACGTCCTCAACGCAAACCCCTCAAGGTTCGGATCCGAGCGCGTAGAAATCACCATATCCACCTTGCCCCGGTGCAAGTCATCCATCAAAAACGGACTGCGCCCCACATCAATCTCCAGCCGCAAGCGCGGAGCCGAACGGGCGATATGGCTAAGAATCGGCGGCAAGATCGTGTCGGCAATGTCATGGGGCGAACCAATGCGCAACACCCCACTCAAGCTGCTCTCACGCAACGAATTCAACGCATCGTCATTCAGCGACAGCATCTGCCGCGCATGCCGCAACAGCTGCAAACCCGGTTCGGTCAGCTGTTTCTGCCGGCCGCGCTTTTCAAACAGGCTCACACCCACCTGCTGTTCCAGGCGTTGCATATGCTGGGTCACGGAGGACTGGGTGCGCGCCAGGTGCGTGCCGGCTTCGGCGAAGCTGTGGTGGTCGACCACGGCGATAAAAGTGCGCAGGAGTTCAAGATCGAGGGTCGACATGGCCATTTCCAGAGGCGTTTTTATATCAAGGACGTGAAGTTAAACATTACAGATTTTAATGTGTTGTTGAAGCGGTTTTTTACAGCGCCCAATAAAACATGGGTTATGCCTTGATGCGAGGTTGCCCATACACGGCAAGTTATAACGATATGAGATATTTGCATTTCCGTTGCCCCCGCACTCTCCCTAGCATGCCCCTCCATCAGGTCGGGGTACGCCGATCATTAGCCAGGGGGAAGTCCAATGATGTTCAAGAAATGGTTGCCGGTGGCCCTCGGCGCGGCAGTGGCCTTGGGGGCAAGTGTGGCGGCGCAGGCCGATGCGACCCTGGACAAGATCGAGCAACGCCATGTGCTGGTGGTCGGCGTGCTGCTGTCCGGTGGCCCGTTCGGCAGCATTGACCCGAGTACCCAGCAACCCAAGGGCTTGAACGTCGACCTGGCCAACGAACTGGGGCGTCAGCTCAAGGCGCAGGTGCAACTGGTGCCGGTATTGCCGGCCAACCGCGTGCAGTTCCTGCAGCAGGGCAAGGTCGATCTGCTGATCGCCAACATGGAGTGGACTGCCGAGCGCGGTGAGATCCTTGGCTTTGTGCCCACGCCGTTTTATCGCATCGGGGGCACCGCTGCTGTGCTCAAGGACAGCAAGATCACCCGCTGGGAAGACCTCAAGGACCAGCCGGTGTGCACCTCCCAAGGCAGCAGCTACGTGAAGCCGTTGACCGAATTCGGCGCCCAGATCAAAGCCTTCAAGAGTTCGTCCGAGTCGCTGTTGGCCCTGCGTGGCAACAACTGCGTGGCCGCCGTGCATGACTCCACCTTGATCAACCCGCTGATCAACGACAGCGCGGAATGGAAGGACTACCGCGCCATCAGCCCGGAGCTGAACCCGGCGCCGTCGGTGATCTGGACCCGTCGCGGCGAGAGCGACACCCAGGCCAAGCTGGACCCGATCGTCAAGGAGCTGCACCGCAGCGGCTGGCTGATCGACGCCCAGACCCGTAACCGCATCAGCCCCGCGTCGCCGGCGCTGGTGGAATTGCAAAAACAGTTCAAGGGCGCCTGAGCATGCACGTCAAAACCTTCGCCGCACTCGGCCTGGCCTTGTGCGCTGGCTTCGCCCACGCCGATGCCACCCTCGACAAGATCCAGCAGCGCCACGCCATCAGCGTGGGCGTGATCCTCAGCGGCCCGCCGTTCGGCACCATTGACCCCAAGACCGGCGAACACCTGGGCTACAACGTGGAGTTGGCCAAGGGCATCGGCCAGGCGCTGGGCGTCGAGACCAAGACCGTGTCCGTATTGGCGCCCAACCGCGTGCAGTTCCTGCAGCAGGGCAAGGTCGACATCCTGATTGCCAACATGCAGTTCACCGAAGAGCGCGCCGAGATCCTCGACTACGTGCCCACGCCCTATGAAGAAGTCGGCGGCGCGGCGTTGATCCGCAAAGGCGCCGGGATCACGCAGTGGGCCGACCTCAAGGACAAACCGGTGTGCGTGTCCCAGGGCAGCAACTTCATCAAACCGCTGCAGGAGACCTACGGCGCGCAGATCAAGGCGTTCCGCAGCCAGTCCGAATCGCTGCTGTCTTTGCGCGGCAACGGGTGCGTGGCGGCGGTGCACGTCAGCCCGACCATGCATGCGTTGCTCAGTGATGCCGAATGGTCCGGTTATGAGATCCCGCTGCCGGGCGACCTGATTCCGTCCAAATCGGTGATCTGGATTCGCAAGGGCGAACACGACACCCAGGCCAAGCTCGATGCCATCGTGCGTGACTGGCACAAGAGCGGTTACCTGATCGCCCTGGGCGAGCGTACCGGTATGGCACCGTCCCAGGCCCTGCGTGATTTGCACGAGCACTACAGCCATGAGTGACGCGTTGTTCGCCACCTTGCAACACCTGCTCGGCGCGGCCCATGTGCAAACCTCTGAAGAGGCCGCGCATTACCTTACCGACAAGCAAGGTCGCTACACCGGCCAGGTGATCGCGGCGGTGCACCCGGCCAACACGGAAGAAGTCGCGGCGGTGGTGCGCGCCTGCGTGGCGTTGAAAGCGCCCATCGTGGTGCAGGGCGGCAATACCGGGTTGATGGCCGGCGCCACGCCGGATGCCAGCGGGCGTTCGGTCTTGCTGTTGCTCGACCGCATGAACCGCGTGCGCAACGTCGACACCGACAACGACACCCTCACCGTGGAGGCCGGCTGCATCTTGCAAAACGTCCAGCAGGTGGCCCGTGATGCCGGTCGCCTGTTCCCGCTGAGCCTGGGCGCCGAGGGCAGTTGCACCCTGGGCGGCAACCTTGGCACCAATGCCGGTGGCACCGGCGTGCTGCGCTATGGCAACACCCGCGAGTTGACCCTGGGCCTGGAAGTGGTGACCGCCGAAGGCGAGATCTGGCACGGCCTGCGCGGCTTGCGCAAGGACAACACCGGCTACGACCTGCGTGACCTGTACATCGGCAGCGAAGGCACTCTGGGCATTATCACGGCGGCCACCCTCAAGCTGTTCCCGCTGCCCAAGGCCCAGGCCACGGCATTTCTGGCCTTTGATGAACTGGCCCAGGCCGTGGCGTTCCTGTCCCATGCCCGGGCAGGGTTCGGTGCGAGCCTCACGGCGTTCGAACTGCTCACGGCGGATTGCCTGGCGTTGCTGCGCGAGCAGTTCCCCGACGGCCCGCAACCGTTCAAAAACGCCGGGCAACCCTGGTTTGCCCTGATTGAACTCTCGGACAACCACGGCGAAAGCCAGGCACGGGAAGCCTTCGAACGGGTGCTGGGCGATGCGTTCGAACACAACCTGCTGAGCGACGCACTGATCCCCGAAAGCCTCGCCCAGAGCGAAGCCCTGTGGCTGTTGCGCGAAAACATGAGCGAGGCGCAGAAGCGCGCCGGGCGCAATATGAAGCACGACATCTCGGTGCCGATTTCCCAGGTGGTGGCGTTCGTCGCGCATACCGACGCGTTGCTGCAGCAACACTTTCCCGGCGTGCGCCACTTCACCTTCGGCCATTTGGGCGACGGCAACCTGCACTACAACGTGGCCCATCCGCTGGATTCGACGGTGGAGGCGCACATGGCCCACTACGCCGAGCTGAGTGCCCTGGTGCACGACAGCGCCCATGCCCACGGCGGTTCGATCAGCGCCGAGCACGGCATCGGCCAGCGCAAGGTCGGCATGCTCAGCCGCTACAAAACCCCAGTGGAGCTGGACCTGATGCGCCGCATCAAACAGGCCCTCGACCCCCATAACTTGCTCAACCCCGGCAAAGTCCTTGAGGTGCAGCCATGACCGTACGCCTGTCCCGGCGCGTGCAGCGGGTGTCGCTGTCGGCCAATGCTGCCGCCAAGTCCCGTGCCACCGAATTGCGTGAGGCAGGGCGCGACATCCTCGACCTCACCACTGGCGAGCCGGATTTCGATACGCCGCAGCACATCAAGCAGGCCGCCTATGCGGCCATCGCGGCGGGCGCGACCAAATACACGCCCACGCCGGGCGTCAAGGCATTGCGCCTGGCGGTGCAGCGCAAGCTGGCCGAGGAAAACCACCTGGACTATCCGTTGTCGTCCATCGTGATCGCCAACGGTGCCAAACAGATCATCTTCAATGCGTTTGCTGCCACCCTGGACGACGGCGATGAAGTGCTGGTCCCCACGCCGTACTGGCCGTCGTTCCCTGACAGCGTGCGTTTCAACGGCGGCGAGCCGGTGTTCATCGAATGCGGGCTGGAGCAGGGCTGCAAATTGCTGCCGGACCAGTTGGAACAGCACATCACCGGGCGCACGCGCTGGCTGATCCTCAATGGCCCGGGCAACCCCAGCGGTGCGGTGTACAGCGACGCCGAGTTGCGCGCGTTGGCGGATGTACTGCGTCGCCATCCCCACGTGCTGGTGCTGCTGGATGAGCTGTACGAACACATTCGCTTTGACGGGCGTCCAGCCCAGAGCCTGTTGAACGTGGCGCCGGACCTGCTGCCGCGCAGTTTGCTGGTGGGCGGTGTGTCCAAGACCTACGCTATGACCGGCTGGCGGATCGGCTTCGGCGCCGGGCCCAAACACCTCACCGACGCGATGGCCGTGGTGCAATCCCAATCCACCTCCGGGGCGTCATCGGTGGGGCAGGCGGCGGCGTTGGCGGCCTACAACGGTGGGCTGGATTTTCTCGCGGAGCAGGTCGCGGCCTACCAGTTGCGTCGGGATATTTTGGTCAAAGCTCTGAAAACCGTCGAAGGTCTGGAAGTGCTCGAACCCCAGGGCGGCTTTTTCGTGTTTTTACACTGCGCCGGGCTGCTGGGGCGCCATCGTCCCGACGGCCTGCGCATCGACAACGATGAGGATGTCGTGGCCTGGTTGCTGGAAGAGGGCGTGGCCGGCGTGGCGGGCAGTGCCTACGGCCTGTCGCCGTGGTTTCGCCTGTCCATTGCCACCGCGACCGACAGTGTGGCCGAAGCCGGGCGGCGCATCGCCGCTGCCTGCGAGAAACTGCAATGATGGAGGCGTTCGTCCACTGGGCTGCAAGCATTGGCCTGAACTACAACTTCCTGCTCGACGCCTACCAGCGCGGCACCCTGGTGCAGGGCGCGTGGACCACCGGCTTGCTGTGTGTGTTCACCATCATCGGCAGCCTGCTGGCGGGCACCGGCCTTGCAGCGATGCTGACCTCGGGCAACCCGTGGCTGGCCAAGCCTGCGCGGGTGTTCATCGAAGTCACGCGCAACACGCCGACCCTGGTGCAGCTGTACTGCGCGTTCCTGGTGTTGAACATGCTGCTGACCCAAGCCGTCGGCGCAGCCAACCCGCTTACGCCGTTCGCCTGGGTGGTCATCGTGATCTCGCTGCACAAAGGCGCGTTCCATGCCGAAGCCTTGCGCGCCGGCATTGAGGCGGTGCCCGCCGTGACCCTGGAAGCCGCCAGCTCCCTGGCCTTCAGCAACCGCCAGTTGTTGTGGAACGTGCAGTTGCCTCTGGCCCTGCGCTTTGCCTTGCCGTCGCTGATCAACAACCTGATCGACCTGGTGAAGATGACCGCCGTGGCCTCGGCGATTGCGGTGGGCGACATCACCTACGCGGCGATCATGATCTGGACCCAGAGTGACAACGTGCTGGAGCTGATGATTCTGATCCTGAGCTTTTTCGGCCTGCTGAGTTTTACCGTCAATTGTGTGGGGCGCTGGCTGGAAGCGCGCCTGAGGATGCCCGGCTATGGCCATTGATTCATTCCCGGTGCTGTCGGCGTTGCTGCAATGGTCGCCGGCACTGGTGGCCGGTTTTGGCCAGAACATCTTGATCAGCGTGGTGGCGATCGGGCTGGGCTCGGTGCTCGGCCTGTTGATCGGCGCGTTGGCCTTGTCTCCGCTGGGCGGTGTTGCGCGGTTGTGGGTGCAAGTGTTTCGCAATGCGCCCTGGCTGGTGCTGATCTATTTCACCACTTACGTGTTCCCGTTCGAGATCCACATTGGCAGCAGCTACGTGTCGTTCCCCGATTGGGTCAAGGTCACCATCGGCCTGGCCTTGCCGGCGAGCGCCAACGTGGCGGAGATCTTTCGCGGCGCCATCGGCTCGATCCCCAGCACCCAGTGGGAGGCTGCGCGTTCACTGGCGTTCACCCGGGGCCAGTTGTTCCGTTCGATCATCCTGCCGCAGTGCTTCAAGCGCATGCTGCCGCCGTGGATGAACCTGTATGCGGTGGTGACCATGGGCACCGCGCTGGCTTCGCTGGTGGGCGTGCATGACGTGATCGACACCGCGCAGATCGCCAGCAACACGGTGAACATGACCGGTTTCACCGTGGTGATCTACCTGAGCCTGCTGGTGCTGTTCTTTGCCTACTGCTACCCGATTTCCCGCCTGACCCAACACCTGGAGCGCCGTTATGCCTTCTATTGAACCCCTGGTGAGCCTGCGGGATGTACACCTGTCGTTCGGCGCCAACCCGGTGCTCAAGGGCATCGACCTGGACGTGCAGCGCGGCCAGGCGGTGTCGATCATCGGCCCGTCGGGCTCGGGCAAGTCCACCATCCTGCGTTGCATCACCGGGCTGTTGCAGCCCCAGCGCGGCAGCATTCGCGTGGGCCAGACCCAGGTCGACACCCTGGCCCAGGAAGCCCAGCGCATCGAGTTGCGCAAGCGCGTGGGCTTTGTGTTCCAGCAGTACAACCTGTTCCCGCACCTGTCGGTGCTGGAAAACCTGGTGATCGCCCCGCGCAAGGTGCTGGGGCGCAGCCGTGCCGATGCCGAGAAAGACGCACGGGCGTTGCTCGCCAAAGTGCGCATGGAACACAAGGCCGACGCCTACCCGGGCCAGCTCTCCGGCGGTCAGCAACAGCGCGTGGCGATTGCCCGTGCCCTGGCGATGCGCCCGGAGCTGATCCTGTTCGACGAAGTGACCTCCGCCCTGGACCCGGAAACCGTCGGCGAAGTGCTGACCGTCATCCGCGAGCTGACCGAAGAGGGCATGACCTGCGTGCTGGTCACCCACGAAATGCGCTTCGCCGAAGAGATCAGCGACGTGGTGTATTTCACCGAAAACGGCGTGATTGTCGAGCACGGCAGCGCGCAGCAGATTTTCCAGCACCCGGCCAGCGAACGCACCCAGACGTTCCTGCGCCATGCCCTGGGCGACACGGGGCGCCGTGGCCCCATCGCCCACGATCCGTACCTGTTGACCAATTTGAGCCGATACAGCCTGTCTGTCTGATAAGAGGAAATGCGTGATGAGTACCGAAAACCGTGCCGACGTGATCGAAGCGTTCTTGCAGCAGATCCGCGTGATCAATCAGCGCGGCGTAGACCGTGCGGCCCTGGTGGAAATCGTCAGTCTGCTGGAAGCCCTGGCCGAACGCCGTGATCTGTTCAACTTCGACGAATTCCCCGCGCCGGTGCCGGGGCAGGGCAGCACCGCCTTTCGCTATCGCCTGAATGACGACGGCGACACGCCGACCCTGTACCTCAATTCGTTGCTGCCGGGCAAAAGTACGATCCCGCACAACCACGAGACCTGGGCGATCATCAGCGCCATCGAAGGCCAGGAGATCAACTACGTCTACGCCCGCAGCGACGAAGGCCGCGAGCCTGGGTTCACCACCCTGAGCCTGGAGAAGGAAGTGATCGTGCAGCCCGGTACGTCGATCTCGTTCCTCGGTGAAGACCTGCACGGCATCAAGGTGGAAGGTGAGCAGGCAACCCTGCATTTCCACTTGTACGGCTTGCCGCTGGAATCGCTCAACGGCCGTTATGGCGTGGAAGCGGACGGTCGCATCCTCAATTACAACGCCTCGCAGATGGCGCCTTCTATCAAAGCATACGCCTGACACAACACCGTCCAATGTGGGAGCTGGGGGGGGGGGGGGGGGGGGGGGGGGGGGGGGGGGGGGGGTGGGGGGGGGG
>NZ_JBWKRS010000078.1:0-8943 GCF_059419385.1 Pseudomonas sp. GW821-FHT05H12 | reverse complement strand
CCCCCCCCCCCCCCCCCCCCCCCCCCCCCCCCCCCCCCCCCCCCCCCCCCCCCCCCCCCCCCCCCCCCCCCCCCCGTGCTCCTACAGGGCGTGGGAGGTCAGGCGGTGTCTTTGAGCCAGAGCTTTTCGAAGCGCCAGGTGCTGAACAGCGACTCCTCGGCACTGGCACCGCCGACGCGTGTGGACACGCTGTCGAGCAGGTCGGCGTAGCCCCAGATCAACATGCCGCCGCGCTCGTACTGGATCTGCTGCACCTGATGCACCAGGGCCTTGCGTTTCTCCAGGTCGGGTTGGGCCATGGCGGCGAGGAACAGCTCGCTGAACTGCGGGTCGTTGAAGTGGGTCTTGTTCGACACCGCAAACGGCGCGTCGGTATGAATCGCGCTGGCCAAAAACGGCGCGCCAATGCTGCCGCCGGTACTCAGGGTCCAGTCGTTCTTCAGCGGGCCCTGGAAGGTGGCGAGGTCCACTTGCTTGACCTTGAGGGTCACGCCGATGCGCTTGGCCTGCTCAGCCAATACCAGCGCCGAACTCAAGCCCGGCCCCGGTGTGGTGACCAACTCGACTTCGAGGTTTTCCTGGCCGGCCTCCTTGAGCAATTGCGCGGCGCGTTGCGGGTCATGGGGGCGCGGGCCGAGGCTGTGGTTGAACGTCGGGTCGCTGGGCGCATACAAGTCGTTGGCCACGCGGCCCTGGCCGTTGAGGGCGCGGCGTACCAGCTCTTCGCGGTCGGCCAGCAGGCGAAACGCCTCTCGCACCCGTGGGTCGTTGAACGGCGGCTTGTCGAGGTTCATGTCGAAGGACAGCCAATTGCCGGTCACCGACTTGATCACCTGAAGGCGCGGGTCCTTTTGCAGGATCGGCAGTTGCTCGGTGGGCATCACATTGGCCATGTCGATTTGCCCGGCGCGCAAGGCGGCGAGGCGGGCGACTTGGTCCTTGAAGTCGATGATCTCCAGCTCATCGGCGTAGGGCTTACCGTCCTTGTAGTAGTTTTCAAAGCGCGTGAACAGCGAGCGCTGCCCCGGGGTGAAACTCTTGAGCTTGTAGGGGCCGGCGCCCACCGGGTTGGTCACCGGGTGGTAATCCACCGGCACGATGCCGCCAAAGTTGACCCAGGTTTCTGCCAGCGGCATGTAGCTGCGCCCCTCGCGAAAGCCCAGGCGCACGGTGCGGTTGTCGAGCTTGACCAGGTTGTCGCGGTCGACCCAATGCAGCAGCGCGGCATACGGCGACGCCAGTTGCGGGTCGGTGAGGCGGCGGATCGAAAAGATCAGGTCGTCGGCGTCGATGGTCTTGCCGTTGTGGAATTCCAGGCCCGGACGCAAGCGCAAGGTCCAGGCACTGGCGTCGGCATTTGGCTCGGCGAATTCGGCCAGGGCCAGGCGCGGTTGCATCTGCTCGTCCCATTCCCACAGCTTGCTGTACAGCGCAAAGCCGCGAACGATACCGCTGCCCACTGGCTTGTGCGCATCCAGATTGCCGCTCTGGTTGCCGTCGAGAATGCCCAGGCGCAGGCGCCCGCCATAGCGCGGCTGGTCGCTGCCGGCGATGGCGGTGGGCGCGTCACTTGGGCCGCAACCGGCCAGCAGCAGGCCGCCGACGGTTGCGCTGTAGCCGAGAAAGTCTCGGCGGCTCAGCAGTAAGGTCATGGCATCAGGCTCCGCCGTTGGCCGAGTGCAGCTCGCGTAGGGGCTCGGCGCTGCGGCTCAGCTCGGCGCGCTCGCTGCGAAAGTGCGGCAGGATGTGCTCGCCGAGGCGATAGGCTTCTTCGAGGTGCGGGTAGCCGGCGAGGAAAAACAGGTCGATGCCGATGCCGTTGTACTCGCGGATCCGCGCCACCACGTTTTCATAGCTGCCCACCAACGCGCAGCCCGGTGGTATGCCGATATAGCCAAAGCCGGTCCACACGTTGGGGTGGATGAAGAAGTCATCAAAGCCTTGGGTTTCGTTCTTCTCGGCAAAGCCATGTTCGTAGCTGAGTTTGCGCGCAGTGCGCAGCCCGGCGTGGGCGGCCACGGCCTTGACCGCGCCACGGGCGATGCCTTCGTCGAAGAAGCGCTTGGCTTCGGTGCGCGCCAGCTCTTCGGTCTCGCGGGTGATCACATCGATCGACAGGCCAAAGCGAATGTCGGTGCGCCCCCATTTCAATGCGCGCTGGCGCAGGTCGGCGATCAGCGCGGCGATTTCGTCCGGGTGCTCGGCGCGCATCAGGTAGAAGTCGGCGTGCTTGGCCGCAAACTCCCGCGCAGCTACCGAAGAGCCCGCGGTGCAGATCAGCGGCAGTTGCGCCTTTTTCAGCGGCCCGCGCAGGCCTCCGCCGTCGGCTTTGTAGAACGTGCCGTCGTAGTGGAAGGTTTCGTTGTGCCAATAGCCCTTGACCACGTCCATGAACTCGGTGGCGCGCGCGTAGCGTTCATCGTGGTCGCTGTAGTCGCCGACCTGGCGCTGGATCGCGTCCGAACCGCCGTTGATGATGTTCCACACCAGGCGGTTGCCGGTGGCGCGTTGGTAAGTGGCGGCCTGCTGCACCGCCACCCACGGGGTGTAGTGGTAGGGCTGGAACGCGGTGACAAATTGCAGGGTGCGGGTCTCGCGGGCGAGCAGCGAGCAGACCGTCCAGGGTTCTTCGCCGGTGGGCGCGTTGACCATCAGTGCGCCGCCAAATTTATTGATTTCCGCCGCCTTGGCAATCTGGCCCAGGTAGTCGATGTAGGTGAAGTGGTCGCCCACGCTGAACCCCGAGACCGCACCAGTGCTGTTGGCGCCGCCGCGATGCCAGTCACCGCGGTTGCGCGGGTCGCCGGGCAAAAACTGGGTTTCGCCGTGCAAGGGCAGGCGGGTGAAGAATTCGATGCTCATGAAGCCTCCTGCTTACTGGGCGGTCGGGGCGCAGATCGGGGTGATCGGCTGGTCGTTGATGACCTTGTGGGCGAACGGGATCGAGTCCTTGAGCGAGGCATTGACCGTGGCGCTGTGGCCCAGGCCTTTGTACAGGTGGCCCTCGACCACCGAGCCTGCGTTGCAGGCGTCTTGCATCAGCTTGGTTTGGGTGGCGGCGGCGGGGGTGGTGTCTTCGGCGCCGGTGCCGATGAAGATCGGCTTGGAGGTTTTCAGGGTCGGGTACGACACCTGCGCGAGCCACGGCGCGAGCTGTTTGCCTTTGTAGTCTTTCTTGGTGTTGGCAATGCTCAGGCCGAGGCCTTCCACGTCGCCTTCCAGGGCAAACAGGCAACTGGTACGGGCCTGTTCGAAGATCGGCAGGGCCTTGTCGGTGTAGAAGTCGGCGGGGTTGATGCTCGGGTCGTATTGCTGGGCGGCGAGCAAGGTGTAGAAGCCGTAGGCCAGGGTCGGATCGACCTTGTTGCGCACCTCTTCGCTGGGGTTCTTGGCGTAGTCGAGGGTGTAGATCACGCCGGTGCCGACGCTGCCTTTTACGCCCAGGTCCGGCGCATAGGTGGCCGCGTAAGCGGCAGCGGCAAAGGCACCGGCGCCACCCTGGGACTGGCCGACGATCAGCACTTTGTCTGCCAGGCCCGGTACGCCAGCGACCACAGCCTTGGCGGCATCCAGAATGCCGTAGGCGGCCATGCGGCTGTTCAGCAGCGGGTGGCCGCCGGGAACGCCGAGGCCCTGGTAGTCGGTGGCGACAATGGCGAAGCCTTCGGCCAGCCAGCGGTTGAGGTATTCCACATCGCGGTACGAACGGCCTTGCCACGACGGTGCGCACACGTCCGCCACGCCCACGGTGCCGTGGCCCCAGCTCACCACCGGCCAGCCACCTTTGGGCGGCGTGCCCTTGGGCAGGAACAGCGCGCCGGAGACCACCACTGGGGTCTTGTTATCGATGCCGTTGGTGGAGGTGTAGAGAATGCGCTGGGCACTGGCGGCATTGGCCAGGCTGATGGTCTTGTCCAGCGGCTCGCTGCGCAGCAGTTTACCGGGGGTGGCCGGGATGGCTTTTTCCCAGGTGTAGAACGCCGAGACACGGCCGTCGCCCTGCAGCGGGTCGGGCTTGGGCGCATACACGTCAGCAGCGAGTGCGCTCATGGACAGGCTCAGAACACTGAGGCCGAAGGCGAAGAAGTGCGGCAGTTTCATTCAGTCATTTCCCTATTACGGATTAGTGCTGACCTGGCCACGCAGGGCCGGCCAGTAGTCGGTGAGTTTCAGGTCGATCAGCGCCTGGTTGGTAAAACCGGTGGCCAATGACGGGCCGATGTCGTAGGTGTCGCGAATCAGATGGTTGGCCAGGGCATAGGCGGTGAGCGCCTGGTAGTGGGCCTTGAGCTGCGCATCGCTTTTCGGTGCCCAGCGTTCCTTCCAGGCCACCGGGTCGTTTTGATCGTCGCGGCGCAGCACGCTTTCGGCGGTGCCGGCACGGGAAGACAATTGGTAATAGGCGTCCTGGTTCTGCGGCTGGGAAATCCACCACGCCGCCTTCACCCAGGCGGTGGCGAGCAACTGGGTAATGTCCGGGTACTGCTTCACGAAGGCCTCGGTGCCCCACAGGTCGGAGACCAGGCGCCAGTCGTTGCTGCCTTGCTTGGTCGACCAGATGATCTTGCCGACGCCCTTGTCTTCCAGGGCATAGGCCTCGCTGAGCAGCACGGCGGCATCGACCTTGCCCGCCGACACGGCAGCGGCGCCAACCTGCGGGTTGAGGTTGGCGATCTTGAAGTCGTCGAGGGTCAGGCCTTTGCTCGCCAGGAAGTTGCTGAACGCGAACTCCCACGGCCGGCCACGGTGCAGGGCCAGGCGCTTGCCCTTGAGGTCTTCGATGGTCTTGGCGCTGGAGCCTTCGGGCACCACCAGGTAGATGTTGTTGCCGCTGCCACCGGGCACGATCAACTTGCCCGGCACGCCGCCGGCACCGGCGATCACCGAAGGCAGGTCACCGCGTACGGCGAAGTCCAGGCTGTTGTTGCTGAAGCCTTCGTTGATCTGCGGGCCGGCGCCGGCGTGGGGCAGGGCGATCCATTCCAGCTTCACCCCGCGTTCGCGCAGTTGCGCCTCCAGCCAACCGTCCTCGATCACCCGCCCGGCAATGCCGCCGAACACCGGTTTGCCGCCTTGGGTGTAGGCGACGATGGCGATTTTTACCGAGGTCGGTTCCGCGTGGACTGCGCTGAATGCCAGCACCCCGAACAGCACCGCGATGCTCTTGCGCCAAACGTTTTTCATGGGCGTTCTCCCTACCTGAATGAGCGATCCCCCGTAGGAGCCGGCTTGCCGGCGATGAGGCTCTTGAGCCTTGCGACGTCTGAACAGACGCCATCGCCGGCAAGCCGGCTCCTACAGGTGGAATCGTGTTGGGAGGGAGAGAGCAGATTGCATGCCAGGCGCTGTCACAATCGCTCTAGCCCGCGTGGGGCAAGGGTTTCAGCGATTCGTCCAGGGGGGCGCTGCACCCGTGCTGCTGATGAGCAAACACGCAAGTGCTGGCCGATTGCTGCTCCAGCAGCAGCGGGGTGTCGGGTTGTTGGTATATTCGATCAGGGAATATATAAATATTAATTTATAATTAAATGGTCTAGAAAAGTTCATGCACTATTGAGCACGCGCTTTTACTGCCAGGAATGCACCATGTCGCTGATCACCCATCCCAATGCCCGTGAATTGACCAAGTCGGTGCGTGCCACCGTGCTGGTCTTCAAGGACCCGCGCTCCCAGGAATTGCTGGCGCGCATCGAGCGCCTGGCCCCCAGCGAAGCCAACACCTTGATCATCGGCGAGACCGGCACTGGCAAGGAATTGGTCGCGCGGCACATCCACACCCTGAGCCGTCGTGGACGCGAACCGTTTGTGGCGGTCAACTGCGGTGCCTTCGCCGAAACCCTGGTGGAAAGTGAACTGTTCGGCCATGAAAAGGGCGCCTTCACCGGCGCCACCACCCACAAGGCCGGTTGGTTCGAAGCGGCGAATGGCGGCACCTTGTTTCTCGATGAAATCGGCGACTTGCCGCTGAACATGCAGGTCAAGTTACTGCGCGTGTTGCAGGAGCGCGAAGTGGTGCGCCTGGGCTCGCGCACACCGATCCCGATCAATGTGCGGCTGGTGGCCGCCACCAACGTCAACCTGGCCGATGCGGTGGTGGCCGGGCATTTTCGTGAAGACCTGTTCTACCGTTTGCACGTCGCAACCATCCGCCTGCCACCCTTGCGCGAACGCCCGGGCGACATCCTGCCCCTGGCTGAATTCTTCCTGGAGGAACACTGCCAGCGCCTGGGTTACAACCGCGCAAGCCTGAGTAGCGAGGCCGAGCGCAAGATGCTCGAACACAGTTGGCCGGGCAATATCCGCGAGCTGGAAAACGCGATCCACCACGCGCTGTTGGTGTGCCGTAACCAGTGGGTGCAGCCAGCGGATTTGCACCTGGTGGACATGCGCTCTTCCGGCATTCGCCAGGAGGAAGCCAGTCATGCAGTGCCTGCGTTGAGCGGCCCAGTGGATCTGGAAAGCGCATTGAATGCGTTGTTCGAACAGAACATCCCGGACCTGTACGAGCACATCGAAGAGACGATCTTTCGCGCGGCTTATCGCTACTGCCACGGCAACCAATTGCAGACGGGGCGGCTGCTCAATATCAGTCGCAACATCGTGCGCGCACGCCTGGAAAAAATCGGCGAGCTGGGCAAACCGGTATTACTCGACGGCCAGTAATGCTAGGTTTTCGAACTTCTCTCACCACTGGAGGGTTCGACGTTGATCCGACTGAGCGACTTTATCGCCGATTTTTCCACCTCTGCGCGGGCGCCGTGGGCAGACCTTGCGCCCTGGGCGCTGGTCACCCAGGCACCGACGATCGTGCGCCAACTGCTCGCCGAGCTGCCCGCTGACGACTACCACATCGACGGCGACGTGGCGGTTCACCGCACGGCCATCGTGGAGCCGGGTGCCTTGCTCAAGGGTCCGTTGATCATCGGCGCCGAGTGCTTTATCGCCAGTGGTTCGTTGCTGCGCGGCGCCTGCTGGCTGGACGCGCAGTGCATCATCGGCCCTGGCGCCGAACTGAAAACCTCCTTTGTCTTCCGTGGCAGCAAGCTGGCGCATTTCAACTTCGTCGGCGATTCGGTGCTGGGCCATGGCATCAACCTGGAAGCCGGGAGCATTGTTGCCAACTACCGCAATGAGCGCGCAGACAAGGAAGTGCTGGTGCGTGTCGACGGGCATTTGCAGCGTACGGGTTGCGACAAGTTTGGCGCGTTGCTCGGTGATCAATGCCGCATCGGTGCCAATGCGGTGTTGGCGCCCGGTGCCGTGCTGGCGCCTGGGCGTGTGGTGGGAC
Organism: Pseudomonas sp. GW821-FHT05H12; assembly: GCF_059419385.1. NCBI lineage: Bacteria > Pseudomonadati > Pseudomonadota > Gammaproteobacteria > Pseudomonadales > Pseudomonadaceae > Pseudomonas > Pseudomonas sp. GW821-FHT05H12. Next base: position 1,655 of record NZ_JBWKRS010000078.1, on the reverse strand, counting down.
GCGGGCAGGTGTTTGATGCAGAGGTGTCTGCATAAACGCAATGTTGAAAAGGGCATGGTGTGCCGACGCGTTATTAAATAGAATGAATCTCATTTGAGACTCACTCGCGCCGCGCAGGTCTGTTGCCATGAATGATGCTGTTGCCTCGACCCACGCCCCGGAACACACGCTGTCGAGCCTGTACCGCGACCATCGCAGCTGGCTGGAAAGCTGGTTGCGCCGCCGCCTGGGTAACGCCTGGGATGCAGCGGACCTGAGCCAGGATACGTTCCTGCGGGTGCTGGCCAGTGCTCAACCGGTCGCGCAGATGCAGGAGCCCCGGGCGTATCTCGTGACGGTCGGCAAGCGCCTGCTGGTGAATTTTCATCAACGGCGCAGTCTCGAGCAGGCTTACCTGAACGCTTTGGCGAACCTGCCTGAAGCGTGCGTGCCGTCGCCGGAACAACGCTGGCTGTTGCTGGAAACCCTGCAGGCCCTGGATGAGTTGCTCGACGGCTTGCCGACGCTGGTGCGCCGTGCATTTCTGTGGAGCCAGCTGGAAGGCTTGGGCTATCGCGAGATTGCCGAGCGGCTGGAGGTGTCCGAACGCACGGTAAAACGCTACATGGCCCAGGCCTACGAGCATTGCTTGCTGGTGGACCTGTGAACCGCGACGTCGCCCGCGCCGCTGCGCAATGGCTGGCGCTGCTGGAATCCGGCGCAGCCACCGAAGGCGATCACGCCAACTTGCAGCAGTGGCGCGACAGCCACCCTCAACACGAACAGACCTGGCAGAAAGCCCAGTCATTGCGCCAGCGTTTCAACGACTTGCCCCCGGCGCTGGCGATGGCCAGCCTCGACCGCCCGCAACCTGGGCGTCGCGCGGTGCTCAAGCGTGCGCTGGGCCTGGCGGCACTGGTGCCGACGGCCTGGCTGATCAGCCGCCAATTGCCCATCGAGACCTGGCGTGCCGACCTGCACACCGCCACCGGCGAGCGCAAGCGCCTGCCATTGGCGGACGGCGGCAGCTTGCAGCTCAATACCGCGACGGCGGTGGATGTGAACCTCGCGCAGCGCCGTATCACCCTCGTGGACGGTGAACTGGCGCTGACTGTACCCGGCGCGGCCGTGATGACGCTGCGCACGCGCTACGGCGAGTTGGAGGTGAGGGAGGCCGACATTTGCGTGCGGCAACTGGCTGCGGGTTGCCGGGTGTCGGTGCTCAAGGGCTCCGTGCAGGTGCGCGACTTGACTGGGCAAATGGCAACGTTGCAGGCGGGCCAGCAAGCGTCGCTGAAGGTCAGCGGACTGGGCGCGTGGACACCGTTTGACGTGTCGCAACTGGGCTGGCGTGACGGTGTGCTGACGGCGCAGAACCAAACGCTGGGTGACTTTCTGCGCGAGCTGGAGCGTTATCGTCCGGGCGTGTTGCGCTGGGACCCAAGCCTGGAAGCGCTACGAGTCACCGGCAGTTTTCGCCTGGATGACACTGATCGCATCCTCACCCTGTTGGCCTCAACCCTCGGCCTGGAAGTGCACGCACGCACCCGTTACTGGGTCACCCTGACCCCCCGCAAATCCCTGGCCTGACACAACCTCGTAGGAGCCCGGGGGGGGGGGGGGGGGGGGGGGGGGGGGGGGGGGGGGGGGGGGGGGGGGGGGGGGGGGGGGGGGGG
>NZ_JBWKRS010000077.1:0-9008 GCF_059419385.1 Pseudomonas sp. GW821-FHT05H12 | reverse complement strand
CTCTCTCCCACCCCCCCCCCCCCCCCCCCCCCCCCCCCCCCCCCCCCCCCCCCCCCCCCCCCCCCGGCTCCTACAAGGGATCTTTATGGATTTACAAAGCGTTGTGCCCGCATGACGAAGGAGCAAACCCGATGAAAACCGATCAACTGCGCACCCTGCAAACCCTGCGGGTGCTGCGTGAACAACGGGCCGCCAGCCAACTGGCTGCCCAGCAGCAACGCTGCGAACAGACCCACGGCGTGTTGACCGACGCCAAGGAGCAATTGCGCCTGCACCGGGAAGCCATCGCCGAAGAAGCGCGCCAAGTGTATGCGTCGCTCACCGAAGGCTTGTCGGTGGCCAGTTGGCAGGCAGCCCAGGACCGTCTGCGCGGTTTGTCCGATGACCAGCAACAGCTGGAAAACGACGTGACCCACGTGTCCACCACCCTGCAAAGCCAGGAGCGTGAGCGTGACTTGTTTCGCCAGGAACGCCTGAGCCGTCAGCGTCAGTCCGACGCCTGGCAAAGCCTGCTGGACGGCCGCGAAAGCGATGAGCGCCGCGTGGGCGAGCTGCGCGACGAAGGCGTCGGCACATGATTGCAGCCCTTGCCGATCCGCTGTCGCCGTGGCTGACCCACTACGACCCGGCGCTGCTGGCGTTGCACAACCAACTGCACCGGCGCCGTCGTGCCTGGCAGGGGCGCTGTGCCGGGCAAGACCTGCGTGTGAGCTGGGCCGCCGAGCCGCAGCCCCTCAACGCGCCACGCGATGTGCTGCTGTTGCTGGGGCGTGCACCGGTGCGCCTGCGTTTGCCCACCACCGCCCTGGAGCAGGCCTTGGCGCCGCTGGCGTTGCAGTTTGACGCGCAGACGCTGCCGTCGCTGCCGCGCTCGTTGCTGCTGGAGCTGGCGGTGCTCGACCTGATCGAAGCCCTCGAACCGCTGCTCGGCCACCCGGTGCAATTGCTGGAGGCCACCGAAGGCCTGGACCAGCGCCCGTTCGCCGTGCACCTGGCCCTGGAACTGAGCTTCGGCAACGGGCCGGCCTTCAGCGCACAGCTGGATCTGAGCGAAGGCGCCGCGGTGCTGGTGGCGCAGTTGTTGACGCAATTGGGCGAGGTCGAACCCGACCCGCTGCCCGGCCTGCGCCAGACCCTGGCGGTCGTCGCCGGCAAACAGTGGCTGAGCCTGGGCGAACTGCGCAGCCTGCGCCCCGGCGACGTGCTGATGCTTGAACCTGGCAGCGGTTTGCTGCTCGACCTGGACGGCCGCTTGCAGGCGCGCTGCCAACACCAGGGTGATGCCTTGCGCCTGCAGGAAGCCTTGAAAGCCCCCCTTTTGGATGCGGAGAACACGATGAGTGACGTTGATGCGGCTGCGGCCCTGGATGACCTGCCGCTGAAATTGGTGTGCCAGGTCGGCAGCCTGGAACTGAACCTGGCGCAATTGCGCGAACTGGGCGCCGGCAGCCTGTTACAGCTCAACACCCCCGGCGTGGACAGCGTCGACTTGATGGTCAACGGGCGGCGTGTCGGCCAGGGCCAACTGGTGAAAATCGGTGACGGCCTGGGCGTGCGCCTGCTGAGTTTTGCCACCCCATGACCGGTTATCAGCCGAACCTGATCGAGATCATTCTGGTCGTTGCGACGATCGGGCTGATCCCGTTGGCGGTGGTGACACTCACCGGTTTCATGAAGATCTCGGTGGTGCTGTTCCTGATCCGCAACGCCTTGGGCGTGCAACAGACGCCGCCGAACCTGGTGCTGTACGGCATCGCGTTGATCCTGTCGGTGTACGTGACCACGCCGCTGATTGGCGACATGTACCGCCAGGTGGAGGGGCGCGACCTCAACATCGAGCATGTGGAGCAACTCAAGGATCTGGGCGATGCCCTGCGCCCGCCGTTGCAGGCGCACTTGAAGCGCTTTGCCAATGAATCCGAGCGGGGCTTTTTTGTGCAGGCCACCGAGACCATCTGGTCGCCGGAAGCCCGCGCTGATTTGCGCGATGATGACCTGGTGGTGCTGATCCCGGCGTTCGTCAGCTCGGAACTGACCCGTGCCTTCGAGATCGGCTTCCTGCTGTACATCCCGTTCCTGGTGGTGGACTTGCTGGTCTCCAACGTGCTGATGGCGATGGGCATGTCGATGGTCTCGCCGAACCTGATCTCGATTCCGCTGAAGATCTTTTTATTCGTGTCCCTGAGCGGCTGGTCGCGCCTGATGCACGGTTTGATTCTGAGTTACGGCTAACCCGTGTAGGAGCCGGCTTGCCGGCGATGGCGTCCTTGAGGGCCTCATCGCCGGCAAGCCGGGCTCCTACAGGGTGGTGTGTGTTGAGGGGGGAAGATGGGCCAGGACGTATTTTTGTCGTTGATGAAACAGGCGCTGATGACGGTGTTGATGCTCTCTGCGCCCGCGCTGGGGGTGGCGATTATCGTGGGTTTGAGCGTGGGCCTGTTCCAGGCGTTGACGCAGATCCAGGACCAGACGCTGCCCCAGGTAGTGAAGCTGGTGGCGGTGCTGTTGACCATCGTGTTCCTGGGCCCGGTGCTGGCCGGCCAGGTGGCGGAACTCGGCGGCCAGGTGCTGGACAATTTCCCGATGTGGACGCGCTGACCGCCCATGGATGCCAGCCTGACCGCGCAGTTCCTGGAGGTCGCCTACCCGGTGATCAGCTCCGCCTCGCTCGCCGCCTGTCGCGCCATGGGCGTGGTAGTGATCACCCCTGCGTTCAACCGCCTGGGCCTTACTGGCATGATCCGTGGCTGTGTGGCCGTGGCGATTTCCATCCCGATGTTTTTCCCGGTGTTCGAGTCGCTGACGTCAATGCCCGAACACGGCAGCGTGTTTATCGCCGGCTTGCTGATCAAGGAGTTTCTGATCGGCATCCTCATCGGCCTGTTGTTCGGCATTCCGTTCTGGGCCGCCGAGGTGGCGGGGGAGTTGATCGACCTGCAACGCGGCTCGACCATGGCGCAACTGGTGGACCCGCTGTCGTCCGGGGAGTCCAGCGTGATGGCGACGTTGCTCACGGTGATGCTGATCACGCTGTTCTTCATGTCCGGCGGGTTTATCCTGATGGTCGACGGCTACTACCACAGCTATCAGCTATGGCCGGTGACCTCGTTCACCCCGGTGTTTGCCAGTTCGGCATTGCTGGCGGTGCTGTCGATCCTTGACCAGATCATGCGCGTGGGCGTGCTGATGGTCTCGCCGTTGTTGATCTCGCTGCTGATCACCGATTTGATGCTCGCCTACCTGTCGCGCATGGCGCCCAACCTGCATATCTTCGATTTGTCGCTGCCGGTGAAGAACCTGTTCTTTACCATTTTGATGGTGATCTACATCGGCTTTTTGATTCCGCTGATGCTTGACCAGCTTTCCGAATTTCGCGGCACGGTCGAGCTGCTCAAGACCCTGGCAGGCATGGAGTAGCCATGGCCGATACCAGCGAAGAGAAGTCCCAGCCGGCCACGGACAAAAAGCTCAAGGACGCGCGCAAGAAAGGCCAGGTCGCCAAGAGCCAGGACCTGGTGTCGGGCATGGTCATTCTGTTCTGCACCCTGTGCATTTCGATCCTCGCGCCCCGGGCCAAGGCCCAGGTCACTGCGCTGATCGACCTCACCGCGCAGATCTACATCGAACCCTTCGCCACCGTGTGGCCCCGGGTGCTCGACCATGCCGAGCAACTGGTGATCAGCATCACCCTGCCGGTAATGGCGGTGACCACCGGCGTGGTGATCCTGACCAACATCATCACCATGCGCGGCTTTGTGTTCTCGGTGGACCCGATCAAGCCCGAGTTCAAGCGCATCAACCCGGCCGAGGGCATGAAGAAGATCTTTGCCCTGCGCAACCTGGTGGAGTTCATCAAGGGTTTGATCAAGGTGCATGTGCTGGCGATTGCTTTCTACGTGGTGGGCAAGCACGCGTTGCAGGCGCTGATGGAGTCGTCGCGGTGTGGCGCGGAGTGCATGGAGTCGACCTTCTTCCTGGTGCTCAAGCCGCTGGTGTTCACCGTGCTGTGCGCGTTCATCCTGGTGGGCGGGGTGGACGTGATGATGCAGCGCTGGTTGTTCGGCCGCGACATGAAGATGACCCGCAGCGAGACCAAGCGCGAGCGCAAGGACATCGACGGCGACCCGCTGATCAAGAGCGAACGGCGGCGTCAGCGCAACGAGATGCAGGCCTTGGCCACCAAGTTGGGCTTGAGCCGCGCGTCGATGATGATCGGCACCACCGACGGCTGCGTGATCGGCGTGCGCTATGTGCGCGGGGAAACCCCGGTGCCGGTGGTGGTGTGCCGCGCATCCCCGGAAGAGGCCTTGCTGATGCTGCAGGAAGCGTACGACCTGGGCATTCCCCACGCGCCGGACAAGGCGCTGGCCGGTGAGATCTACCGCAAGACCGTGCCAGGCGACCCGGTGCCGGATGCCTCGTTCCAGGCCGTTGCGGATTGGCTCGTGGCTGCGCGCCTTATCTGACAAGGTCTTACGCCTGGGGGAAATGCGTGTCGTATTCCAGGCTGAGGGCCTTGGCTTTTGCCGCGTCGAAGCCACCTTCGGCGGCCAGTGCGTCGATGGCCTGGAAGTACGTGTCCTGGCCACCCGGCAAGGTCCAGTCGAGCATGCGCGCCACGGTGCTGCCGATGTTCTTGAAGCTGTGGACGGTGCCACGGGGAATGAACAGCAGCGTCCCGGCGCCGACGGTTTGCTCAACGCCGTTGACCCTGACGTGATAGGTCCCTTCGACCACAAAAATGAACTCTTCCTGCGAGTGGTGCAGGTGAGGAGGCGGGCCTTCACCGGGGTTGTGGCTGGCGATGATCACCGAGGTGGCGCCACCACTGGCTTCAGTGCTCAGCAAAATGCGCATGTCGAGCCCGAACGGGTGGACCGGTAAACCGTCTTCAGGCGTGACGACAAGTGGGCGCAAGGGTGATGGGGTCATGGTCTGCCTCCGGTGGCTGTCAGCAGGGAAGGTGAGTCTTGTCCTGACTAAACAGCTGAAGGCGTGTTTTATTCCATCCGCCACAACCCCCTGTAGGAGCCGGCTTGCCGGCGATGGCGACCTTGAGATCACCGCAATGTTCAAGGACGCCATCGCAGGCAAGCCAGCTCCCACAGTTGATTTGAGGTGAGGGGGGGCGGTCAGCCGTTGTCGACGTCGTGGTACGGCCCGCCGTAGCCGTCGCCCACGCGCCAGATGATGTCGTGGTTGTCGTTGGTCCACTCCGATGGCTTGAGCGAGTACTTGTAGTCCTCGGAATTGCGGTTGTTGCCGTCGCCGATGTAATCCGGGTGGTCGCGCCGATGGTCGCCGCCGCGAATGCTGGAGCGCGCATCCCATTCTTCCTTGCGGAAATCAAAGATGCTCTGGTCTTGCGGGGCATCGCGCTGGCCCCAGTCGGACAAGTAGGTCTGCAGCCACACGTAGGCTTCATCGCCATTGGGCTTGAGCAGGCCGTCCTGCTTGAAGTCCTGGATCTGGTTCCAGTTCTGCATCGAGATCTTGTGCAGCTTGTGCGACTGCACGGTGCTGAGGATCGCGCCGACAAACGACAGTGCACCGGAGATCAGGAAGCCCACCGGGCCGAGGAACGGGATGATGCGGCCGGTGACGCCGAGGGTGGTGAGCACGCCGCCACCGGCGGCCACCAGGCTGCTGATGCCACCGGCCATGGACAGCGAGCCGGAGGCGATTTTCACCGGGTCTTTTTCCCGCACGCCGTCGCGCAGGGTGAACGCGGCCTGCACCACGCTGATCACACCACCGGCCACGTCGGTGGCCATGCCGATCACCTTGATCGCGCTGCTGGCGAACTTGGCACCAAAACCGGCACCGGCCACGCCGCCACGGCTGGCGATGCCTTTCTCGATGCCTTCCTGCACCTTCTTCGCGCCTTCATCGCTCCAGCCGCCGCTGTTGAGCACCTTGCCCACGTCCTTGCCGTCATCCATGGCCTGGTCGACGATCTCGAAGTACTTCTTCTGCACCGCCTCGGCGTCCTTGGGCAGGGCGTGGTAACCCTCGCCGGGCTTGGCCCACAGGTCGGGCAGCGAGCGGTCGAAGCCCATCAGTTTGTAGGCGTTGGTGCCGCGCAATTTGTCATAGACCTTAAGGCCCAGGGTGGCGAAGTGCGAGCCGGTGCCGAGGAAGCCGAGGAAGTCGTTGGCGATCCCCAGGCGCTTCATCGGCGTATCAGCCAGCTTGCCGCCCTGGCCGGCCAGTTGGTAGACGATACGGCCCATGCCGATCGCGCCGCCGACCGAGCCGAGTACGCCGTTGTCCTTGAGGAAGGTCAGGTTCTTCACGAACGAACTGCGGTTTTCTTCGCTGAGGCTCGGCATGATCTCCTTGCTCACCGCGTGTTCGATATCGCTGAAACTGATCACACCGTTCTTCTGCCAGGTATCGCCCAGGGAGATCATCGCCTTGCCGAAGTCGGCGGCGGCGCCTTTGTCCTTGAGCAACTGGTCGACGAACTTGGAATACACCCCCAGCGCCTGGCGCGGCAGGCCGTCGGCGCTGCCCTTGAGCATCGAGAGGATGGCCAGGGTGTTGTCCTGGGTGGCCAGGGCGGTGTTGTCATCGCTGATCTTGCTTGGGTCGTCCATCAACTTTTCAACGGCATCGGTGTAGCCGTCGATCTGCAGGTTCTGCAGGAAGTTGTCGGCCTTGGCCGGGTCCACATCCGCCAGGGCGGTGTAGGCGGTCTGGATCTCCTGGGTGGCCAGTTCGGTCTTGCCGTCGTCCTGTAGCGCCTTGATGTACTTGGTGAAGTTCTCCGAGGAGGTGCTGTCAATGAGCTTCTGGTGCACTTCATCGACCTTGGCCTGGCCGCCGTCGACCTTGCCCAGCGCCGCGTCGTGGTTGCTCTTGATGTCGGCCTGGATGGTCGAGTCGCCGAGCAGCTCGCTGATGGTCTTGTCGATGGACTTGGTGTCGAAGATGTTGTCGCGCACATCCCGCGAGGTCACATCGATCGGCGTGGTAGCGATGCCCTGGTTGCCGAAGCCGTGCTCGGGAATGATCGACATGCCGTTGTCGGCCATGCTCTTGGCTTCCACCGCACGCAGGAATTTGGCGCGCGGGTCGTCCTTGCCGATGCTGCCGTCCTTGACCCCGGCGCGGTAGCTGTCCACCAGGGTTTTCATCGACAGGTCCTGCACCGACAGCGGGTTGCCGCTCTCATCTTTTTCGGTGGTGGCGAGGTTGTCCACCGACACGTCCTTGAGCGGCGGCAGGCCGTTGTCGGCGCGCAGTTTGTCGACGTCGGTGGTCTGCTGGGCGATGTCGGTGCGGTAGCCGGAGATCTGCTCGAACATCTGCGGGTTGCTGTCTTCGCTGACCACGATCTTCTCTTCAGCGCCGCCCGGCTTGTGCTGGGTAAAGGCGATCAAACCAGGGCCGTAATCGCCCACGCCGCCGACGCTCATGATGTCTTCGGTGGACGACAAGTACGCATCCGGCCCGGCCAGGCTGTAGCCGTCGCCCTTGGCCTTTTCGATGCCGGCCAGGGTCTGGCCCTTGGTGCTGTAGGCGGCGAAGGCTTCGGGGGTGATGTCCTTGGACACCACCAGCAGTTTGCCGTCGGTGCCGTTGACCACCAGGATGCCGTCTATGGGCGCATCGACCTTGCTGATATCGCCCAGCTTGAGGCTGGCCTCGTCCTTGCGCAGCAGCTCCTGGCCGGGCAGGGACTGGGCGTTCTTGATGTAGTCGAAGGCCTGGGTGCCTTCGCTTTTGTGCACCGCGTGGAGGAAGTTGTAGAAACTGCTGCCGGCGTTGGGGTTGGGGTTGCTCAGGTCCGCGCCGGGCTGCGGCAAGGCGGCCTCGGACTGGCTGATCATGTACTTCTTGCCTTGGTGCTCGAACAGGATTACGCCGGATTTGGGGTCTTCGGAGACCACCTTGAGCTGACTGAAATCCAGGTCGCCGGGCAGGCTGGTGACCGCTTCATACCCTTTGGCCTTGCCCTCGGCGAGGGCCGCCTTGGTCACTCCGGCGCTGTTGAAACTGGCGAAGGCCTCGGGCGTGAGCGCTTCAGAGATCACCAGGGTCTGGCCGCTTTCCATCTCGACCTTGACCACCCCGTCCTTGGCTTCACCCACAGATTTCACATTGGCCAGGCGCACGGTGGGGTCGTCTTCGCGCAGCAGTTGCTGGTCGGGGTTGCCCAAGGCTTCACGAATCTCCTTGCCGGCCGGGGTGCCCTGGGTTTCGGCGAGGGTGTGCAGCAGGTCATAGAGCGGCGTGCCTTCATCCGGCCCACCCTGATTGACCGGCGCGACCGCGTGGCCGAAGTGCAGGCCCTTGAGGGTGTCGAAGCCTTCCTGGACCTTCTCGGCGCCTTCGCGGGTGATCTTGAATTTGCTACCGTCCTGCTCGAAGTAGATGACACCGGCGTCCTTGTCTTCGGACACGACTTTGAGTGTGTCGATGTCGAGCTTGGCGGGGAGGGCGGTGACTTCCTTGTAGTCGTCGGGCTTGATCTCGCTGGGCTTTTTCAGGGCCTCGCCGGAGTGGGCGGCCAGCACTTTGGGCTTGAAGTTTTTGTCGCCCGACCCGGCGGCTGCCAAGGTCTTGGCCTTGTTGAGCAGGGCGTCGAACACACGTTCCGGTGCCTTGGTTTCGGGGATGCGCGGCGAGGCGGCTTTTTCGGGTCGGTTGATCATTGTTCAGTCCATGTGAGTGGGGGCGCACGAGGACTTGATACTAGGGGGTGGCGGGGGGTGAAAGCGGGATTGTTGGCAAGATCTCACAAGCTTTCACAGGTGTGAAATACCGAGGTCATGTGGGTGTGCTTGGGGGGGCATATCCGTTATCTGGGTAACGGCCACTTATGGTTCCGCTCTTACAGCGGGTCACTTTTGGAAAAGAGCCCGGAATGCCGGCCCAACCAAAAGTAACCAAAAGGGCTCTTGCCCCAACACTCGGTGCCTCGCCTAGGCTCGGCATGCCCTCACTCCGGCTTGAATCCGTGGGCCGCCGTCATGGGCCATCCCTGGCCCAGGACGGCTAAC
>NZ_JBWKRS010000076.1:0-9538 GCF_059419385.1 Pseudomonas sp. GW821-FHT05H12 | reverse complement strand
CCCCCCCCCCCCCCCCCCCCCCCCCCCCCCCCCCCCCCCCCCCCCCCCCCCCCCCCCCCCCCCCCCCCCCACTACAGTGTGTAGGGGGAGGTCAGGCTTGGTTGAGGTAGGTTTCGATGTTGCCCATTTGTTCGTCCCAGCCTCGGGAGTTCATCTTGAAGGCTTTTTGGCGACGGGCTTCGGGCACCGCATTAAACCCCGATTCCACCACACGGAGCAGAATGCCAGGGGCACGGTCTTCGAGGGTGAATTCGACCAGCGTGGGCGTCTCCTTGTCGTAATCGACCTCCTTCTCGACCGCGTAAGGGTGCCACCAGAAAGAAAACAGGGTTTGCGGCAGGATGCGTTCGATCCTGGCCTTCCAGACCACGTGCTCGTAACCCGGATAAGTGATCGGCGCTTCGAGGGTTTCCCCCGCCGCGAAGGCCTTGCCCTTGAGGGCGATACCGAACCAGCTGCCAAACTGTTCGGCATCGGTGAGTGCCTCCCACACCTGTTTGCGTGAAGCATTGAGCAGGACTTTTCGTTCGATGCGATCTAGTACGTGCATAAGTCACCTCCTCCATTGACAGTAGGCGACATCGACCAATGCGCAACCTTTTCGGCCGCGCACTGGCAGTGCTAGACCTTCAGAATTTCCACTTGGCGTTGACCATCGCGTTGCGCGGCTCGCCGTAGGAGCCGGAGTTGAACGTGCCCATGCCGTCGTAGTATTTCTTGTCAAACAGGTTGTTGACGTTCAGCCCCACGGACAGGTGCTCGTCCACCTGGTAGTTGGCCAAAAGGCCCACCACGGCGAACGGGTCTTGCACGGCCTTGTAGTAAGGCCCGGTGTAGTTGATTTGCGAGGTGGCATACATCTCGCTTTGCCAGGTGACATTGCCGCCCACGGTCAGACGGTTCAGCGCGCCAGGCAGGCGATAGGAGGTGCCGAGCTTAAACAAGTTGATCGGCTGGTTGACCTGCACACGCTCGCCGTCCTTGGAATGGGACTCGCGGTAGGTATAACCGCCAAACACGTTCCAGCCTGCGGCGATCTCACCGGAAATCTCGGTTTCGACACCCCGCGTGGTGGTGCCGGCGATGGCTTTGTACACGGTTTTCCCGCTGGCATCGTTACCCGAATCGGCCGCCGTGTTCTTCTGCTCGATGTCGAACAGGGCGATGCTCGCGTTCAGCGCGCCGTCGAAGAATTCACCCTTGAGGCCGATCTCGTAGTTGTCCCCTTCCAGCGGTGCCAGCGAGCTACCGCTGGCGGTTTTGTAGAAGGTCTGCGGCAGGAAGATGCTGGTATAGCTGGCGTAGACCGAGTAGGTGTCGTTGAGGTCATAGATAATGCCGGCGTAGGGTGTGACGACCCCGCTCTTCTTGGTTTTGTCGGTGGTTTGCGAGTAAGGCGCGTAGTTCGTCACCTCATCGAGCTGCTTCCACCAGCTGACGCGGGTGCCGAGAATGAGGGTCAGCGGGTCCAGCGGTTTCAAACGCAGCGCGCCGTACACACCGCTCTGTTGCAGCGTGGTCACCGCCCCCCCGACTTCGTTGTAGGAACGGCGTCCAAACTGCCGGCCATCCCAACTGAAGATATTGTCGACATCACCGTAATCACCGTCCTGCCCGGCCAGGGTACTGCTGTAGTTGGGGAAATTCAGGTGGGTGTGCGACGAGCTCGCGCCCACCACCAACTCGTGCTCACGACCGCCCAGCTGGAACGGGCCATTGGCGTAGACATCCAGCGTGTCCTGGGTCTGGTAGCTGTCGAGGCGATAGATGAACGCGCCGGCGCCTTGGCCGGTGACCGGGTCCGGGTAGCCGCCACTGGCGGACGCGCCCTGCCCTTTGCGATAGGAATACTGATGGCTGTAGGCAGTTTTCAGGCTCCAGTCGTTGTCCAGTTTATGGTCCAGCATCGTGGTGAAGGTGTAGCTGGTGTTGTCCATGTAGCTGGAACGTGAAGCCGGGTTGAATGAGCGGGAAAAGTTCGTCTGCCTGCCATTGTTGTAGAACAACGGGATATGCCCGTAGCTGCTGCCGTTGGCGTCGTTGTTCTGGTAATCCAGGCTGGTGCGCAGGGTGGTGGTGTCGTTCAGGTCGATATCGAGCGCGCCATACATCACGCGCTTGTCTTCCTTGTACCAGTCCACGAAGGAGCGCTGCTTCTGGTACGCCGCGACAAAGCGGCCGCGCACATTGCCGGTTTCGGTCAGTGGGCCGGACACATCCACTTCAGAGCGGTAACGGTCCCATGCGCCCGCCTCTCCCGAAAGGTGGGCCTGGAAGTCTTTGGTCGGACGCTTGCGCACCAGGTTGATGACGGCGGAGGGCGTGCCGGCACCGCTCATCAAGCCGGTGGCTCCGCGCACCACCTCGACACGGTCGTAGATCGCCATGTCCGAGAGCGGGCCGATGTACTGCTGGGATTCGTTGGCGATCTGGGACGGGATACCGTCGTACTGGAAGTTCTGGATCTCGAAACCACGGGAGTAAAACGAGTAGCGCTCGCTGTCGCGGTGGTTGCTGCTGATGCCCGGGGTAAAAGCCAGCACTTCGTTAAGCGTGGACAGGTGCTGGTCGTCCATCAGCTGGCGAGTGACCACGCTGACCGACTGTGGCGTTTCGCGCAGGGACAGCGGCAGTTTGGTCGCAGTGCTGGTGGCACCGGTGGTGTAGGAACCGGTGCTTTCGGTGGTCAGGCCCAGCCCTTCGGCGTTGATGCTGGTGGCGCCCAGGGTCAAGGCACCACCACTGGTTTGTGGCGCCAGGCCATAGCTGCCGTCGTTATTGGCTGCCAGGGCCAGATTGCTGCCGGCCAACAGTCGGGCAAACCCTTGTTCGACGCTGTAAGTCCCCTGCAGCCCGGCGCTCTGCTTGCCTGCCGTGAGGCCGGAGTCGAACGACAACACCACGCCGGCGTCGCTGGCAAAGCGGCTCAGCACCGAACCCAGTGGGCCGGGCGCAATCGCAAAAGTTTTTTGCTGGCTCGCGGCAACGGCACTGGAACCGCTGGCAAACAACGGGGCCAGCAGCCCGGCTTGTACCATCAGCGACACGCCGAACAACGCGACCTGCAAAGGTTTTTTGCGAAATGACCGAAGGGGTGGGTTGGCGGCTGAAGTAGGCCCTGCGCGCATGTTGACTCCTGGGGGTTTGAAACGAATGAAAGGGGGTTTGCAGGAGGAGTCGAACGAGGCGCAGCAAATCGACAACGGTGGTTGATAATTGTTTTCAGTTTCAGGCGCGCGGGACCACTGTCGTCCAATAGCGAGTGCGTGAAGTGAGGCGTACCGGCAAGGCGTGGGTCAGCGCGTTGAGGGTCAGGTCGATGTCGTCCAGGGAGTAGGCACCCGAGACGGTCAGGTGGCTGATTTCAGTGGCACACCCCAGGTAGCCCGGGCGATAGCGTGCCAGTTCGGCCACCAGGCGATCCAGCCGCCAATTGTCGACGATCAGCCGCCCCTGCGCCCAAGCGCCCTCACCCGGGTCGTTAGCTCGAAGGGAGAGCATGCGCTGGCTGTCGAAGGTGACGGCCTGGCCGGCGGTGATGACGGTCTCTGCCTGCTCGACGCCAGGGCGCACGGCCACGGCATGCTCCAGGACGCTCATGGCGGTGTAGCCATCAAACTGGCGCACATCAAAGCGTGTACCGAGGGCACGCATCTCTCCCTGGGCGCTGCGTACCAGGAAAGGACGCGGGTCGGGGGCGGTTTCGACAAGGATTTCTCCGCCGCGCAAAATCAGCAGGCGCTGTTCGGCGGTGTAGCGGATATCAACGGCACTGGCGGTGTTGAGGGACAACCGGGTGCCATCGTCCAGGCGCAGGCCGTGGCGTTCGCCCGTGGTGGTGCGTTGATCCGCCATCCATTGCGGCGCTTGTCGATAGCCGGACCAACCGATGGCGCTCACGCCGGCGCCGATCATCACGCCCTTGAGTACTGCCCGACGACCGAAGCGCTGGGATTGGTCGTCAGCGGCGTCCATTACGTTGACCGCTACCGCGCCGGGCAGGCACTGGAGTTGCTGCTGAAGGGCCTCCACGCGCTGCCAGGCCCATTGGTTCAGTGAAGTTTCGTCACGCCAGGTGCGCCAGGCTGCGTGCAACTCAGGATCACCGGGTTCGGCCGCCAGGCGCGCCACCCAGTGGGCGGCCGCGCTGAGGGCCTGGCGTTGTGGATCGCGAGTCACGGTCAATGCTCCAAGGCGAAGATCAGGCAATGCTCGGTGGCTTTGGCGATGTATTTGGTTACGGAGCTGACGGATACCTGCAGCGCTTCGGCAATGTCTTTGTAGGGCATCCCTTGCAATTGCGAGAGCAGGAAGGCGCGCTTGGCCTTGCGGCCTAAGCCATCAAGCATGGCATCCAGGCGTTGCAGGGTTTCGATGATCAATAACCGCTCTTCCGGCGAAATGGCGTAACCCTGCGGTTGTTCCGCCAAGGCCTGCAGGTAAGCCTGCTCAAGGGCTTTGCGGCGGAAACTGTCGATCATCACGCGCTTGGCAATCGTCACCAGAAAGTGCCGGGGCTCTTTCAATTCAGCGGCCACCGGCTGGGTGCGCTCGGCCAGCAACAAGCGGACAAAAGTGTCTTGAGCCAGGTCCGCTGCCTGTTGTGAGCAACCCAGGCGTGCACGCAGCCAACTGACCAGCCAGCGGTGGTGATCACCGTAGAGCTGCCCAACGGGTTCACGAGAAGTGTGAGGCACAGCAGACAGAGGCATAATGATATTGCGCGCGAATGAGAACGCTTCGCAATTTAGAGCAATGTCAAGATAAGGGCAATGCCTTGTATCACTCTAATGCGCAGTGTGGCGGCAAAAGGTAGATTGTCCCCCTCCCCCCTTGAGGTAAAGCACGATGAATCAACAGCTCCACGGAAGTTGTTTCTGCAAGGCGGTGCAGTATCAACTCGACGGCCTGGATATGCCTATCAGCCACTGCCACTGTGAGAGCTGCCGCAAGGTGCATGCAGCGGCGTTCGTATCCACCGCCGGAGTGATGCGTGAGCACTTTCGCTGGACGCAGGGTGAGACGCTTTTATCCTCGTATGAATCTTCGCCGGGCAAGTTCAGGCATTTCTGCTCTCGCTGCGGCTCACATCTGATGGCCGAGCGAGGGCATCAACCCCATGTGATTGTGCGGGTGGCGACGCTGGACGATGATCCTGGCGTTCGGCCCACCTCGCACATCTGGACGGCCCACGAAGTGCCTTGGCTGGCACATGAAGGTGTGGAGCAGTGGGACGAGTGGAAGGTGTGACTCAGACGTGCGGATCACCGGGCGCCTTGGCGGGTGTCGCATATTGCGGCTTCAGATGACCGTCCTGATCCAGTAGCCAGGCGTCCATGATCTGCCGGACCACCGGGCCCGCCACGCGGCCACCGGCTTCGCCGTTCTCAATCATTACAGAGATCACGATCTTCGGATGTTCCGCCGGCGCGAAGCCCACGAACAAGGCGTTGTCACGGTGGCGCTCCAGCGTCTTGTTACGGTCGTAGCGTTCGCCCTGCTTGATCGCGACCACCTGCGCCGTACCACTCTTGCCGGCGATACGGTACTGCGCACCCTGTGCGGCCGCCCGCGCGATACCACGCGGATCATGCATAACCAGTTGCATGCCGTGATTGACCTGTTCCCAGTCGCGCGGGTCCTTGAGGACCACGTTCGGCATCGGGTTCTGATCCACTGGCGGCACGCCATTGATCGTCTTGGCCAGGTGCGGCCGGTTCCACACACCTTTGTTGGCGATCAGCGCAGTGGCTTGGGCCAATTGCAAAGGGGTGACCTGCATGTAGCCCTGGCCGATGCCGAGGATCACGGTTTCACCCGGGAACCAGGGCTGGCGGCGGGTTGCGCGCTTCCAGGCTTGGGATGGCATCAGGCCTGCTGACTCTTCGAACATGTCCAGGGACACTTTCTGGCCAAGGCCGAATTCAGCCAGGTAATCGTGCAGGCGATCGATGCCGAGCTTGTGGGCCAGGTCATAAAAGTAGGTGTCGTTGGACCGCATGATCGCAGCGTCCATGTCCACCCAGCCGTCGCCGCTGTGGTTCCAGTTACGGTATTTGTGGTCAAAATCGGGCAACTGGTAGTAACCGGGGTCGAACACACGGGTTTGCGCCGTGACCACACCGCTGTCGAGGCCGGCGATGGCCACCTCGGGCTTGATGGTCGAACCCGGCGCGTACAGCCCGCGCAGTACGCGGTTGAACAGCGGGCGGTCGATGGAATCGTGCAGGGCGGCGTATTCCTTGAAGCTGATCCCGGTCACAAAACTGTTGGGGTCGAAGCTCGGCTTGCTGACCATGGCCAGTACTTCGCCGGTTTGCGGGTCGAGGGCAACCACCGAACCGCGACGATCGCCCAAGGCTTCTTCAGCGGCTTCCTGGAGGTGGACGTCGAGGCTCAATACGATGTTTTTACCGGGAATCGGGTCGGTGTGCTTGAGCACGCGCAGCACACGGCCTTGGGCGTTGGTCTCGACCTCTTCATAGCCGACGTGGCCGTGCAATTCGGATTCGTAGAAGCGTTCGATACCGGTCTTGCCGATGGACTGAGTGCCGCGGTACTCCACCGAATCGAGGGCCTTGGATTCTTTCTCGTTGATGCGGCCGACGTAGCCAATGGAGTGGGCGAAATGCGCACCCAATGGATAGTGGCGGACAAATTGCGGCTCGACGTCTACGCCAGGCAAACGGAATTCGTTCACCGCCAATACGGCGATCTGTTCTTCGGTCAGCTCATAGAACAGCGTGACGGGCACGAAAGGATGGCGGGCCTGCTTGAGCGCCTTGTCAAACACGGCGCGGTCTTCGGCCGGCAGGTGCAACAGGCTGACGATAGCGTCCAGTTCGCCCTTGAGGTCGGTGGTGCGCTCGCGGGTGATGGTCAGGTTGTAACTGGGGCGGTTGTCAGCGAGGACGACGCCATTGCGGTCATAAATCAGCCCGCGGGTCGGCGTGATCGGCAATACGTGGACACGGTTGTTTTCAGAAATCGTGGAGTGGTAGTCGTACTGCACTACCTGCAGGAAATACATGCGCCCGACCAGGGCGCAGGTGATGCCGATCACCAGCAGCGCGCAGGCAAGCAGGCGCTTGTTGACCAGGCGGTTTTCTTTTTCGTGATCCTTGATCGGTATCGGTTCAGGCATTTCTACAGCATCTCGTTGAAGAAGGTCGACGCCGCGTCCTGCGGATAAAAGATCAATCCTTGTGAAAATGTGCTGCACCATACCAAAAATGCAGAAACACTTTGCATCGATTTCCCCAACGGCATGCTGTTTTGTCAGGACAGGATGGATTTTGGCTCCAGAAATGCCTCCAAACCGAACGTCCCGCACTCGCGGCCGATACCTGACTGTTTGAACCCACCAAAAGGTGCGAGAGGTTCGTGAGCCAACGTATTGATGAGCACACGGCCCGCCTCGATGCGCTTGGCCAGTGCGTGGGCCTTTGGCAGATCCGAAGACAGGATGTACGCCTGGAGGCCGTAGGCCGTGTCATTGGCTATCGCCAGCGCTTCTTCCTCGTCGTTGTAGGTGATGATCGACAGGACGGGGCCGAAGATCTCTTCACGGGCGATGGTCATCTGGTTCGACACGCGGCTGAAAACCGTCGGCCTCACAAACCAACCGGCCGCGACGTCCTCTGGCAATCCGGGACCACCGGCCAATAAGTGGGCGCCCTCTTCCATGCCGATGTGTATGTATCGCTGGACGCGTTGCCATTGCTTGAGACTCACCATAGGGCCAACGCTGGTGGCAGGGTCATTGGGGTCACCTGCCTGGACTTTCGCCACTTCCTCGACCATCAACGCTTCGACTTCTGCCAGGCGGTGCGCGGGTACAAGAATGCGGGTGCCGGCGATACAGGCTTGGCCGCTGTTCATGAAACCGGCTTGAATCGCCATGGGTACAGCGGTAGCGAGATCGGCATCCTCGAGAATCAGTACCGGAGATTTCCCACCCAATTCGAGCGTGATTCGCTTCAAGGTTTCAGCGCCGGCACGCAAGATTTGTTTGCCGATGGCGGTAGACCCGGTGAACGAGACTTTTGCAATATCTGGGTGCGTGCTCAGCACGGCACCGACGGTTTCACCTCGGCCCGTGACAATGTTGAACACCCCGGGCGGCAAACCCGCTTCATGCAATGCGCGCGTGACGATGGAGGTTTGCAGGGCGCTCATTTCGCTGGGTTTGATCACGGCCGTACACCCGGCGGCTAACGCCGCGGCCAGCTTGCCGCAGATGAAACCGGCATTGCTGTTCCAGGGTGTGATGAGCCCGGCAACGCCCAGGGGCTGCATGGTCACTTCGGCGATACCGATGCGCCGCGTAAACTCGTAATCATCCAACACCTTTGCGGCGTCCAGCAGGACGCTCGCGGCATGCTTGGCCATCCACTGTGCACGCGATAACGGCGCGCCGTACTCAAGGATGATGGCGGCCGTGAGTTCCGCTTCAGCAGAGGCAACAGCGGCGTGCATGCGCTTGAGGTAATCAACGCGTGTCGCTTTGGGCGTGCGGGAAAACTCGGGAAATGCCCGCTTGGCGGCGCTGATCGCGCTGATCGCGTCGTGCTCGTCAGCCAGGCGGACCTGAGCAATGGGCTCGGCGGTTGCTGGGTTGAACAGATCGAATCGTTCTTCACCGTGGGGCGTCACGAACTGACCATTGATGTAGATCTGGTTGATCTGAAGCATGGAGCCTCCGAAGGCACTCAATTGGTATGCCCTACGGTAAGCCACTATGATTGATCTGATAATCCGCACAAACCGAAACGACTTGATGAGCGATTCAGGACAATGAACACATCGGGATTGAACGAGCTGGAAGCAATCTTGGCAGTCGCCCGGCATCGCAGCTTTCGGGCTGCAGCAACAGAGTTGAATGTGTCGACGTCGGCACTGAGTCACTCGGTCGCCGCGCTTGAGGCACGAATGGGTGTGCGATTGTTCAATCGCACGACGCGCAGCGTGTCCCTTTCGGAGATTGGCGCGGAGTTTGTGCGCACGGTGACGCCCGCCTTGTCGACCATCCGCATGGCGCTTGAACAAGCGGGCAACAGTCAGGCCGCGCCTAGCGGTACTTTGCGCCTCAATACTTCAGCAGGTGCCGCCAAGCAGGTGATGCCACTGCTGCTGGAGTACATGCAACGCTATCCACAAATGAAGGTGGATATCGTCACCGAAGGGCGCCTGGTCGATATTGTGGCTCAAGGGTTCGATGCGGGGATCCGCCTGGGCGATAGCGTTGCGCAAGATATGATCGCCGTCGATATCAGCCGCCCTCAGCGGTTCGCCGTATTGGGCAGCCCTGCTTACTTTGCGAGGCACGCTGCGCCTTTAAGCCCCATGGACCTGAGCGCACATGAGTGCATACGCAGTCGAATGCCAAGCGGTGCGATCTATCGCTGGGAGTTTGAGCGCCACGGCGAGGCGATTGCGGTGGATGTACAAGGTGCACTGACGCTTGATAACCCCACATTGATGCTTCAAGCCGCCAGGGCGGGAATGGGGCTGACTTATCTGACGGAATGGAATGCCG
>NZ_JBWKRS010000075.1:0-9738 GCF_059419385.1 Pseudomonas sp. GW821-FHT05H12 | reverse complement strand
CCCCCCCCCCCCCCCCCCCCCCCCCCCCCCCCCCCCCCCCCCCCCCCCCCCCCCCCCCCCCCCCTGCTCCTACAGGTAAAGGTCTGTTCTTGAGATCAGCGGCTGGCTTTTTTCTTCGGCACGATCTTGCGCAACACACGCTGCGCCAGGCGCTTGAGCTTCGACTCTTTCTCCGGCTCTGCCAGGCCTTGCTGCCTGAGCCAATCCTTCCAGCGAATCCGCTCATCACGCACCAACCAACCCTCCTGCTGGGCGAAGCTTTCCGCCAGGTACAGGCCCCGTGTGCTCGCTGGGTAGAGTTGGTCTTTCTTCACGGTGTACAGCTCGGCCAGAGGCTGGCCGTCCTTCAAGGGCATCAGGTACAGGTCCGGGCGCTGGCGGTCCAGGCGGGCGACCAATTGGTCGCCTTCGAGACGCTCGTCCACATGGAACAGGCTCAGGGATTTGGCTTCCTTGGGCACTTCCAGGCGCAGGTCGTAGATCAGCTGCAGCGACGCCGTGGGAAGGTGCACGTAGGCCCGTGGCCGCTCGATCAACTGGGTGGTGGCGCAGCGCACCGGGCGTGCCGCGCCCGACAGGGGGCTCAGGCGAAATGGCAGGGCTTCACGGTAATGCAGTGCAGCGGAGTAGGGCGCTGGCAGCCAAGTGTCATTGAAACGCCCGCCGAGCCAGCCTTCGGGTGTCTCCAGCAGGCATTCCTCGGCGATTTCTTGGATGGCGGTGTGCAGCGGCAGGTTCAGTTCGTGGGCGGGGACGTAGCCGGAGATCAGCTTGAGCACCACGTCGCCACGGTCCTGGCGGCGCTGGCGTACCAGCACCCAGTAATCCTTGTTTTGCCAGTGCAGGGTCAGGCGTACCGACACGCCCAGGTTGGCCAGCTCCAGGGCGAAACGCTCGGGGTCTGCCACTTCTACTGGCTTGCGCCGTTGCAGGGTCTGGGCAAAGTTGAGCGGCATGCCCACGCTCTGGTAGCTCAAGCCTTCGGGGGTGGCTTCGACGTGCAGCGGCAGTGTTTTGAAGTTACTGGGGTTTTTTCTTATGAGCGTTCGCGGCATGTCGGCTCCTTCTTGCGACGGGGTCGGCCGCGTGGGCGGCATCAGAGTTGACGAATGACCTGGGCAGCGGTCGCCACGTTATGGGCCAGGTGCAGCGGGTTGATGGTCCCGACAATAGCACTGGCGACGCCCGTTTGCGCAAACAACAACATGAAACTGGCTCGAATTGGATCCATTCCGGGTTCCAGGCAAACGTGTCCGCTGGCCAAGGCCTTTTTCACCAGGATGCCTTTGCCATGGGCGGCGGCATAATCAATGACGGCTTTTTCGGTTTGTTCGTTCAAATTGTAGGTGACCATCGCGCAATCGCCCCGTTCCAGAGCCTTCACGCCGCCTTCGACAGTTTTGCCGGAAAAGCCGAAACCACGGATCTTTCCTTCCTTTTTCAGCGCCTCGAGGGTCTGGTAAACCTCGCAGTCGTTGAGAATGTGCAGGTCATTGCCGTCGGAATGCACCAGCACCAGGTCGATAAAATCCGTTTCAAGCCGTTTCAAGCTGCGCTCGATCGACATCCGGGTATGCGCCTCGCTGAAATCGTGGCTGGACAGCCCCTCTTCGAATTCTTCGCCGACCTTGCTGACGATCACCCAGTCCTTGCGCTGGTCGCGCAGCAGCGGCCCCAGGCGCTCTTCGCTGCGGCCATAGGCTGGCGCGGTGTCGATCAGGTTGATGCCCAGTTCGCGGGCCTGGCGCAGCAACATCCGCGCCTCATCGTCGCCTGGGATCTGGAAGCCGCTGGGGTATTTCACCCCTTGATCACGGCCCAGTTTCACGGTGCCCAGGCCCAGTGGCGATACCAGCAGGTCGGTGCTGCCCAGGGGGCGATGCAGGTCGTGCAAGGTCGGTAGGGTCATGGCAGCAGTTGCTCCCAGGCAGGAACGCCGATGGCGGGTTTTGGCAGCTCGGGCAGGGGCTCGCTCGCGGTTGGGCGGATGCTGTCGCGTTCCAGGCTGTTGATCACTCGATCGGCAAAGTCCGGCGCCAGGGCCAGCTTGGTCGGCCAGCCCACTAGCAGGCGGCCCTGCTCAGCGAGGAAGGCGTTATCGGGACGGGTGAGGCCCGATTGCAGAGGTTCTGCGCGGTCGACGCGCAAGGTGGCCCACTGGGTCTGGCTCATGTCGATCCACGGCAGCAACTGCGCCAGTTCTTTTTGCGCAGTGGCGATTTGTTGTTCTGGCGTGCGCGCCACGCCGTCAGCCTCGGCAATATCGCCGCCCATGTACCACACCCAGTTGCCGTCGGCGGCCGGGTGGGTGGTGACGGTGATGCGCGGCTTGGTGCCGCCACCCAGGCAGTGGGCGTACAGCGGTTTCAGGCCAGGGCCCTTGGCGATGATCATGTGCAGCGGGCGCGTTTGCATGGCCGGTTGGCTCAGGCCCAGGGCCGTCAGCAGCTCTGCCGTGCCGGCGCCGGCACTCAGTACGATGCGTTGCGCGCGAATCTCGCGGCCATCCACCTTCAGGCCTACCAGTGCGTCGCCTTCCAGCAGCGGTTCGATCCGCTGGCCAGCGAGCAAGCCGTCACCGGCCAGGTGCGCCAGGCGTTCGATCAGGCTGGGGACGTCGATGACCAGTTCCGCCAGGCGATAGACCTTGCCCTTGAAACGGCGGTCCTGCAGGGCTGGCGGCAGGTCGTCGCCCTTGACCTGGTCGACGCGGCCACGCACGGCCTTGCTGGCAAAGAAACTGGTGAGGTTGCCCGCGAGAGTGCCGGGTGACCACAGGTAATGCGCTTCGGAGAGCAGGCGCACGCCGCTCAGGTCCAGTTCACCGTTACCGGCCAAGGCTTCGCGCCAGCGGCGCGGCATGTCGGCGATGGCTTCGGACGCGCCGGTGAGGGCGCCGTGCAGGGCGTATTTCGCGCCGCCGTGGATGATCCCCTGGGACTTCATGCTTTGCCCGCCACCCAAGGTAGCGCTTTCCACCAGTACTGTGGAGTACCCCTGCCGGCGCAGGCGCGCATTCAGCCAGAGGCCGGCAACCCCGGCGCCGACAATCAGAACGTCGGTGGAAATAACGGATGGCATGGGCGACCTCAGTGTTCAAGACAAGAGGCGCAGTATACAGGGATCGAAATGGGTCGGTGCCCGGCGGGTATCAGTGCCCGGCGGTTTTCGAGAACAACTGGATCACCACTACGCCCAGCACGATCAGGCCCATGCCCATGATCGCCGGCATATCGAGCTTCTGCCCATAGATGAACAGCGCCGCGACACTGACCATCACGATCCCCATCCCCGCCCAGACCGCATAGGCCACGCCCACCGGTACGGTGCGCACCACCAGCGTCAGCATCCAGAACGCCACGCCATAACCGACGATCACCAGCAGCAAGGGGATGGGCGTGCTCCACCCCTTGATGGCTTTCATGGAAACGGTCGCGATCACTTCCGAGCAGATGGCAATGGCCAGATAAACGTAGGCGGCATTCATGGTGGTAATCCTCGGAGTGGGTTTCTACAGGGTTGGCATTTTAGGGGTTCGACAGATGGGGTAAAGTCATTACCTATCCGAATTGAAGATGGGTTGAGCCATGAGTGTGCAATGGAACCTGGACCAGATGCGCCTGTTTGTCAGCGTCGCCGAACAGCGTTCGTTTTCGGCCGTAGCGCGCGGCCAGCGCAAGGCGCAATCGGCGGTAAGTAACGCGATTGCCCTGCTGGAGGCGGACTTGGGGCTGACCCTGTTTGAACGCAGCAGCGGGCGCCAGCCCACCTTGACCGAAGCTGGCAGCGTGCTGCTGGAAGAGGCCCGCGAGGTGTTACGCCAGTGTGAGCGTCTCAATGGTCGGGCACTCTCTTTGACGCGTGGCGAGGAAGCGTTGCTGCGCCTGGCCCAGGATGAAGCCATGCTGTTCCAGCCGGTGCTCGACAGCCTTGAGGCGTTGGCTGGTCAATACCCTCATCTGGAAGTGCAACTGTCCAGCGCGGCTCAAGGGGACGTGGCGCGCAAATTGGTGGAGCGCAAGGCTGACCTGGGTCTGTTGTTCTATCACGACCAGATCCCCGAGGCCCTTGAGCGGCGGGTGGTGGGCAGTGTGGAAATGGTCACGGTCTGTGGCGTGAATCACCCGCTGGCGAAAGAGACCTACGTGGATTGCAAGCGCCTGGCGCAGTTCCGCCAGTTGCTGATGTCGACGCAAACCAGCGTCTACCCCGGCAGCGAGGCCGCGAGCCCCCTGGTGTGGCGTGCCGACAGCTTCTACGTACTGGCCGAATGGCTGATGAGCGGCCTGGGCTGGGCCTGGCTGCCCCGGCATATCGTGCAGTACCCGACCTACCAGCAGCAGATGGTCGAGCTGGACAGCGAGTGGACGCCGCCAGCCCTGGTGGTGGAGCTGGTGTGGCGCCGCGATGAGCACTTGGGCCCCGCTGCGCGCTTCCTGGCCAAACGTTTTGCTGAGTGCTTGCAGGCGATTGACTGAAAAAGCCGATAAACTCCGCCGCCATGAATAGAACTCTCTACAGCTGTCTGTTTTACCTGGCGCTGCCGTTGGTGGCTTTACGTCTGTGGCTGCGTGCGCGCAAGGCGCCGGCCTATGCCAAGCGCGTCGGCGAGCGGTTTTCCTACGGATTGCCGGTGATGCAGCCGGGCGGGATCTGGGTGCACGCGGTGTCGGTGGGCGAGAGCATCGCCGCCGCGCCGATGGTGCGCGAGTTGCTGCAGCGCCATCCCACGTTGCCGATCACGGTCACGTGCATGACGCCGACCGGCTCCGAGCGTATTCAGGCGATGTTTGCCAATGAACCGCGCATCCAGCACTGCTACCTGCCCTATGACGTGCCGTGTGCGGCCAAGCGTTTCCTTGATCGTGTGCAGCCGAAACTGGCGATAATCGTGGAAACCGAACTGTGGCCCAACCACATCCACGCCTGTGCCCAGCGCGGGATTCCGGTGGCGCTGGCCAATGCGCGGTTGTCAGCGCGTTCGGCCAAGGGCTATGGCCGTTTCGCCAAGCTGACCGCGCCGATGCTGGCCGAGATGAGTTTGCTGGCGGTGCAGACGCACACCGAGGCCCAGCGCTTCCTCAGCCTTGGCGCGCGCCCGCAAACGGTCGAGGTGACCGGTTCGATCAAGTTCGACCTGACCATCGACCCGCAATTGCCGGTGCGTGCCGCAGCGTTGCGCGAACAGTGGGGCGCCAGCGAGCGTCCGGTGTGGATCGCCGCCAGTACCCACGAAGGTGAAGACGAGGTAGTGCTGGCTGCCCACCGCCAATTGCTCGACAGCTACCCGAATGCGCTGCTGATTCTGGTGCCGCGCCATCAGGAACGTTTCGGCCCGATGTTCGAACTGTGCCAGCAACACGGGTTTGCCACGGCGCGTCGTTCCAGTGGTGAGCCGGTCACCCCGCAGACCTCGGTGTTGCTCGGCGACACCATGGGCGAGTTGCTGTTTCTGTATGCGCTGGCTGACAGCGCCTTTGTCGGCGGCAGCCTGGTGCCAACCGGCGGGCACAACCCGTTGGAACCGGCGGCACTGGCGTTGCCGGTGATCATGGGGCCGCACGTGTTCAACTTCCTCGAAATCACCGCGATGATGCGCGAAGCGGGGGCGTTGCGTGAGGTGGATGACGCGCAAGGATTGGCTGAGGCGGTGCGCCAGTTGTTCGAACTGCCGCAGGATGCGCGCAAGATGGGGCAGGCGGGTTTGGCGGTGATGCAGGCCAACCAGGGCGCGTTAAAGCGCTTGCTGGACGGCCTCGATCGACTCATCACCTACTGAAACAACACCGATAAAACTGTGGGAGCTGGCTTGCCTGCGATTGCATCATCTCGGTACTTCAGCTGCACCGAGGTGTCTGCATCGCAGGCAAGCCAGCTCCCACAGTGGTTTTGGGGTGGGCTTAATTACCCGGGCGGGCCTTGAGCTGCTCGGCCGCGGCTTTGGCCAGGTCGGGCGGCAGGAAGTCCTTGTCAGGGTTGTAGTCAGCCTTGAGGTAACGCGTCAGGTCCTGCAGATCCCCCGGGTTCAGGGTGCCCGCGGCTTGCTTCAGGCGCAGGTTGTCGAGGATGTAGTCGTAGCGGCTGTTGTTGTAGTTGCGCACCGACGAATACAGCTGACGCTGTGAGTCCAGTACGTCGACGATGTTGCGCGTACCCACCTGGTAACCGATCTCCGTGGCTTCCACCGC
This sequence comes from Pseudomonas sp. GW821-FHT05H12, assembly GCF_059419385.1. NCBI lineage: Bacteria > Pseudomonadati > Pseudomonadota > Gammaproteobacteria > Pseudomonadales > Pseudomonadaceae > Pseudomonas > Pseudomonas sp. GW821-FHT05H12. The sequence continues at coordinate 3,550 of NZ_JBWKRS010000075.1, read as the reverse complement.
GCTCTGGTTCGAGATGATCGACTGGCGGCGTGCCTGCACCTGTTCCACGTCGGTATTTACCGCGCGGTGCAGGTTACGCGTGTTTTCCACCACCTGGCGGCGCAGGCCTTCACGTTGCTGTTCGGTCTGGTCCAGGCGCGAATAGGATTCGCGCACTTGCGAACTGGTCAGGCCGCCGCTGTAGATCGGGATGTTCAAGCGCAGGCCGATAGTGCGCTGGGACACATCGCCCCCGTAGGGCACCGGCAACTGGTTCGGGTTGCTGAAGCCCAGCGCGTCGTTGTCGCCTTTTTCATACTGCGCCACGGCGTCGAGGGTCGGAGCATGACCGGCCTTGCGCTGCTTGAGGGTCTCTTCGGCGGCAGTGACGGCGTAGTTGCTGGCGAGCAGGTTCAGGTTCTGGCGGCCAGCCGTTTCAACCCAGGCCTTGGCGTCATTCGGCGCCGGTGGCAGCACCGGGAGCGTGTGGACAATGCCCTGGATCGAGTTGTACTGACGATTGGTCAGGGTGATCAGCGCCTCGAAGGCGTCATCCACCTGGCGCTGGGCAACGATGCGGTTGGCGCGCGCTGTGTCGTAGCTGGCTTGGGATTGCAGCACGTCGGTTTTGTCCGACAGGCCGACATCAAAGCGTTCGTTGGACTGATCGAGCTGGCGCTTGAAGGCGTTTTCTTCGGCCTTGGTCGAAGCCAGATTGTCCTGGGCGCGCAGCACGGCGAAGTAGTTTTCAGCGCTTTGCAGGATCAGGTTTTGCTCGGTGGCCGAAAGTTGCAGCGAGGCCTGCTCGTTGACGGCTTCGGCAGCTTGCAACTGGAACCAGCGATCGGCACGAAACAGCGGCTGGCTGAGGGTGGCCCGCCAGGAATGCGCATCACGGTTGACGGTGGCGGCGGGCTGGTCGATCTGGGTGCGCACGTTGTTGCTGTCGGCGCCGGCCGACAGGTTCGGCAGCAACCCGGCGCGGGCCTGGGGCACCACTTCTTTCTGCGCGCCGTATTGGGCGCGGGCAGCGGCCAGGTCGGCGTTGTTGTTCACCGCCTCCTGGTAGACGCTGACCAGGTCGGTTTTGGCGGACAAGGGCGCTTCTGCTGCCCAGACCATTCCGTTGGTCGCACAAGACACGGCGAGAGCCAGTGAGAGTTTGCGCAGCATGAGGCGATCCCTAGAGTGAATATTACGGCGATAATTTAGCGCCCAAGGCTAAGGCTGGCCATTCCTGGCGTCAAGCCTTGAGGCGGCTCCCGAGTGTAGTGGCCAGATCACGGCACAACAATCCTGCAATCACGCCATTCATCACGCTGAATGCACCGCCATTGGCAATTTGCCCACGGCATGGTCTAGACTGGCCGCGTTCTTGTCGGGGTGCCTTGTTGGAAGGCTGAGATCGGTAAATACCGGATCCCGTTGAACCTGATCAGGTTAGCGCCTGCGTAGGGAACAAGATTTCTCGTCACCCGGCGAGTCCTCTTGTGCTTCGTCCGGGATGCTGTTCATTTATTGAGCAGCCCTCGTGCACCAAGCACAGCACTGGTTTCAGTGCGTCCATCCGTCCCAGGTTCGCTCCGACAAAAATCCACCGCCTGGATAGTTGGAGAGCCCGTGATGACTACAAAATTAAAAAATACCGTGCACCTGAGTGAATCGGTCCAAGTCGACTCCGGCTCCGTGCAGCCGTTTACCCGCTCGCAAAAAATCTACGTACAAGGCACCCGCCCGGACATTCGCGTGCCGATGCGCGAAATCAGCCTGGACGTGACCCCCACCGATTTCGGCGGTGAAATCAACGCCCCTGTCACTGTGTACGACACCTCCGGCCCCTACACCGACCCCAACGTGATCATCGACGTGCGCAAAGGCCTGGCCGACGTGCGCTCGCCGTGGATCGAAGTGCGCAACGACACCGAGCGCCTGCCAGGCCTCACCTCGCACTTCGGCCAGCAGCGTCTCAGCGATGCCGAGCTGACCGCGCTGCGCTTCGCCCACGTGAAGAACCCACGCCGCGCCAAGGCCGGTGCCAACGTCACGCAGATGCACTACGCGCGCAAAGGCATCATCACCGCCGAGATGGAATACGTCGCCATCCGCGAAAACATGAAGCTGGAAGAGGCCCGTGCCACCGGCCTGCTCGACCAGCAGCATGCCGGCCACAGCTTCGGCGCCAGCGTGCCGAAGATCATCACCCCCGAATTTGTACGCGAAGAAATCGCCCGTGGCCGCGCGATCATCCCGGCCAACATCAACCACACCGAACTGGAACCGATGATCATCGGCCGTAACTTCCTGGTGAAGATCAACGGCAACATCGGCAACAGCGCCCTGGGTTCGTCCATCGAAGAAGAAGTGGCGAAACTGACCTGGGGCATTCGCTGGGGCTCGGACACCGTGATGGACTTGTCCACCGGCAAGCACATTCACGAAACCCGCGAGTGGATCATCCGCAACTCGCCGGTACCGATCGGTACGGTGCCGATCTACCAGGCACTGGAAAAAGTCGGCGGCGCCGCCGAAGACCTGACCTGGGAGCTGTTCCGCGACACCCTGATCGAACAGGCCGAGCAGGGCGTCGACTACTTCACCATTCACGCCGGCGTGCTGCTGCGCTATGTGCCGCTGACCGCCAAGCGCGTGACCGGCATCGTGTCCCGTGGCGGTTCGATCATGGCCAAATGGTGCCTGGCCCACCACAAAGAGAACTTCACCTACACGCATTTCGACGAAATCTGCGAAATCATGAAGGCCTACGACGTCAGCTTCTCCCTTGGCGATGGCCTGCGCCCGGGCTCGATTGCCGACGCCAACGACGCCGCGCAATTCGGCGAGTTGGAAACCCTCGGCGAGTTGACCAAGACCGCCTGGAAGCACGACGTGCAAACCATGATCGAAGGCCCCGGCCACGTGCCGATGCAGTTGATCAAGGAGAACATGGACAAGCAACTGGAGTGCTGTGACGAGGCGCCGTTCTACACCCTCGGCCCGCTGACCACCGACATTGCGCCGGGCTACGACCACATCACCTCGGGTATTGGCGCCGCGATGATCGGCTGGTTCGGTTGCGCCATGCTTTGCTACGTCACGCCCAAGGAACACCTGGGCTTGCCGAACAAGGATGACGTGAAGACCGGGATCATCACCTACAAGATCGCTGCACACGCGGCAGACCTGGCCAAGGGGCACCCGGGCGCGCAGATTCGCGACAACGCCTTGAGTAAGGCGCGCTTTGAATTCCGTTGGGAAGACCAGTTCAATCTCGGCCTGGACCCGGACACCGCACGCTCCTACCACGACGAAACTTTGCCGAAGGACTCCGCCAAGGTCGCGCATTTCTGCTCGATGTGCGGGCCGAAGTTCTGCTCGATGAAAATCACCCAGGAAGTGCGTGAGTACGCCGCCAACCAGCGCATCGAAGCGGTGGACGTGGATGTGGCCAAGGGCTTGGCGGAGCAGGCGGAGCGGTTCAAGCAGGAAGGCAGCCAGCTTTACAAGAAGGTCTGATGGCCTCACCACAATCCCTGTAGGAGCCCGGCTTGCCGGCGATGGCGCCCGTGAGATC
>NZ_JBWKRS010000074.1:0-9862 GCF_059419385.1 Pseudomonas sp. GW821-FHT05H12 | reverse complement strand
GATGGCGCGTGGCGGCGGCCCCCCAAATACCTGTCGGATTACGGGCACACCGAGCCTAGGCGAGGTGCCGAGTGTTGAGGCAAGAGCCCTTTGGTTACTTTGGGGCTCTTTTCCAAAGTGACCCGCCGTAAGGGCGGAACCATAAGCCGCCATCACCCAAACAACGGATATGTACTAACCCCCCATCAAACAAACCGATCTCCCAACTCGGTGCCTTGCCCAGACAGCCCACAAACAAAAAACCATGGGAATTCTACTGACGCCAAGCTTCAGTAAAGTCTTAGTCGTGTGGGTACCTTGTCTGGCAGCTAGCGCAGGCGCAAGCCTTCTACCATGGGTAACTATTCCATAGAAGGTGTGTACTTATGCATATTCAAAAAACGCCATTTATCTCACCAGCACAGCCCGCATCTTCTCTCCATAACCCCCCTGTCTCAGCCCCACCCCGAAGCATTGAAATAACATCCACCACAACGTCGGATGCCGGCGAAACCTCCAAGTTGGACAAGGTCAGCGACCCAAAGCTAGAAATTAAAAAAGAGGCCACGTCGCCGAATGGGCTGTATCAAGTAAGTTACTCACTGTCTGCGCCGGGCGCAGGTTTGACCAATATCACCTTTCCAATCGTTATCGACGAAGGCCTCCAAAGGAAATCGGCCAAGGACGGAGGGGTTTATTACGCGATGCAATTCGACATTAATAATGAAAAAGGCAAACGCTTAGGGGGCGGCTACATCGGGATACAGCCGCGTGGAGATGGCAGGGCACTCATTACGTTCTCTGGATTTGGTCCACATTTTAAAGCGCCGCAAGGAACCTCCGAGGCGGATGGGGGTAAAGGGGGCAGCAACAGCACAATGGTGGATTTCAAGTTCGGCAATAAATACAACCTCACGATAGAGCGAGACCCTGAGAACCCCAAGAGGCTGAGCGGATACATTCAGGATGTGACAGACCCTGGTAATCCTGGGCCCAAGCAACATGTAAAAGACCTTGATGTTGATCAGAACGTTGCGTTGTCCGGTAGGAATATCGGTTTTGTCGAGCAATACGGTGCGAAAATAAACCGAAGTTCTCAGGTTGCCTCGACTCAAGGTAGTTTTTCTGCGCCTTTTACTACCGATGAAAACGGCAAGACCAAGGTCGGAGCGATTAAAGGCCTGGGTTTGTATGGCCGGTACAAGAACTCGATAGTCGGCAGTCAAACGGTGACCAAGGAAGCCGGAGTCGGCAAAGAGATAAAGTTTTCTTTTCAGGGTGTAGGTTATGAAAAGAACACCTGATGTGTGATTAGTGGAGGCTGTATTTAAACTTTAAAACTGGGCGGACTCATGCAAGTGAGGCCTCCCAGAACAGTTTTGCGAGGCTGTGCGCCTCAGCACAGGTGGCCAGTACCGAAGCAATGCGCTGTTCCCCATCAGGTTTGAGTCAGTCCATCACATTGGTCACCCATTCTTCCCCCAAATTGGATATTCCTCCCCCAGGCCCCGATGACTAACCTAGCCATCAACCCCCACTGTCCTGGAGCACCACCATGCAAACCCGTACCGACTTCTACACCGCCTCCCCAGACGCCATGAAAGCCATGCTCGCCCTGGAAGCCGCCACCAGCAAACTGTCCATCGAACTGCCCCTGCTGGAACTGATCCGCCTGCGCGTATCGCAGATCAACGGCTGCGCCTTCTGCCTCGACATGCACACCGCCGACGCCCGCAAAGGCGGCGAAACCGAGCGTCGCCTCTACACCCTGTCCGCCTGGCGCGAAACCCCGTTCTTCACCCCCCGTGAACGCGCTGCACTGGCCTGGGCCGAAAGCCTGACCCTGATCAGCCAGACCCACGCCCCGGACGAAGACTTCAATGCCCTGGCCGCCGAATTCAGCGCTCAGGAACAGGTCGACCTGAGCGTAGCCATCGCCACCATCAACAGCTGGAACCGCCTGGCCATCGGCTTTCGCAAAATGCCTAAATAACCCCACCTCCTGTGGGAGCCGGCTTGCCGGCGATGGCGTCAGAAGTTCACCGAAGCACTCAGGCGTGCCGTCAGCGGCGCGCCCTGGAACAGGTAGTCATCGCCCAGGTATTCGCCCGCGTCGCGCCAGTAGCGCTTGTCGAACAGGTTGTCGACGCTCAGGCGAAACACCGTTTCATAGCCGTCAACCTTAGTGGTGTAACGGCTGCCCACATTGACCACCGCGTAATCCCCCACTTCCACATTGCCGGTGCGGTTGGCGTATTTCTTGGCGCTGTATTGCACACCGCCCAGCACCGCCAACCCGTTCACCCACGGCAACGCATAATCGGCATACACACTGGCACGCAGCTTGGGCACGTTGATCGCTTGGTGGCCTTCATACTCCGGCGTACCGCTGCCGGTCACCCGTGCGCGAATCGCGGCCACACTGGTTGCGATCTGCAAGCGGTCGGTGGCCCAGCCGTTGGCCGACAATTCCAGCCCGGTGTTTTTCTGCTCACCCTGTTGCACGTAGGTGAAGAGACCGGTGCCGTCGGGCTTGGCGTACTGGTAGGCCTGGCGAGTCTGGAACAGGGCGGCGGCGAAGCTGATGCGGCGCCAGTCGTATTTCACGCCGGTTTCGATCTGGCGTGAGGTGGTCGGGGCCAAGGTTGTGCTGTTGTTGGTCGCGAACCAGGGGGCGGTGCCGCCCAACGACAAACCTTTGCTGTAGCTGGTGTACAGCGAGATATTTTCCACTGGCTTGTAGATCAACGCGGCCTGGGGCAGGAACACGTATTGCTGGGTGTGACGCGTCTGATCGCCAGTGGTGCCGTCGAAGGCCTTTTCATCCAGGCGCACTTCGCGGCCACCCACGATGGTTTGCCATTGCTCGTTGAATGTGATGCGGTCGGTGATAAACAACCCGTATTGGCGGCTGTCGAGGTTGCGATGGCTGTCGTTCAACGGTTTGTCGGTTGGCGTGAAGCTCGGTGCATCTTCGTTGATATTGCCGCTGCCGATGTACTCGTTGACTGCTTCGCGCTTGTCGACCACCCGGCGAAACGCGCTGGTACCAAAGGTCAGTTCGTGGCCCAGGCCTGCTGTGTCGAACAGCCCGGTCATGGCCGCCTGCACTTCATCGTCCCGGCGTGTGTCGTCGGGGCTGCGGTAGTCGTAGATGTCGTAGTCACCTTCGGGGCTGAAGGTGTTGGCGTTGCAAGTCCCTACGTAATAACAGCCCCACGCAAACGAACTGTAATCATCAATCACCACCTTGCTGCGCGCCGCACTGACGCTGCCTTTCCACTGGTCACTGAAGCGGTACTCAAACTTGCCGTTCAGGTTCAGCGAGTCGATACCCACCTGATGGGAGCCAGCCTGGTGCCCGAGCAGTTTTTTCGGCGAGGCGTCATGGGGCACTTCGGTGCCGCCGAGCAGTTGATAGCCCGGCACCGAACGCTGGTTTTTGTTCTGGTATTCGGCGTCCAGTTGCAGCAAGGCGTCGGGGCTGATGTTCCAATCAAAGGCCAGGGACACGAAATCGCGCTGGCCGTTGGCGTGTTCCACGTAGGAATTGAGGTCTTCGTGGGCCACGTTGGCGCGCAGGCCGAACTGCTGTTCGCTGCCAAACCAGCCGCCGACGTCGGTCGCCACATAACCGCTGCCCCGGTCGTCGGTGGACACCGTTACCGAGCGCACATCTTCGGGGCGCTTGGTCACGTAGTTGATCACGCCGCTGGGCTCGGAAATCCCGCTTTGCAGGCCGGCCAGGCCTTTGAGCACTTCCACTTGCTGCTTGTTTTCCAGGGCGACGTTCTGCTCCCCGGTGATGGTGCGCCCGTTGATCTTGTAGCTGCTCGCCGCGTTCAGCGAGAAACCGCGCACCACGAAGTTTTCGTAGTAGCCGATGGGCGCGTAGCTGTCGCCCACCGAGGCGTCGTTGCGCAGCACTTCACTGAGCAGGCGCGCTTGCTGGTCCTTGAGCATGGCCGCGTTGATCACCGTGATCGAGGCCGGGGTATCCCGCAGTGGCGCTTCGTCGAAGCCGGCCACCGAGGCGTTTGAGTTGCGGTAGCCGGATTCATCCTGGCCCTGGACGTTTACTGCCGGTAGTTCCAGTTCTGCGGCGAAGCTGCTGCCGATACCGCCTGTGAGCAGCAGGCCGAGGGCGAAACGTGAAGGGGCGAACGGACGAAAACGCAACACCATGGGGTCGGGCCTTAGAGCACAGGGGCAGAGGAGGGCGCATAAGCTAGGTGGATCGACGGGGTTTTACAAGTTATTGAGAATGGTTCTGTCGCGCCACAGGATCAATTTTGGGAGATGGCTTGCCTGCGAAGGCGGTATGACGGGCTACTAGGATCGAGTGCATATCCGTTACTTAGGTAACGGCCACTTAGGGTTCCGCCCTGACGGCGGGTCACTTTTGGAAAAGAGCCCGGAATGCCGGCCCAGCCAAAAGTAACCAAAAGGGCTCTTGCCCCAACACTCGGTGCCTCGCCTAGGCTCGGCATGCCCGAACGAAGGCTTGAATCCGTGGGCCGCCGCCACGCGCCATCCATGGCACGGGGCGGCTAACCCGGCGTCCTGCCGGGTTACCCACGAATTCAAGCCTGCGTTCGGCCAGCGTGTTTGACGGGGCGCCTAAGATCAAAAGCAAGAGCACGGCGGCCTAGTAGCCGACCTGAGTGGTTGGATCAAAGGCAGGTACGTGTAGGAGTTGGCTTGCCGGCGATGCAGGCACCTCGGTGAAACAGGTACACCGCGTTGATGCCATCGCAGGCGAGCCAGCTCCCACAGGGGATGTGCATTGTCAGAGGGATTGCCATTCAGAGGGCGCGTTTGAGGGTTTCGCTCGGCAGTTCCTGGAACAGCGCCCGGTAGCTGTTGGAAAACCGCCCCAGGTGCCAGAACGACCAGTTCATCGCCACTTCGGCGACGGTGGTGTCACTGGCACTGAGCAGTTCGCGCCGTGCCCCGTTCAGCCGGCGCAACCTCAACCACTGTGCCGGGCTCATGCCGGTGTAGGTCTTGAACCCTTGCTGCAACTGGCGCAGCGGCACCCCGGCAATTTGTGCCAGCTCCAGCAGGTTGACGGTCTCGTCCGGCGCATCCGCCGCCCATTCGCCGATGCGCGCCATCAGCCGGCGTTCTTCACTGCGCTTTTGCAATGAGCTGCGGTCCAGGCACACACAAGCGTTGTCGAGGATAAACAGGCAGTCGTCGAGCAGTTGTTGGGTGAGGGTGTCGCGGCTGACGGGGTCGATCACCGTGGACAAGCGCGTCAGCGTCCCACTGAGCCAGCGGGTGAACAATGCGTTCTGCTGGCAGGTCAGCGGCGCCATGAACAGGCCTTCGAGTTTCGCCACGTCCAGGCCCTGGCGCTGCACGAATTGCGGGCCGAACACCACCGCCACTTCGCGGTAGTTCTCGGGGGTGATCCAGGTGTTACGGCTTTCGCCATTGAGCATGTACAGCGCGTTGTCGCTGCCGTCGAAACAGAACGCCAGGGCACCGGGCGGGGCATTGAAATGCTGCTCGACGCGGGTGTTCATGCACTCTTCGTACACCTCCACGCCCTGCAGGTCGAGGTAGCGGATCTGCCCGGCGAAATGCCCCGGGGACATCTGCTGGTACTGCTGCACCCAACCGGGTGTCGCATTGCATTGGGCGGCTACATCACCGGTGGTGAAGGCCTGTACGCGCAAGGCTGTTGCCTGTGTCATGGGTGATCCGTGCGCACTCTATTGGTGCGTTGTGGTTCGTGCAAAGTGGATAGATGCCGTTTGAAGGCCGGCCCAAGATAGACCTCAATGCGCCAGGAGTACAAGCCGGCGCATGCACCCAACCCATGACGAGGTCCTTATGAACGCCCCCTTCGATCAGCTGTCCGCCTGGCTGAAAGAACACAAGATTACCGAAGTCGAATGCGTGATCAGTGATCTGACTGGCATCGCACGCGGCAAGATTGCGCCCACCAACAAGTTCCTGCATGAGCGAGGCATGCGCCTGCCGGAAAGTGTGCTGCTGCAAACGGTGACCGGGGACTTTGTCGACGACGATATCTACTACGACCTGCTGGACCCGGCCGATATCGACATGGTCTGCCGCCCGGTGTCCAACGCGACTTACGTGGTGCCGTGGGCGATTGAGCCCACCGCGATTGTGATCCACGACACCTTCGATAAACAGGGCAACCCCATCGAGCTGTCGCCGCGCAACGTGCTGAAAAAGGTCCTGCAGCTCTACACCGATCAAGGCTGGCAGCCGATTGTCGCGCCGGAAATGGAGTTCTACCTGACCCAGCGTTGCGAAGACCCGGACCTGCCGCTGAAAACCCCGGTAGGCCGCTCCGGCCGCGCCGAAACCGGGCGTCAGTCGTTCTCTATCGACGCCGCCAACGAATTCGACCCGCTGTTCGAAGACGTCTATGACTGGTGCGAAGCCCAGGGCCTGGACCTCGACACGCTGATCCACGAAGACGGCCCGGCGCAGATGGAAATCAACTTCCGCCATGGTGACGCCCTGGACCTCGCCGACCAGATCACCGTGTTCAAGCGCACCCTGCGCGAGGCAGCCCTCAAGCACAACGTGGCCGCCACCTTCATGGCCAAACCGGTGGCCGACGAGCCGGGCAGCGCCATGCACCTGCACCAGAGCGTGGTGGACATTGCCACCGGCAAGCCGGTGTTTGTCGATGCCGACGGCAACAAAAGCCAGCTGTTTTTGCACCACATCGGCGGCTTGCAGAAGTACATCCCCAAGCTGCTGCCGATGTTCGCACCCAACGTGAACTCGTTCCGCCGCTTCCTGCCGGACACCTCGGCACCGGTCAACGTGGAGTGGGGTGAAGAGAACCGCACCGTCGGCCTGCGCGTGCCCACTTCCAGCCCCGATGCCATGCGCGTGGAAAACCGCCTGCCGGGCGCCGATGCCAATCCCTACCTGGCCATTGCGGCTAGTCTGCTGTGTGGCTACCTGGGGATGATCGAGCAGATCGAACCGAGTGCGCCGGTGGAAGGCCGCGCCTACGAGCGCCGCAACCTGCGCCTGCCGTTCACCCTCGAAGATGCGTTGGCGCGCATGGAGGACTGCGACACGGTCAAGCGCTACCTGGGCGACAAGTTCGTGCGCGGCTACGTCGCGGTCAAGCGCGCTGAGCATGAAAACTTCAAGCGCGTGATCAGTTCCTGGGAGCGTGAGTTCCTGCTGTTGAGCGTCTAAAAAAACCAATAAAGGGGTGTCGATATGCGTCTTGTGAAAAAGCTTCTTCCGCTGGCTCTTGTCGCGGCGTTCAGCAGTGCCGGCCAGGCCGCTCAAACGGTGAGCGTCTATAACTGGACCGACTACATCGGCGAGACCACCTTGGCCGACTTCCAGGCCAAAACCGGGATCAAGGTGATCTATGACGTGTTCGACTCCAATGAAACCCTGGAGGGCAAGCTGCTCGCCGGGCGCACCGGCTATGACGTGGTGGTGCCGTCCAACCACTTCCTGGCACGCCAGGTGAAGGCCGGGGCGTTTCTCAAGCTGGACCGTGCGCAGTTGCCTAACTTCAAGAACCTGGACCCCAAGCTGCTCAAGCTGCTGGAGAAAAATGACCCGGGCAACGCCCACTCGGTGCCGTACCTGTGGGGCACCAACGGCATCGGCTACAACGTCGACAAGGTCAAGCAGGTGCTGGGCATCGACCATATCGACTCGTGGGCGGTGCTGTTCGAGCCAGAGAACATCAAGAAGCTGAACCAATGCGGCGTGGCGTTCCTCGACTCGGCCGATGAGCTGTTCCCGGCGATCCTCAACTACATGGGCAAGGACCCGCGCAGCGAGAACCCCGAGGACTACAAGCAGGCCGAAGCCAAGCTGCTGACGCTGCGGCCGTACATCACCTATTTCCATTCCTCCAAGTACATCTCGGACCTGGCCAACGGTGACATCTGCGTGGCCTTCGGTTATTCCGGCGACGTGTTCCAGGCGGCCAACCGCGCCAAGGAAGCCAAGAACGGCGTGAACATCGCCTACTCGATTCCCAAGGAAGGCTCCAACCTGTGGTTCGACCTGCTGGCGATTCCCGCCGATGCCAGCAACCCGAAAGAAGCCCATGCCTTCATCAACTACCTGCTCGACCCTGAGGTGATCGCCAAGGTCAGCGCCTCGGTGGGTTATGCCAACGCCAACCCGGCGGCCAAACCGTTCATGGCCCCGGAACTGGTGAACAACCCTGAGGTGTACCCGTCCCAGGAAGTGCTCGACAAACTCTACATTTCCACCACGCCCACCCCGGCGACCATGCGCCTGATGACCCGCGCCTGGAGCAAAGTGAAGACCAACAAATGATCGCGTCCAACGACCACGCCCGTTCCTATTACCGGGCTACGGCCAACGCCATGCAGCAGCGCCTGTCACTGGGTGCCGACCTGAGCGCTGATGTGTGCGTGATCGGCGGCGGGTTCACCGGGGTGAATACCGCCATCGAACTCGCCCAGCGCGGGCTGTCGGTGATCCTGCTGGAGGCCCGGCGCATTGGCTGGGGCGCCAGCGGGCGCAACGGTGGGCAGTTGATCCGTGGCATTGGTCATGACGTGTCGGGGTTCGCCAAGTACGTGGGCGAGGAGGGCGTGCGTTACCTGGAGCGGGCCGGGATCGAGTCGGTGGAGTTGGTGGGGCAGCGCATTCGCGATCATCAGATCGACTGCGACCTGCGCTGGGGCTTCTGCGAGCTGGCGAACACGGCGGCGCAATTCGCTGCGTTCAACGCTGAGCAGGCGCACCTTGCCGCCCTGGGCTATGCCCATCAAACCCGCCTGGTCGGCCCGCAGGACATGCAACAAGTGGTCGGCTCTACGGTGTACGCCGGTGGCCTGGTGGACATGGGCTCCGGGCACCTGCACCCGCTGAACCTGGTGCTGGGCGAGGCCCAGGTGGCCGAGTCCCTCGGGGTGCTGATCTATGAGAACACCGAAGTGCTGGAGCTGATCCATGGCGAAAGGGTGCAAGTGCGCTGCGCCGGCGGCACGGTGCGCGCTGACACGCTGGTGTTGGCCTGCAATGCCCACCTTGAGGAGCTGGAGCCGCGCCTGAGCGGAAAGGTGCTGCCGGCGGGCAGCTACATCATCGCGACCGAGCCCTTGTCAGCGGAACTGGCCAACCAGTTGATCCCGCAGAATCTGGCGCTGTGCGACCAGAAGGTCGGGCTGGATTACTACCGGCTCTCTGCCGACCGTCGCCTGTTGTTCGGCGGCGCCTGCCATTACTCCGGGCGCGATCCGGCGGACATCGCGGCCTACATGCAACCGAAGATGCTCAAGGTGTTCCCGCAGTTGGCCAATGCCGCCATCGAGTTTCAATGGGGCGGCAAGATCGGCATCACCGCCAACCGCTTTCCCCAGGTGGGGCGGTTGAAGCAGTACCCCAACGTGTTCTACTCCCAGGGCTATTCCGGGCATGGGTTGAACGTGACCCACTGGTGCGCAAAATTGCTGGCCGAAGGGATTCACGCCGGCCACAGCACCGGCCTGGATATCTTCAGCCAGGTGCCACACATGACCTTCCCGGGCGGCAAGGCCTTGCGCTCGCCGCTGCTGGCGCTGGGCATGCTCTGGTATCGCCTGAAGGAATTGGCCTGAAACCCCTGTAGGAGCCGGCTTGCCGGCGATCGCGGTGGTTCAGTCGACTGATGCGGTGGCTGATACACCGCCATCGCCGGCAAGCCAGCTCCTACATTTGGATCTATGCCTGGCCGGGAAGCTGGGTGCGCCACTGATCCCCTGTAGGAGCCGGCTTGCCGGCGATCGCGGTGGTCCAGTTGACTGATGCGGTGGCTGATACATCGCCATCGCCGGCAAGCCAGCTCCTACATTTGGATCTATGCCTGGCCGGGAAGCTGGGTGCGCCACTGATCCCCTGT
>NZ_JBWKRS010000073.1:0-10184 GCF_059419385.1 Pseudomonas sp. GW821-FHT05H12 | reverse complement strand
ATCTTAGGCGCCCCGTTAAACACGCTGGCCGAACGCAGGCTTGAATCCGTGGGTAACCCGGCAGGACGCCGGGTTAGGCGCCCCGCGCCATGGATGGCGCGTGGCGGCGGCCCACGGATTCAAGCCGGAGTGAGGGCATGCCGAGCCTAAGCGAGGCACCGAGTGTTGGGGCGTGTACGGGACAACCACATGGGTTACAAAAAAGTGCATTCACATAGGTGACACTTTGATTGATACATAACCGTTCTTTGCGTCTCTCGCGTTCACGTGCCCAAGAATCACCGGTCCGAAGATCACATTCCACACCCCATCACCAATCATTTCCATTCCGATGGTCTGGTGACAGAGCAAATTTCCAACATACACCCGCATTCCACCTCGGTTGATGATCCCGCTACTATCGGCCAAGTAACTCTCGATATGGCTTGCATAGACCATCTCCGGTAACGTTTCTGGGTACATTCGAGTGGAAGGCGTATAGCAAGTGGCAGGGGTTTTCTGCCCAAGCGCCTCGTGGCCACGCTCGTAATTGTAGTGCTGTAGGAAACGATCAAAGTGACGCTGTTGGGCCTCCCAGGCAATTGGCGAAGGATGAGGTAATGTGCTTTTCAGTGTCCGATGCATACGTTCGTGCCGCCCATTCTGATCTGGGCGACCGGGCTCGATTCGCTCAGGAATGATCCCAAGCCTCATCCACCAGATCGATAGCTGTGATAGCCCCGCGCGACTGGTGCTGGCAAACGGTATGCCGTTATCAGTACGAATGCGTTCTGGCAGTCCGTATTCGCGGAAAACCCTCTCGAAGGTTTGCTGAGTTTCCTTAAAGTTGGTGCTGCCCATGCTCTGGCAGGCCAGTAAAAAACGACTGGCATGATCCATGATCGTCAGCGGATAGCACCAAACACCTGCCCCAGTCAGGTACTGACCCTTGTAGTCAGCGCTGAACAGCTGATTAGGATTTTCTGCCTTGCGTAAAGGCTTGGGGTAAACAGCCACGCTTCGACGCATTGGCCGAGGCGTGATCAAATCAGCGGCCTTGAGGATGTTGTAAATGGTCGTTTTCGAGGGCGGATCTTGATCCGGAAAACGCAGTATGAGGCTGTTCTGAATCTTCTTCGGACCGGGAATCGTCTCGCCAATTGAACGAAGCTCGATGATTGCCTGCTTCACCGCCATCGGCACTATGTAGTTTTGGTTGTGGCGGCAGCGACTACGCTCATCAAGCCCGCTAGGGCCCTCTGTTTCATAACGTCTGACCCATTTATACCCGGTTTTTCGACTGACCTCGTATTCCCGGCACAACTGGCTAAGGCTGTGTTTTTTGGACAGATAGTCGGCGATAAACATCACTTTAAGGTCCATAGGTTTCAGCTCTTTCCAGGGCATGGTCAGATCCTCGCGAAATCGACCCTGCCAGTTAAAAACTGTTACCTATGTGCGTGAACTGATTTGTAACCCATGTGGGTGAGTCATACCGGCGAAGGCCTTTTGCTTACTTTTGGGCCTTTCCAAAAGTGAGCCGCCGTAAGGGCGGAACCATAAGTAGCCGTTACCTAAATAACGGATATGTACACAGCCCTACTCAATCCCCACCTGATTACGCCCATTATGCTTGGCCGTATACAACCCCTTATCCGCCGCCATGATCAGTTGCCGGCAATCGGTCCCCTGCTGCGGGGTCACCGTCGACAAGCCAATGCTGATAGTCAGGCTGGAACCCTCGGCCGGGGCAATATGCGGAATCTTCAACGCCGCCACCGCCATGCGCAGCTTCTCAGCCACCAACCGCGCACCACCCGGCGAGGTGTTCGGCAATACCAGGGCAAACTCTTCACCACCATAACGCGCCGGCAGATCCGAAGGCCGGCTGCTGGCTTCACGGATGGTCGCCGCGACCTTGCGCAGCGCCTCATCACCTTCGACGTGGCCGAAGCTGTCGTTGTAGGTCTTGAAGAAGTCCACATCGATCATCAGCAGCGACAACTGGGTCTGGTCACGCATGGCACGGCGCCACTCCAGCTCCAGGTATTCGTCGAAGTGACGACGGTTGGACAACCCGGTCAGGCCATCGGAGTTCATCAGGCGTTGCAGCACCAGGTTGGTGTCGAGCAGTTGTTGCTGGCTGACCCGCAGCGCACGGTACGCCGCATCACGCTGCAACAAGGTCATGTAGGAGCGCGAGTGATAGCGAATGCGCGCCACCAGTTCGATGTTGTCCGGCAGCTTCACCAGGTAATCGTTGGCCCCGGCCGAGAACGCCGCGCTCTTGATCAGCGGGTCTTCCTTGGTGGACAGCACGATGATCGGGATATTGGCCGTGGCCGGGTGGTTGCGGTATTCGCGCACCAGCGTCAGGCCGTCCAGGCCGGGCATCACCAGGTCCTGCAGGATCACGGTCGGCTTGATGCGGATCGCCTGGGCAATCGCCTGGTGCGGGTCGGCGCAGAAGTGGAAGTCGATGTTTTCTTCGTGGGCCAGGCCACGCCGCACGGCTTCGCCGATCATGGCCTGGTCGTCGACCAGCAACACCATGGCGGCGTTTTCGTCGGTCTTGATGTCGTCGATCTGTAAATCATTCATGTGCAGTCACCTGAATTACTACCAGCAAGCCAGCACTGCGGGAGATCGCGTTCATTTTGCAAAGACCTCCATCAGTCGGGGCGCAATTCTATCCAGTGGGCGAATTTCAACAGCAGCGTCAATCGCCGCCGCCGCTTTGGGCATGCCATACACCGCCGAGCTCTGCTGATCCTGGGCGATGGTCAAATATCCTTGTTCACGCAGCAACTTGAGGCCCTGGGCACCGTCGCGCCCCATGCCCGTCAGCAGTACGCCGACGGCGTCACCGTCCCAGTGGCTGGCGACGCTCTCGAAAAACACGTCGATGGACGGCCGGTAAATCTCGTTCACCGGCTCTGCGGTATAGGCTAGCGTGCCATTTTTCAACAGGCGAATATGATGGTTGGTGCCGGCCAGCAACACTACGCCGCTTTGTGGCGGTTCGCCTTCGCGGGCCAGGCGTACCGGCAGGCCAGATGCGCTGCCCAGCCACTCGGCCATGCCCGCAGCGAACACCTGGTCCACATGCTGCACCAGCACAATGGCGGCCGGAAAGTCCCGGGGCAAACCCTTGAGCAGGATTTCCAGGGCAGCCGGGCCGCCCGCCGAAGAACCAATAGCCACCAGGCGCTGGCGTTTGCCGCCGGTGCGTTGGGGCGCGGTTTCGGCGCGCACGCGGCTGCCACGCTGGCCGATCAGCCAGCCAATATTGAGGATCTTGCGCAGCAACGGCGCCGCCGCATCCTTGGGGTTGCCCACGCCGAGCGCCGGGGTGTCCACCACGTCCAGCGCGCCGTGGCCCATGGCCTCGAATACCCGGCTCATATTGGCCTGGCGGTCGACCGTCACCAACAGAATGGCGCACGGCGTCTCGGCCATGATCTGTCGGGTGGCCTCCACACCATCCATCACCGGCATGATCAGGTCCATCAGGATCAGGTCCGGGGTCAGCTCGGCGCAACGCTGCACGGCTTCCAGGCCATTGTTGGCCACCCAGACGACTTGATGCGCGGGTTCGAAACTCAGGGCACGGCGCAACGCCTCCACCGCCAGGGGCATGTCATTGACGATCGCAATCCTCATGCCCGGGCTCCTCCAATCAGCTCGACCACGGCGTCCAACAGGGCGTCATCGTGGAAACTGGCCTTGGCTAAATAATAGTCGGCACCGGCGTCCAGTCCACGGCGCCGGTCTTCTTCGCGATCCTTGTACGACACCACCATCACCGGCAACGATTGCAGGCGACTGTCACGGCGCAGGAGTGTGACCAATTCAATACCGTCCATACGAGGCATATCAATGTCAGTGATGAGCAGGTCGAAGTCTTCGGACCGCAACGCGTTCCAGCCGTCCATGCCATCGACCGCAACGGCCACTTCATAACCACGATTAAGTAACAATTTGCGTTGCAGCTCGCGCACAGTCAGCGAGTCATCCACCACCAGCACGCGTTTGCGCGGCGCCTCGGTGGCCTGCTGGCTACGCCGGGCGATGCGTTCCAGGCGCCCGGTGTTGAGCAACTTATCCACCGAACGCAGCATGTCTTCAACGTCGACGATCAACACCACCGAGCCGTCGTCCAGCAACGCCCCGGCAGAAATATCCTGGACCTTGCCCAGGCGATCATCCAGCGGCAACACCACCAGGGTGCGTTCGCCGATAAAACGCTCCACCGCAATGCCATACACCGCATCGCGCTCGCGGATCACCACTACTTTCAGCGTCTCTTCATTGCTCTGCCCCGCCGGACGCTGCAACAACTGGCTGGCGGCAACCAGGCCGACATGCCGGCCCTCGTGCCAGAAGTGCTGGCGGCCTTCCAACTGCACAATGTCATCGGGCGCCAGGTCGCACATGCGTTCGATATGCGCCAGCGGGAAGGCATAGGCCTCTTCGCCGACTTCCACCACCAGGCTGCGTACCACCGACAAAGTCAGCGGCACCTCCAGGTGGAAGCGGCTGCCCTGCCCTGCCGTCTGCTCCAGCACCACGGCGCCGCGCAGCTGGCGGACCATATGCTGCACCGCATCCAGGCCCACGCCACGCCCGGACACTTCGGTGACTTTGTCACGCAGGCTGAAGCCCGGCAGGAACAGGAACGTCAGCAGTTCCTCTTCGCTCAGGCGCAACGCCGTTTCCAGCGGTGACAAGTGCCGGTCGACGATAGTGCCGCGCAGGCGTTCCAGGTCGACACCATTGCCATCGTCGCTCAACTCCAGCACCAGCAAGCCGGCCTGGTGGGAGGCGCGCAGACGAATCAGGCCTTCCGCCGGCTTGCCCGCCAATATCCGTTGTTCCGGCATTTCGATGCCATGGTCGACGGCATTGCGCAGCAAGTGGGTCAGCGGCGCTTCGAGCTTTTCCAGTACATCACGGTCGACCTGGGTCTTTTCGCCCTCGATCTCCAGGCGCACCTGCTTGCCCAGGCTGCGGCCCAGGTCGCGCACCATGCGCACTTGCCCGGCCAGCACATCGGCAAACGGGCGCATGCGACAGGCCAGCGCGGTGTCGTAGAGCACCTGGGCGCGTTGCCCGGCCTGCCAGCCGAACTCATCCAGCTCAGCGGTTTTTTCCGCGAGCAAGGCCTGGGCCTCGCTCAACAGTCGACGGGTATCGGCCAGGGCTTCCTGGGCTTCCAGGTTCAGGTCCAGCGTCTTGAGCTGGCCATCCAAAGTGTCCAGGGCACGTACACCCTGGCTCTGGATACGCTTGAGGCGCTGCATGCTCGCCAGGTAAGGCTTGAGCCGCTGGGTTTCCACCAGGGACTTGCTGGACAAATCCAACAAGCTGTTCAAGCGCTCGGCAGTGACCCGCAACACGCGCTCGCCGCCTTCGGTCATGCGCTTGTTTTGGCGCGCCGGTTCGCTGCTGACCGGTGGCGCCGGTTCTGGCTCCGCGGGCAGCTCCTCAACAACAGGCGCCGAGACCGGCGCCGGCTCGGGCGGCGGGGGTGCAACGGTTGGCACCGGCGCCTGGGACGGGTCGAGCAAACGCTCCATCAGCGCGACATAGGCTTCAATGTCTGCCGGCCCCACATCGTTGCCGGGGGTGGCGATGCGCATCAGCAGGTCGGTGCCTTGCAGCAGCGCATCGATATGTTCAGGTTGCAGGTACAGGCGGCTTTCCTGGGCACTGACCAGGCAGTCCTCCATCACGTGGGCCACGCTGACCCCGGCGTCCACCCCGACAATCCGCGCCGCGCCCTTGAGCGAGTGCGCCGCACGCATGCAGGCTTCAAGCTGGTCGGCCTGGGTGGGGTTGCGTTCCAGGGCCAGCAGACCCGCGCTCAACACCTGGGTCTGCGCATCGGCTTCCAGGCTGAACAGTTCCAGCAGCGAGGCGTCGCGCATCTGGTCGGGGGTCATGTGAGGCTCCGGGTCACGGCAGACAACAATTGCGCCTCATCCAGCCAGCGCAGGCTGCGGCCTTTCCACTGCAACACACCCTGGGTGTAACGCGCACTGGCCTGGGTGCCCGAGGCCGATGCGACTTTTAGTGTGCGTTCGTCGATGGCATGGATACCGTCGACTTCATCCACTGGCACTACCACCGGGCCATCCTGCGCGGCGATGATCAACATGCGTGGCATGACGCGTCCGCCCGTGGTGCCGGGGCTTGTGCTGTCCAGGCCAAGCAATTCCACCAGCGACAGGCACGCCACCAGCGCACCGCGCACGTTGGCCACGCCGAGCAAGGCACGGGAGCGTTGGTGCGGCAGGGAGTGAATCGGCTGCAACGGCGCCACTTCCACCAGGCAGCGGGTGGCGATACCCAGCCACTCCTCGCCGAGGCGGAACATCAACAGGGAACGCGTGACCACATCCGTGGCCACTTCGGCCTCGGCCTGGGGGCGGCGGTCGTCCTGTTGCAGGGCATAACGGTCCAGCAGGCGCGTGGCCGCCGCCGAATACACCGCGCAGTTACGGCAGTGAATGTGCTCCGCCAGCAACGGGCAGGACTTGTCACCGTGGATGCCGATGCGGTTCCAGCAGTCGTCGATGGCTTGGGTGTCGGCCAGGGTCAGGTCCAGGCCTGCGGTATCGAGCGCGTCGGGGCTACTCATCGTTTGGACTCACTGTCAGCTCGCTCGCTACGGGCGGCCCGCGCCTTCAACCGGCGTGCCCCCGCACTGTCGCCCTGGGACTCGAGCAACGCGGCCAGGTGCATCAAGGCCTGCGGATGCTGGGGTTCCAGGTACAAGGCTTTTCGGTAATACCCCTGGGCTTCCAGGGCGCTACCGGCCACATCGCTGAGCAGCCCGAGCCAGTAGAACACCTGGGCGGCAGGCGGGTGGTTGCTTAAATACTGTTCACACGCCGCACGGGCCTCGGCACTTTTGCCTTCGTTGGCCAGGGTGGCGATCTGGCTGAGCAGGTTACCCGCATCGGTTTGCGCGGTTTTGATCGGCGTCACGGGGGGCGTGACGAGGCTGAACGGGCGTGGCTTGGGCGCAATCGGCGCGGCACTGCGCTGCTGCGGCACTGGCGCGGGCATCGGCACGAACACCGGCTCGGCCTTGACCGGCTCCGCATGCCGGCTGAACGCGAAAGACTGCGGCACGCCAATCGAGCGCATGCCGTGGCGCCCCAGCAGGCTGCCCTCGGCCGGGCCGATAAACAGCACGCCGTCCACATGGGTCAGGCCCTTGAGCACGTCGAACACTTGTTTCTGGGTGGGCTGGTCGAAGTAGATCAGCAGGTTGCGGCAGAACACAAAGTCGTAGGTGGGCTCGTTGGCCAACAGGGTCGGATCCAGCAAGTTGCCGACTTGCAGGCGCACTTGCTCGCGAACACGGTCGTCGATGCGGTAGCCATCGGCCTGTTCGGTGAAGTGGCGCTCACGAAAGCCAATATCGCCACCGCGAAACGAATTCTTGCCGTACACCCCACGCCGGGCGCGCTCCACCGACAGCGGGCTGACGTCCAGGCCCAGCACCTTGAATTGGTGCGGCGCCATCCCGGCATCCAGCAACGCCATGGCGATCGAATAGGGTTCTTCGCCGGTGGAACAGGGCAGGCTCAAAATGCGCAAGGCGCGCATCTGCTTGATCTCGGCCAAGCGCGCCACCGCGAGCCGGGCCAGGGTGGCAAATGATTCGGGGTAACGAAAGAACCAGGTCTCGGGGACGATCACCGCTTCGATCAGCGCTTGCTGCTCATCATGGGAGCTTTGCAGGTGCTGCCAGTACTGGTCGGCCGTCTGCGTTTGCAGGGCCTGGCTGCGCTGGCGCACCGCACGGTCGATGATCGCTTCACCCACCGAGGCCACGTCCAGGCCGATGCGTTCCTTGAGGTAGGCTGAAAAGCGCGGATCGCTGCTCATAGGCTCAGCTCGGCAGAAAACAGCAGGGTACGCACGTCGTCGTTCAACAAGTCGTTGACGCCGATCCATTGCATCAGGCCCCGGGCATCTTCGCGCACCGGGCCCAGGTACGGCGCCTGCGGGTTATCCAGGCCGTAGGGCTGGAACTCGGCGGGGTCGCAACGCAGGGTGTCAGTGGCTTGTTCCAGAATCAGCCCCAGCCAGCGGGCTTCGAGCCACGGTTGCGGCTGATAGTTGACCAGCACCAGGCGAGTGCTGGTGCGGGCCTGGGCGGCAGCACCGAACGTGAGGGCGCTGAGGTCGATGACCGGCACCAGCACGCCCCGGTGGGCAAAGATTCCCGCCACCCACACCGGCGCATGGGCGATGGGTTTGAGGGGCAGGCGAGGCAATACCTCGGCCACTTCCGTGGCCTTGAGGGCATAGCGCTCCTGGCCGATACGAAACACCAGGTACAACGCCTTTTTCGCTGCCGGGACGGCGCCGCGTTTAGCCGCGAGGTCGCTCATCAGACTTTGAAACGCGACACGCCGCTGCGCAGACCGACCGCAACCTGGCTCAGTTCATCAATAGCAAAGCTGGCCTGGCGCAGCGACTCCACGGTCTGGCTGCTGGCATCGCCCAACTGCACCAGCGCGTGGTTGATCTGCTCGGCACCGGTGGCCTGGGCCTGCATGCCCTCGTTGACCATCAACACCCGCGGCGCCAGCGCCTGGACCTGGTGGATGATCTGCGACAGCTGTTCACCCACTTGCTGCACTTCAAACATGCCACGGCGGACTTCTTCGGAGAACTTGTCCATGCCCATCACGCCCGCCGACACCGCCGACTGGATCTCGCGCACCATCTGTTCAATGTCGTAGGTGGCCACGGCGGTCTGGTCGGCCAGGCGCCGCACTTCGGTGGCCACCACGGCAAAGCCGCGCCCGTACTCACCGGCCTTCTCGGCCTCGATGGCCGCGTTGAGCGACAACAGGTTGGTCTGGTCGGCCACCTTCACGATGGTCACCACCACTTGGTTGATGTTGCCGGCCTTCTCGTTGAGGATCGCCAGCTTGGCGTTCACCAGGTCGGCGGCGCCCATCACCGAGTGCATGGTTTCTTCCATGCGCGCCAAGCCTTGCTGGCCGGAACCGGCGGCCACCGAGGCCTGGTCGGCGGCGGTCGACACTTCGGTCATGGTGCGCACCAGGTCCTTGGACGTGGCGGCAATCTCGCGGGACGTGGCACCAATTTCGGTGGTGGTGGCAGCGGTTTCGGTGGCGGTGGCCTGCTGCTGCTTGGAAGTGGCGGCAATCTCGGTGACCGAGGTGGTCACTTGCACCGAGGAGCGCTGGGCCTGGGACACCAGGGCGGTCAGCTCGGTCATCATGTCGTTGAAGCCGGTTTCCACCGCGTTGAACTCGTCCTTGCGCTCCAGGTTCAAGCGCTTGCTCAGGTCGCCGTCGCGCATGGTGCCGAGGATCGACACGATGCGCTGCATCGGCGCCATGATTGCGCGCATCAACAGCAGGCCGCAGAGGCCGGCAGCGAGGACGGCGAACGCCAGCGACACAAACATGCTGACCTTGGCGGCGGCCACAGCGTCATCAATGGCATTGGTCGCACGGTCAGCGACGTCCTTGTTTTCAGTGATGATGTCGTTGAGCTTCATGCGCCCTGCCGTCCAGGCGGGCGTGAGGGTGGTGTTGAATTCCTTGCGCGCAGCGGCGAGGTCATTGCGTTGCAGGCTGTCGAGTACCACGGCCAGGCTCTTGTTGTAGGCCTGGTGCATGGCTTCGAATTTATCGAACTCGGCCTGATCGTCACGGCCGTTGATGGTTTTCTGGTAGTTGGCCATCTGCGTCAGGATGCGCGCTTCATAGGACTTGAAGTCGGCCTTGTCGGTGTCGGTCAGGCCCTTGTCGTCACGCAGGCCGAGCAATTCCAGGGTCTGCAGGTAGCTGTCGACCCAGGCACTGCGGATCATCGAACTGAGGTAAACCCCCGGCACCGCGTCATCGCGCACCGCCTCTTCGCTGACCTCGATCTTGAGCAACCGTGAATAGGAGACCACAACCATTAACAGCATGATGGCGATAATGACCGCAAAGCTTGCCAAGATCCGTTGGCGCAAGGTCCAGTTCTTCACAGTAATTCCTCGAAGGGCCGATCAAATGCCGGGGAGTATAGCTGAGCAGAAGCCCTCATTTATCAATGGGTTTTGATGTAGCGATCACAGAAAGCAAATGTGGGAGCGGGGGGGGGGGGGGGGGGGGGGGGGGGGGGGGGGGGGGGGGGGGGGGGGGGGGGGGGGGGGGGGG
>NZ_JBWKRS010000072.1:0-11093 GCF_059419385.1 Pseudomonas sp. GW821-FHT05H12 | reverse complement strand
CCCCCCCCCCCCCCCCCCCCACCCCCCACACTACCCACCCCCCCCCCCCCCCCCCCCCCCCCCCCCCCCCCCCCCCCCCCCCCCCCCCCCCCCCCCCCCCGGGCTCCTACAGAGTGCAGCGTTAGTGAAATCGCTAACGCCGGCAAGAATCGGGTCAGATGACGTGGGCGCGTTGCAGCTCGGTCAAGGACAACGCCTTGAGCTGGGCCAGCAACGGATCACGCCGGTCACGCGGGTGCGGTAAATCCACCGCGAGTTCCTGACGAATACTGCTCGGCCGGTTGTCCATCACCAATACCCGATCACTTAAATACAGCGCCTCATCCACATCATGGGTCACCAGCAACAACGCGATGGCATGGTGCGCCGCCAGTTGCAGCAGCAAGTCCTGCAGTTTCATGCGGGTGAAGGCATCCACCGCACTGAACGGCTCATCCAGCAGCAACACCTGCGGGCGCGAATACAAGCCGCGCGCGATGGCCACGCGCTGCGCCATGCCGCCGGACAACGCCTTGGGCAGGGCCTGGGCGAAGCCCTTGAGGCCGACTTCTTCGATCAATTGCGTGACCCAGGCTTTGTCATAACGGTCGTCATCGCTGAAACCGATGTTCTGTTCCACCGTGAGCCAAGGCATCAGCCGGGGTTCCTGGAACACGAAAGCGACCTCGCCCTCAGGGCTGCGTAGCTCACCTTGATAGTCCTGCTCCAACCCGGCCACGATCCGCAGCAGTGTGCTTTTGCCGCACCCACTGGGACCCAGCAGGCTGACGGCCTCACGCGGTTGCAAGGCCAGGCGCACCTCCTTGAGCACGGTGGTGGTGGCGAAGCTTTTGCGTTGAACATGGATCTGCAACAACGGTTGGCTGCTCATTGCTCCGCTCCTTGGCCATTGAAGGTGTCGCGCCACGCCAGGCAGCGTTTTTCCAGCGCCGCCAACAGGCCGTCGGTGATCTTGCCGAGTACCGCCAACACGATGATGGCTGCCAGTACGATGTCTGGCCGTGAGGTTTCCCGTCCGTCACTGAGCAAATACCCCAGGCCCTTGGTGGCGGCGATCAACTCGGCGGCCACCAGGAACATCCACGCCAGGCTCAAGCCACTGCGCAACCCGGTAAACAGACCGGGCAGGGCGGCGGGCAACAGGATTCGCCGTACCAGCCGGCGCCTGCTGAAACCGTACATCTGCCCGACCTCCACCAGCTTGCGGTCGATGTCGCGGATCGCCGCCACGCCGTTGAGGTACACCGGGAAAAACGCGCCAATCGCGATCAGTACGATCTTGGAGGTTTCATCGATGCCCAGCCACAGCAGCAACAACGGTACCCAGGCCAGGCTCGGGATCGAGCGCAGCCCGGCGAAGGTCGGTTCCAGGTAGGCTTCGGCCTCGCGGCTCAGGCCGACCCAGGCGGCAAACACAAGGGCCAGCCCGGCGCCGATGGCAAAGCCCAGCAGCACCCGCAACAGGCTGGCGCTGATGTGTTTCCACAAGGCGCCTTCGGCGAGGTCGGTGAGGGTTGCCGCAATCTCGCTGGGCGCAGGCATCTGGTACGACGGCAGCCAACCCACACGCACCACCACCTCCAGCACCAGTAGGATCAGCACCGGCAACACCAGCCCCTTGAGGCGGCGCGGCCACGCGCTGCGGTTAATCACTACCGGCGCGGCAAGGGGCAGTGCTTGGGTTTTGCCTGTCATGGTGCGTTCCTCAGTGGCCGAACGAGGTGTCGATCAACTGGTCGATCACCTGGTCCACATTCACGCCTTTGCGCACCAACTCTTCGGACACCAAAATCGGTGCAGCCGCCTTGGACGCCACCACATCCTTGCTGCTCAGGAAGGGCGTGCTCAGGTCGGTACGCGACAATTGCAGCTTGGCCACTTCCAGCGGCAGGCCGGACTCGTCGGCGAGTAACTTGGCGAATTCATCCGGGTGTTTCACCGCCCAGTCGCGAGCTTTTTCATAGGCACCGAGTACCTTGGTGATGGTCTGCGGGTGCTCCTTGGCGTACTTCTCGGTGACGCTGACCACGCCGTAGCTGTTGAAGTCCTTGTTGCGGTACAGCAGGCGCGAACCGGCCTGGATTTCGCTGGCGGCCATGTGCGGGTCGAGGCCGGCCCAGGCGTCCACGTCACCTTTCTCCAGCGCGGTGCGGCCGTCCGGGTGTTGCAGGTGCACCAGCTCCACATCGTCTTTTTTCAGCCCAGCTTTTTGCAGGCTGCGCAGGGTGAACAGGTACGGGTCGGTGCCCTTGGTGGCGGCGATTTTCTTGCCCTTGAGGTCGGTGACGCTCTTGAATGGCGAGTCCTTGCGCACCACCAGCGCGGTCCATTCGGCGCGGCTGTAGACGTACACCGATTTGATCGGGCTGCCATTGGCGCGGCTCAACACCGCCGACAGGCTGGCCGACGAGGCGAAGTCCACGCCACCGCTGTTCAGGTACTCCAGCGAGCGGTTGCTGCCCTGGCTCAGTACCCAGCCGACTTTGCTCTGCGGCAGTGCCTGCTCCAGCCAGCCGAAATGCTTGAGCACCAGGCTCACCGGTGAGTAGTAGGCGTAATCCAGGTTGACTTGCGCGGGGTCGGTTTCCGCGGCAAATGCTTGGGGTTGAAGGCACAAGGCGAAGGCGCACGCGCCGAGTAAACGTGTGGTGAAGAGGGTCATGGAACAGCTCCGGGCTACATAAGCGAACAAGGCGTTGAGAGAAGGCTTTTTCTTATATTCAGAAAACTGAATCGGCATGTTCCATCATGCTTTATAGGAATATGCAGTCTCTGTGCCAGCTCGCCCGGAGGCGCATTTGCGGGGTTTTACACGGTAGATGCTGTGATGGAAGAGGGCAGAGTGTTGATCCGCTGTTGGCAGGCAAACAGTTTGCATATAGCTTTGTGGAATAAATAAAGAGTTATATATTCCTTTTAATGTCTTCTGTGTTGGCGCATTTTGAGGGCCTGCGCATTCGTGCGGATTGACCCAACAGCCAAAAGGAAAGCCGACATGACCATCAAAGCGATCAACGTGCGCAACCAGTTCAAGGGCGTGATCAAGGAAATCCTGCTGGGGGAAGTGGTGTCTGAGATCGACGTGCAGACCGCGTCCGGTATCGTGACCTCGGTGATCACCACCCGCTCGGTGCGTGACCTGGAATTGAAGGTGGGCAGTGAAGTGATTGCCTTTGTGAAGTCGACTGAAGTCTCCATCGCCAAGTTGTAAACCCCAATATCCAAAACCCAATGTGGGAGCTGGCTTGCCTGCGATAGCGATGTACCTGCCGACAAAAATGTCGACAGTGACTCCGTCATCGCAGGCAAGCCAGCTCCCACATTAGGGTGTATCAGTCTGTCAGGTGGTCAGATGATTTTCGCGCCGCTGCCTCCCGGTGGATGGGGTTGCGGTTTCTCCGGCGGGGCGTCCGACGGCAGTTGCTTGGGCGGCGTGTTCGGGTCTTCGTAGTGCTTGTGCAAGTCGCCATCCAGCCGATTGCTCGACGAGCCACCTTTTTGTGGCGTTTCGTCGAAGTGTTCCCATTCCGATTGCTGGAAGCGAAAGATACTGTCGTCGGTCGGTGTATCGCGGCCGCCGTAGTGGTGGATTTCGTAGTGGGCGTACTCGACCTTGTCAGCCCAGTTGTCCTGCAACAGACCGTCGCCGGCCAGGTCGCGGTACCAGTCGTTTTCCTTCTCGGTGGCCTTCTGCTTTTTGTTGTGGTCGACAAAGTAGCCGATGATCCCGCCCACCACCGCCAGTACCACACCCACCAGGAACAACGGCCCGGTCAGCGCCGCCGCCGTGCCTGCGCCAAACAGTGCGGCGGCGCCCAGTACCCCGGCCGAGGCGCCGAATGCACCGCCCGCCACTTGCAGGCCACCGGCCGCCTGGGCCAATGGGTCTTTGCTGTCGACACCGCTCTTGATCGCCAGGGCGCCCAGCACGATATCGGCAAACCCCCCGGCGATGTCCGTCGCCGGGCCGAGCACCTTGATCACCGAACCGGCAATCTTGGCTGACTTGGACGCGCCCAGCTTGGCCGCGCCCGCGGCGGCCAGGCCGTCGTCCAGGTGAGTGGCCAGGCCTTCGGTGGCCTCGGTGACGGCTTTGTCGCCCTCGCCGAACAGCTTGGAAATGCCGTCGTATTGGCTGTCGGGCACGGCGTCGAGAGCGGTAGCGATCTTGTTCTTGACCTCGGTGGGCAACTCGCTGGTGCGGAACTCGAAGTTCGGCTCCTGCAGGCCGGTCTTGCCCCAGATTTCCGGCAGGGTCTTGTCCAGCCCAAGGAAGTCCACCAGGCCGCCTTTGCCCAGGGTTTCGCCGATCTTGTCGCCCAGGCGCACAAAGTGGCTGGAGCCACCGGCGAAGCTGAGGAAGTCCTTGGCGATGGTCATGCGCTGGGCCGGGGTTTCACCCAGCTTGCCGCCTTTGCCCACCAGTTGGTAAATCGCCGAGAACATGGTCACGCCCGCGCCCAGGGAGCCGAGAATGCCCTTGCTGTTGAGGGTGTGGAACACCTCGCCGAGCATGCCGCGATCAGCCACCGGGATATAGGGCTTGCTCAGCGCGGTCTTGAGGTCGGCTTCGCTGATCACGCCGTTGTTCTTGTAGACCTCGCCGAGTTCTTCCAGGGCCTTGGTGACGGCGGAGGATTTTTCCTTGCCTTCCAGGCCTTCGTTGAGGAATTTCTCCAGGGTTTCCTGGGAGCGGCGCGGCAGGTCGAGCAACGTGCCCTTGAGCACGCCCTTGAGCAGGCCGAACAGGTCCTTGGTTGCCAGTTCCTTGTTCTCGTCGGAGATCTTGCTCGGGTCCGAGAGGATCGCATTGAGGTCGGTGGTCAAGCCGTCGGCCTGGATGTTCTGCGCAGCTTTGCTTGCAGCTTCCGGGTCGAACAGCGACAACGAGGTGAGGGTGTCGCTGAGGTCCTTTTGTGCCTCGGAGGTCTTGCCCTGGTCTTGCAGGTCCTTGAGGTACAGCACGTAGTCCGGGTTGGCGGTGAGGTCCAGCAGCTTCTGCTTGATCTCGTCCTTGTTCGGCAGTTTGTTGATGGCGTCGTCCATCTTCGACTTGTAGTCGGCCTGCACGGTCGGGTCTTTGAACAGCTCGCCAATCTGTTGCTGCACGGCCTTGCCGTCGATGATGTCGTGCATGTCGGCCGAGGTCAGCTCGGTCTGCTTGTCATCGAACTCACGCCAGGTGGTGTTGAACGGGCGTCGCGCTTCTTCATAGCCAGTGATGCCATGGCCGTTCTGGTAGGCGGCCTGGGCTTCCAGGGCGCGGACCAGCTTGGCTCGAGGATCGTCCTTGGGAATCGAGCCGTCCTTGACGCCGGCGCGGTAGGTGTCGATCAACTGGGTGGTGGCCAGTTCGCTGACGCTGAGGGTCGGCGACTTGTCGTCCTTTTCATCGGCGTGCACGCCGGTGTCCATGTTCAGCACGTCGAGGTCGCCGGCCTTGGGCAGG
This sequence comes from Pseudomonas sp. GW821-FHT05H12, assembly GCF_059419385.1. NCBI lineage: Bacteria > Pseudomonadati > Pseudomonadota > Gammaproteobacteria > Pseudomonadales > Pseudomonadaceae > Pseudomonas > Pseudomonas sp. GW821-FHT05H12. Next base: position 5,644 of record NZ_JBWKRS010000072.1, on the reverse strand, counting down.
TTGTGCTTGCTGCGGGTGTCGTCCACCGCGCCGGCGCTGAAGGCGTCCCACTTGGCCTTGACGTCGTCGTAGAGCTGCGGGCTCAGCTCCTTGGACACGATGACCTTGCCTTCGCTGGTTTCATAGCGGATCAGGCCGTCACCCAGTTCATCCGGGGAGCCGAAGGTGATGTCGGTGTTTTTCAGGAAGTCATTCGGCCCAGCCAGCTTGTAGCCGGCGTCTTCGCTGGTGTGGATCTTGTCCCACGTGTCATGGGCGGTCGCGACGTTCTTGAACAGCTCGGGGCTGACGTCGGACGACACCACCACCTTGGTGCCGTCGTGCAGTTCGTAGGTGAGGATGCTGTCTTTCTGATCGTTGTTCCAGCTGAAGGTCTTGTAGTCGTTCAGCCCTGGAATCGGGGTGTTGGCATCGGCGAGCACCGCGCCGTTGTTGAGTTCGCCTTCGACCACGGCTTTTTTGTCCGGGTGGGTGTAGACCTCGTGCAGGCCGGCCAGGTAGTCGAACAGCTTGGGGTTGTCGTCGCGGGCCACGACCATTTTCTGGCCGTTGCTTTCAAAGCGGATCAGGCCCGGGCCCACTTCATCTTCAGGGCCGACGGTGGTGCCGGCGTAGGGCGGCCACACTTCGTTGTCGCTGGCACGCTTGTAGCCGGCGTCTTCACTGCTGGAGAGGCCCATGAAGCTTTCGTAGTCGTTCTTGGCTTTCTGGAACGCTTCGGGGTTGTCGCGCTGGCTGACGACGAACTTGCTGCCGTCCTGGGTCTCGTAGCGGATCACGCCCGGGCCGGTTTCATCCGGTGGGCCTAGGGATTTGTAGTCGGCGAGTTTTTCCGGGGCCGTGGCGTCGCCGCTAAGGCTTTGATAGCCGGCATTCTGGCTGGCGACCACGCCGGAGAGTGCCTTGAAGTCTTCGCTGACCTGCTTGAACAGGTCCGGGCTGTCGTGCTCGCTGACGATGACTTTCTTGCCATCCTGGGTTTCATAGCGGATCAGCCCGGGGCCGACCTCGTCGGGTGGGCCGATGGCCTTGTAGTCGGCGAGGGCCGGCGGCGGTGTGGCGTCCTTGGCAGCCAGTTCATAGCCTTGCTGCTTGCTGGCATCCAGCCCTGACGGCGTCTTGTCCTGGGCCTCGACCTTCTTGTTGGCGCTGTTCTTGAGCAGCACATGGAACGCTGCGCCGGACTTGGGCGGCGTGCGGGGAAGGGCTTTGGGGTCGGACGTACGATCGAGGGGCTGTGTCGTCATGCCATGGAACTCCTACTGTTACCGGTGGGACGTAGCGGTAAAAACAGTAACAGCAGGGGTTGGGCACTCGTTGCGAAAAGTTGTGAATTAGGCCTGGCGGTGGCGCAGCGCCTGCTCCATGCGTTGCAGGCCTTCCTCCAGCATCGACCGCGGGCAACCGAAGTTCAGGCGCACGAACTGCTGGCTGTCATCACCGAACTCGATACCGGCGCTCAAGCCGACCTTGCCCTGTTCGAGGAAGAACTGCTGCGGATCGTCCAGGCCCAGGGCGCTGCAATCGAGCCAGGCGAGGTAGGTGCCTTGTGGTGCGTGCATCACCACGCCCGGCAAACGGGTTTGCACGGCGTTCAACAGGTAGTCGCGGTTGGCTTGCAGGTACTGCACCAGCGCATCCAGCCACTCGCCGCACTGGCTGTAGGCGGCGCGGGTGGCTTCCAGGCCCAGGGGGCTGACGCTGTCGACCATGCCGCAGCGTGCGTTGTTGAAGCGCTCGCGAATGTCAGCGTTCTGCACCACGGCGAAACAGGTCTTCAGGCCGGCCACGTTGTAGGCCTTGCTCGCCGACATCAGGGTGATGGTGCGCTGGGCGATTTCCGGGCTGAGGCTGGCAGTAGGGATGTGGCGACGGCCGTCGAAGCACAGCTCGGCGTGGATTTCATCACTGATGATCAGTGCGCCGTTTTCCAGGCACGCGTCGGCCACGGCTTGCAGCTCTTCGCGGGGGAAGACCTTGCCCATGGGGTTGTGCGGGTTGCTCAGCAGCAGCGCGCCGGCGCCCTTGAGGGCTTCGCGCATTGCAGGCAGCGGGGTGTGGTATTCGCCGTCGATCAGCTCGAACGGCACTTCGATACGCGGCAGGTTCCAGTGGCTGGGCGCCAGGCGGATCGGGCGGTAGTTGGGGGTTTGCAGCACCACCGGTTGGCCAGGTTGCACAAAGGCATGCAAGGCCATGTTGAAACCCGGCTCTACGCCGGGCAGGAACAACAGCTCTTCGGGCAACACGCGCCAGGCGTACTTGGCCCACAGGTCTGCGACGATGGCGTCGCGCACATCCGGGCCGGCCACGCTGTAGCCCAGCACTTGCTGGTCGAGGCGCGCGTGCAACGCCTTCAGGATGGCGGGTGGCGCGGCGATGTCCATGTCGGCGATCCACATCGGCAAAACGTCTTGCGGGTAACGGTTCCACTTGGTGCTGCCGGTGCCGAGGCGAGGGTGGATCGTGTCGAAATCAAAGCTCATGGAGAGGCTCGTGTCAGGGAGGCGGGCAAAGAATGGCGCCGATTCTAGCGCCATTAATTTTATAGGCCAGTGCTGATTGCCTCCGACAGTTGCCGATGGGCCTGCTCGACGGCCCGTTTGACCGCGTCTTCACCCCGCACCATGGCGCCCAGGTAGACGAACTCCACGCTGCGGATCCCCACCGTGGCGAGGATGGCGGCCATGTAGGGGGTGAGAAAGTCCGGCTCATGGCCCTTGCGCGAATTGCCGGAACTGACCAGCACGAAGGTGCGCCGGTCGTCCAGCAGGCCGACTTTTTCAAACTGTTCATTGACCGTGAAACTGCGCTGGATACGCACCACATGGTCGATCCAGGCCTTGAGCGCGGCCGGCACGGTGAAATTGTGCACCGGAGTGCACAGGATCAGCAGGTCGCAGGTTTCCAGTTCAACGATCAACTGCTCCGACAAGGCCGTGGCGTTTCCACTCAGCCCGCCCGCGTTGGTCAAGGCATTGGCGTACTCGCGGGTCAGCGGTGGCAGCGCCTGGCCGCCATAGTCGCGCTCGATGACCTCAGCCCCCGGCACCAGGTCCTTTAAGAAGGCCCGGGCCAGCTTGAAGGTGTGCGCGGCCTTGCCGTGGGGGCTGAAACTGAGGAGCAGGGCGCGGGTCATTGGCTCAGGTCCTGGGAAAAATGCATGCCCTTGGGCAACAAGCCCTGGCGGAAGTAGAAACGCTGGGCCAGGGCCATGTGCATGCCGGTGTCCAGGACCAGGTAGCGATAACCCAGGGCGCGGGTTTCTTCGCGCACGCGGTCGAGCAACTGTTCCCCCAGGCGACGGCGTTGCAGCGCGGCGTCTACCACCAGGTCATCCACGTAGATGAAGTGGCCATACAGGGTGTTCTCGGTGTGCCGGTAGCCGATCAGGCCGATGACCTTGCCGTTCTCGCAGGCGGCCAACAGGTGGTAGCCGTTCTGCCGCTGGCGCTGGACTTGCCGGGCAAACGCTGGCGCATCCGTGAGGTGCGGGCGCAGCTGCTGCATCACGGCAAAGCTGGCGAGGCAGTCGGCTTCGGTTTCCATGGGGGTGAATTCGACGTGCTCATTCATGGTCGAGGTTCTCCAGGTGCGCCTTGATCGCCGCCGGCACTTTGCGAAAGCTGATGGCGACGCGGTTCAGGGCATTCATCAGGGCAATCGCCAGGGTCAGGTCGGCGATTTCCTTTTCGCTGAACACTGCCGTGGCCTCGGCGTAGTCGGCATCGGGGATCTGGGTCTGCGCCACTTGGGTGACCGTCTCGGCCCAGGCCAAGGCGGCTTGCTCACGTGGGGTGTACAGCGGCAAACCCTCGCGCCAGGCCGCCAGCAGCATGATTTTTTCCAGGCTCACGCCCAGCTTGAGCAGGTCGCGGGAGTGGGAGTCCAGGCAGTAGGCGCAGCCGTTGAGCTGCGAGACGCGCAGGTACACCAGGTCGATCAGTTCTTTTTCCAGGCCGCAGCCGTGGACATAGCTGTGTACTGAACCCAGGGCTTTGTAGCCGGCAGGGGCGGCCAGGGCGTAATCGAGGCGGTGTTTCATGGTGCGATCCTTGTGTTCGTCAGGGGGTGCGCCATTTTCGGCGGCCGCTGCCGCGCTCGACAGGGGCATGATTGGACAAGTGGGTTGGGACATGATCAGACTTCGCCTTGTCTTCCCGCCGAGCCCGATTGCGATGTCGTCACTGCCCAAGTACCAGGAAATCTACCGGCGTTTTCGCCTGGCCATCGACCAGGGCCAACTGCGCCCCGGCGAGCGCGTGCCGTCGGTGCGCGCATTGGCCCAGGAACTCAAGGTGGCGCGGGGCACGGTGGAAACGGCGTACCAGTTGCTGGTCAGTGAAGGTTTTTTTGAAGCCCGTGGGCAGGCGGGCACGGTGGTTGCCGAATCGCTGGCGCAGTTGGCGTTAAAACCCGTGCCGGTGCCGGCCCCTGTCACCTGCGGCCCGCGCCCCCTGCAAATGGGCCTGCCGGCACTGGATGCCTTCCCGCGCAAACTCTGGGCGCGGCTGGTCACCCAGCAAGTGCGCCGCACCGACGCCGACAGCCTGGCCATGGGCGATGTGTGTGGCGTGCAGGCCCTGCGCGTGGCGATCGCCAGCTACCTGGCGCTGTACCGGGGCGTGGAGTGCGCGCCTTCCCAGGTGTTTGTGTGTGCGGGGTATTCGGGGGGCTTGGCGTTATTGTGCGATGCGTTGGAGATGGCGGGGCAGCGTTGCTGGTTCGAAGACCCGGGGTATCTGCATGCGCGGCAGTTGCTGCAGCACAAGGGCGTAGAGCTGGTGCCGGTGCCCGTGGATCAAGACGGGCTGGATGTTGAGCAGGGTATGCAGCGTGAGCTTCAGGCGCGGCTGGCGATTGTCACACCGGCGCATCAGAGTCCCCTGGGCGTAGCGCTGAGCCCGGCGCGGCGTCAGGCCTTGCTTGGCTGGGCGCGGGAGCAGGGCAGTTGGGTGGTGGAGGACGACTACGACAGTGAGTTCCGCTATCGCGGCCAGCCGCTGGCGGCGCTCAAGAGTCAGGATGCCGATGATCGGGTGATCTATGCGGGCAGCTTCAGCAAGATGCTGTTTCCGGGGTTGCGCCTTGGCTACCTGGTGGTGCCGGTGGCGTTGGTCGAGCCCTTTGAGCGCAGCGCCCGGGTGTTGCAGCAGCGCAGTGCGCAATTGCTGCAGCTGACGGCGGCGGACTTTTTGGAGCAGGGGCATTTCACGCGGCATTTGAAGAAGATGCGTCAGTTGTATGCGCAGCGGCGGGGGTGGTTGGTGGCGGCGTTGCAGGCGCATTGCGCGGAGTTTCTGCGGGTGGATGAGCAGGCCGGCGGGATTAACTTGCTGGCGCGGTTGTTGGTGGACGTGCCCGATGCGGTGGTGGCCCGGGCAGCGGGTGAGATGGGGTTGGGGGTGCAGGCGTTGTCGGGGTGGACGCTGGAGGCTGGGGGTGGGCAGGGGGTGTTGATGGGGTTTACCAATTTGTGTACGGCTGGGGAGGCGGTGGCGGTTGTGTTGGTTTTGAAGGGGGTTATATCCGGAATTTAGGTGATGGCTACTTATGGTTCCGCCCTTACGGCGGGTCACTTTTGGAAAAGAGCCCGGAATGCCGGCCCAGCCAAAAGTAACCAAAAGGGCTCTTGCCCCAACAC
>NZ_JBWKRS010000071.1:0-11248 GCF_059419385.1 Pseudomonas sp. GW821-FHT05H12 | reverse complement strand
AACATCACCCCACCCACCACCCCACTCCCCGCAAACGCCAGGTTAAAAACCGTCACCAACATCGACTGCGCAATATCACCCCCCTCCCCCGCAACATCCGCCAAAGCGGTTTGCAACAAGGTCGGCGCGCCACCAAAGCTCATGCCCCACAGCACCATGCCCATATAAATCGCACTCACAGACAGCCCACCCACCCCAAAGGCAAGCGCAACGCAGGTGAAGGCGGTAAGGCTCAGCACCATCAGGCGCCGAACCCTGCCATCAATCAGCACGCCCGTGATCCATAGCCCAACCAAGGCCGCCACGCCGAACGCAAAGAGCCCCTGCTCCACCTGGTCAGCCATCCCGACGGAGGCCAGGAAGGCGGCGATGTAGGTGTAGAGCGTGTAGTGCGCCAGAATCCAGAACATGACGACCGCCAGTACAGGCCGCACGCCTGGGGTCAGCAGGACGGTGCGCAGGGGCAGGCGTCGGTCGGGACGCTGGCCTGGGTAGTCGGGCACGTTGAGGCAGGTCCAGGCCATCAGTAACAGGCTCAGCCCGGAGAGCGTGCCGAACACCCAACGCCAGCCCAGGAGCTGGCCGAGCCAGGCGCCCAGCGGTACGCCGAGGGCCAGGGCCAGTGGGATGCCGAGCATGGCCAGTGCCATGGCGCGGCCGTGCAATGCCGGGGGGACCAGGCGTCTGGCGTAGCCGGCCAGCAGGCTCCAGGCCAGGCCGGTGGCGATGCCGACAAAGAAGCGGGCAGCCAGCGTCAAGGAGAACAAGGGCGACAGGGCCGTCACCGCGTTGCACACAACAAACACCGCGATGGCCAGCAGCAGCACCAAACGCCGGCTCCAGCCCTGGAGTGCGAGGGTCAACGGAATGGCCGCCAACCCGGAACCGAGTGCGCACAGGGTCACCAGCTGGCCCGCCCAAGCTTGCGACACGCCGAATGCCTCGGCGATTTGTGGCAGCAGCCCTGCAGGGACGGTTTCATTGGCGGTGGCGATGAAGCTGCCCAGTGTCAGGGCCAACAGGGCCGCCAGTGGCAGGCGTGCAGTGGTGCGATGTTCGCTCTCGCCGGGTGGATTTAAAACGCTATTTTCAAGTTGCGATTCGCCGTTCATGACCTGTGCTCAACGGGATAGGAGGCGCGAGTGTGGGGAATTGCATTGGTTTTGATAATTGGCCTACCCTTTGATGAATTTTCAAAACTAAATTGAATATGGCCACTGACCGATTGGGTGATATGCGTTTGTTTGTCGAGGCGGCGGCACTCGGCAGTTTGTCGGCCGCGGGGCGCAAATTGGCGCTGTCGCCTGCTGCGGCCAGCGCGCGGCTTATCAAGCTGGAAGCGGCGTTGCGCACCAAGTTGTTTGATCGCACCACGCGCCAGCTGCGCCTCACGGAAGAAGGCCGGTTTTACTTGCAGCAGTGCTGGGTCGCGTTGCGGGCGATCGATGAGGCTGAAGCCGGGCTTCAAGCCAGTCAAACAGAGGTGCGGGGCAAGGTGCGGATATCCGCGTCGGCTGATTTTGGCCGCCACCTTTTAAACGATTGGCTGGAGGCATTCAGCACGTTGCATCCGCAGTTGTGCGTGGCGCTGACCTTGTCGGATTCGGTGTCGAACCTGGTGCAGGATGATGTCGACCTGGCCATCCGGTTTGGCCAGCCCCAGGACAGTTCGATGATCGCCAAGCAGCTGGCACCCAATTGGCGAGTACTCTGCGCCTCGCCCGATTACCTGGCGCGATACGGCGAACCTCAAACTCCCGCCGACCTGGATCAGCACAAGTTCATCGTGCTGGTAACGTCCGCAGGCCCCTTGAACACCTTTCACTTCACGGTGGACGGCCAGGAATGGAACCACACCGTGCCCATGAGCCAGGCCTGGGAAACCAACGATGGCGCACTCGCACGCGCCTGGGCGCTGACCGGGCACGGCATCGCCCGCAAGACCATTTGGGACGCCGCAGCCGACATCCGTGCCGGAAGGCTGAAGGTCCTCTTGCCGGAGTTTTGTGTGCGTGAGGCTGGTGTTTACGCGGTGCTGCACGGCAATCGCTACCGGGTTCCGCGGGTGCGGGTGTTGCTGGATTTTTTGACTGAGCAGTTTGGTCGCGCCACCGAAGAGCTGTTGCTCGACCTTGAGGTGCCGCGTATGGGGAGGTTGTAAGCCGGTTCTGGCAGCCTGGATGTTTTCTGCCTACGCTGTGCCTGCCCGTTTCGAGCCATTCGCCGATTCAGTCCTGTATCAGAAGGATCTAAACCATGGGACACCTTGTCGTGGCTCACGCGATGAGCGTGATGCCGGCGCTGGAGCCACTTTCCACGTTACCGAAGAGCATTGGCTGGTCATTGCACCGGGATGAAAACACCACGTCGTTCTACCTGGACACGTTCAAGGCCGGCGCAGAACGCAAATGGCCCTTCACATCCATGCCGCCCATCAAGGATGTACCCCTTGAGCTGCCTGAAGAACTGGCAGCGTTGTCGCGGGTGTACACGGTGCTTGAGAGCGCCCGGCTAGCCAACACCTTCAAGAGAGCGTTCTTGAACCTCAACCTGGCGCTCAGTAAAAGCCTTCAATTAGACATTTGCAGCGTTTGCACCGATGACGACGGGCTGGATTTTGTGTGCATCTCGTCGAAGGGTGAACTGCAAAGGTTGCGTTGCGTGTGCGGTGATCTGGAAATCACTTATGAGCCTGGGACAGTCACGGTCCAGCCGCTGCTGCTGGAGGGCGTTGAAGGCTGCGATGTGAGTAGTCTGCATGACCCGGAAAATGGGATACAGGTATTGAGGCGGGATAGAGCGCCGTCGTCGTTGCTGCATGGGGTGGCTTCGGCAGAAATCATGGGTTTCCTGCGCGTAGAAAGCCCACCGCTGGGCCTGGGTTGCCTCGATGGCGTGGAGGTCACACCGATGAAGATCGCAAGTTCTGAGGGGGCTTCGCTGGCGCCTGAGGTGATTGTTCAGAAGGCCTGGTGGAGGTGGTGGTAGTGCCCTCTATACCCATCCAAGCGTAATCAACTCCCGTAAGGTGAAGCATGGTGACCATAGAAATATCGGAACACGCCGACTGGAAACTTTTCGAGGACGTGGCTCAGAAGCTTGAACAAGCGCTGGGCGGTTACTGGAAAGAAAAAGTCGACAGCCTGGATGAGCGCTACTGGGATCTGATGGCGGGTGAACAGATGCTCACGTTGCACCTTGAACACTATCTGGGCATTTCGGTAGATGTACCTGATAACGCCGATGAGATGGCTCAACGAGTACGTGCGTTGTTTGAATAGGCTGGTTTTAACCATTCTTAGCTGCAGACTGTGAGGGTTGAGAGATTCGTAGTCGGTTCGTAAACTTGAGTCTTTCGTTGATGACTACCCGAAGATGGAAACTAATTTATCGCTGCAGATCGAACGCGCAGTCTATGACGAGTTTATCCGGCTGTGGGGCCAAGGAGGCTTCAAGCATCAGCGATTGGGCCAAGCCTTCTATAATCACTTCAACCTACACAAACTCAACGATCAAGATTCATTGCGCAAACTCTACGAGGCTGATGGTGAAAAAGCTTCGAGGTTAATTTTGCGCCTTTTTCATTTTCACGGACCGGCAGCTTTGTCGTCTGCATGACCCGGAGAATGGGATACAGGTATTGAGGCGGATAGAGCGCCGTCGTCGTTGTTGCATGGGGTGGCTTCGGCAGAAATCTTAGGTTTTCTAAAAACAGGGAGCCCACCGCTGGGTCTGGGTTGCCTCAATGACATGAAGGTCACACCGATGAAGATCGCAAGTTATGCGTTGGCTTCGATCGGGAGTTTCGAACGCCAGTGGTTGACCTTCATACTCCCCTTGAACAAAGCGCTTCGCAAAGCGATGCTCTTATCGAACCCGAATGTTGGACGCTGCTGTGAAGATAGTGAAATCTACCCGTTTTGACGATGTCGACCACGATTTAGGGTATGAGTACCGTGGCTATAATCACAGCGTGCAGAACGAAGGGAATATGTTCCTGATCAGAACATACGATAACGAACCAGGGCGTGCGACTGTCGTGAGTCCGACCAGGACACAGGCCAACGGCCCCCTTGGGCAGCTTGTCGCTTTCTTGCAGACGGAGCTGGGGGTCTCTCGGATCTGGCTCTACAAAAGTGATGTGGGAAGCTACGCCGAGATCGACCTTGAAACATTGGAATTCCTTACCATATAAATTCAACGGCGATGGCACGGTTGGTGTTTACAAAGTCCGAGCCGGCAATGACGCCAATGACAACACGCAATTTCAACCAGCACTGGGCATCAGCATGATCGGAACTTGAATACTTGGAGCCCCCTTTCCTCCCGGAGTCAAATAGAGGTCTTTCATGGATAGGCGGTCCACGGCCGCCACAACGAGATTGTCGATCATCGGATCGCCACAGCTCTTGACCAGATAGGCCTTGGAACGGGTCTCCCCCACTGCAAACTGATAAAGCACGGTGACCGTGAAGGTCTGACCGGATGCCCTGACATGCTTGAACACCGAAGACATCACCAAGCGAATGCGTTGTTGGCGTACCAATCCTTCAATCCATAACCGGTTGTATTTCTGCACCTGCTCGGCGTCGAGTTCAACCCCTCGCGCCAACAACGGCCGCATCGCCTGCCAGGCTGAGTCGCCATATTTCTGCGTCGCCTCAACATAAAGCTTCAAAGCTGCGGGCACATCATGTGTACCGCCCTGACCGTGCTCCATCATCCCACCCAGCGCCACCGCACCCGCTCGCCCCGCCAGTCGGTAGTAATCACGGGCCTTGACCAGATCAGCGGGTTCGCCCACCCCATCGTGCGCCATGCGTCCGAGTTCAACATAGGCATATGGGTCATCCTTTACCGCTTCGAGATACAGGCTGCGGGCCTTACCGAAATCCTGAGTGACGCCATTTCCGCTCTCGTAAAACGTGCCGAGTACATGCTGGCACGTTGCATTGCCAGCATTGCTCCCCTCCTTCACCATTTTCAGGCTAGCGGATGCAATCTCCCTGCTATAAATGGCTTCATGGCAGGCATTGCTCTGGCTGTCGTCACGCGTGTAATCGAAGGTGCCAAACGGCTCGTAGCGGGTGCTTTGCAGGTCCATCGATGCCGGATTATTTCGTGCCGTCTTGATGTAGTCCGCGGTGTTTTTCCCCATGTCGCCCAGGCTTTGGCAACCAGCCAAGGCGAACAACAGCGCAATCAACGAGAGGTTCCGAGTCATACTTTACCTGTGTCCGTACATGCCATGACGGCTGTTGGCTTCCATCGTTCATTCAATCCTTAGTTATTTACTTGCGCAGCCGGCTCATCAGCAACTGCTATCTCGATCGCGTACAACTTCCACCGTCTTTCTACCCTCCACGCAATGATGGCAATATAACTCCTCTTGGAGAAAGCAGCATCCGGTGCACAGCAAAGCCGGATGTCAGACGCATAGGGAAATGGAAGATGGCTTCGATTCAGATGGATGGTGAGGACAAGACTGCAAAAATCAGCGACTGGGCGATTCGCTGGAGCGAAAAGTACGAAGCCCTGGAGCTGACCTGTCACTTCCCCTCCAACAAGAAATACACTCGCCCGCTCAGTAACTGCCATGTTTCGCCCACCCGCGAATTGACCGATGTACTGATGCACAAATCCGGCAGCGCGGTCGTCACGCCCATTGCTAAAGCGACGATTTACGGCGAGCGATATGCCGTCGTGCACTACACGGGAGCCAAAAAACCCTACGTCTACAAGATGGACGGTATCGGCTTTACGGCCGCGACATCAATGAAAGAATCGCCTGTCTTCCGCTACTTCACTACCGTGGCGAATGCCCGACAGGATCACGCCGAGTCGAAGACTGACCGTGAAATTGCCAACAATGTGGTGCGCCAGCTCGGAAAACTGCCCGCCATTGCTGGCACCGCCTTGCAAGCCTATTGTTCGGGGCGTAATGGCACGCTGGCGCCAGGTCAGGATCTCATCTATCCCTTCGGGCTTAACGAAAGTCAACTTCAGGCGGTAGAGCGGGCGTTCAGCGCGCAAATCAGCGTGATCGAAGGTCCGCCCGGGACCGGCAAGACCCAGACGATCCTCAACATCCTCGCCAATATTCTGTTACGTGGGCAGACGGTAGCGGTGCTGTCCAACAACAATGCTGCCGTGGAAAACGTCTACGAAAAGCTGGAGAAGTACGGTCTGGGCCACTTGGTCGCCAAGCTTGGCAACCAGGACAAACGTGAAGCCTTCTTCGCCGAACTGCCTGCGTGGCCATCAAGCGCGCCTGAGCCGGCACCGTCCCTAGATGAGATCCAGGCCTTGCTGACTCGCTTGAAGAAGCACTTGCAAGACCATAACAGGGCGGCACAACTGCAAATCGAGCTGGACGAGCTGGTCATTGAGCGGCGCTACCTGCAACAGTGGCAAGCAGAAAGTGATGTGCAGACCACAGGTTCACTCGACAAGTACGGCCTGACACCGCGCAAGACTGCAGACCTCATAGCCTACCTGGCTTACCTCGGCGAACAGCGCATTCATTTCAAAGACCGCATCGAGCTACTGTTTAAATTCAGGATCTTTCGCACACAGCCATTCGCTGAGGGCGAGGCGCGCCTAGCGGTTTTCCACGCACTGCAGATGCATTACTACGACAAGTCGTTACAGGACAAGGAGACGGAGCTACGGGAGTGCCGCGAATCGTTGGCACGCGCGAATTTCACGGCCCTGCTGAAAGAGCTGACAACAGCATCGATGCACCACCTGAAGCAGCACCTACAACTTCAGGAGCCGCCATCGGGCAGCTTTGATGCCAAAACTTACTGCAAGCATTTCGATGCCTTCGTGCAGCGATTTCCTATACTGGGCAGCGGTACGCACTCTATCGTCAATTCGATCGCGCCGGGAGCGGTCCTCGACTACGTAATCATCGACGAAGCCTCTTTGCAGGACATCGTGCCGGGCATCCTGCCACTGGGCTGCGCAAAGAATCTGATCGTCGTTGGAGATAACCGTCAGTTGCCGCATATCCCTGTGGCACTGGGGCTTCAAGCACCTGACGAGGCCTATGACTGCGAGGTCTACAGCCTGCTGGATTCGTGCATTGCCGTATTCCAGGACGCGCTGCCCAGAACCCTGCTGAAAGAACATTACCGCTGTCACCCCAGGATCATCCAGTTCTGCAACCAACAATTCTACGACAACGCACTGGTGCCGATGACCGAGGACAAGGGCGAAGCCCCCCTTCGCCTGGTGGTGACAGCCAAGGGAAACCATGCCAGAAAGAACACCAACCTTCGGGAATTGGACTCCCTACTGAAGGTGCTCGAGGACGAGGGGCCTCCGGTGGGAATGGACGACGAAGGTCGTGGCTACATCGCCCCGTTCCGGGCGCAAGTCAACCTTTGCGACACACACTTGCCGACGGATTTCGTCAGGGACACCGTGCACAAGTTTCAGGGCCGCGAATGCGACGAAATTGTCTTCTCCACCGTGCTGGACAAGAAGCGCTACAACCAGACGCGAACACGCCTGGATTTCGTCGACGACCCCCGCATGGTCAACGTGGCAGTTTCGCGGGCCAAACATCGTTTCACCTTGGTGACCGGCGACGAGGTATTCACTGACAACAATAGCCACATCGCCGCACTGATCCGCTACATCAGCTATTACGCGCAAGATGAGCAGATCGTACGCGCGCCGGTGGTGTCGGCATTCGACCTGCTGTACCGCGAATGCGACCAGTCTCTGGCGCGCTTGGAGGCTCGCCTGCGGTCCGAGGATTCACGCTACAAGTCCGAGCAGATTGTGGCGCAGTTGCTGCGCGAAGCGCTGTCAGCCCCAGCGTGCCAGGCATTGAAGTTCCACACACAGATCGACCTGGATAAGATTGCCTCGCCGGGTAGCCTCGACTGGACGGAGCCCCAGCGAGCGTTCATGAGGCGCGCCAGTTGCGATTTCGTGATCTATTTCAAAGTAGGCAAGAAACCGATAGGGGTGATCGAGGTCGACGGCGGGTACCACGACCACCCCGTGCAGGCTGCTCGGGACGCCATGAAAAACGAGATTCTGGCGAGAAGTGGCATTCCTATTTTGCGGCTGCGGACAGTTGAAAGTGACATCGAACGCAAAATTGGCGGTTTTATAGGACAGTGGGCCAGCCATGCCCATGACGCATAAACACTGAGTTAGAGGTCGTCAGTCGATGATGGTAGCAATCGACCCAATACGGCCCCGCGCGGGTAGTCGCTTCCTGAACACGGGAAAGCCTTTTCAATGAGCGAAGCATTAGAGGGGCGACTCATATTGCGGCAACGCAAGGAGTTGCCGTCTTACCTCTAAAGCTATAGCTGCAAAACCTTTTCTCACACCTCTTTTTGACACCGAGTAATCCTGATGGGCAGAGATGTCCTCCCAGCGCTCGACTGTTTGAATCGTCAGGTGTGCACTATCAGTTTCAATCTCGAACGCAATGAATTGTTCGGCTTGAGTGAGCAGTAGTCCGAATAAGCTGGGCATGCCGGGAAAATCTATTTCCAATTTGAGAACGACGGTATCGGACCAGACTACACCTTGGCTTTCGGCGTACTCGGCCAAGCAAGCAGGAACTCCCCTGCCCCGCCAATAGCTAGCGGTGACCGAGATCTTATGTGCCGTGATCGTATTCTGTTCTTGAACGTTAAGTTGCCGCTTTTTCAGTAGCCGGTTGATATCCAAGAGAGGCCTCTAAGCACAAGAGAGTCATAAAATCAGAGTGACCGCAGTCAGTCATCGTAGGATATCTAGGCCAGAACGTCCGCCCGACAGTGATGGCGTAATTACACACGTTATCAATGTATCCACCAACGCAACGGACTTCGTTGCATCAGCTTCTGGCCTAGAGCGTGTAACGTCAGACTGGGCTTTCTATATCGACGCGAGAAGACCGCTCTCAGGTTTCGCGAGCGGATCAAGGTTACGACGTTTTCTGGAACAGTTAAAACGGCGAAGCAACCTCTTACAGCCCTTTAGCTGAGGTAAAAACCGTTTTTTATGCCGTTAACATTTTCATCAAGTCAGTGGTGCCGATGATTCCCGCTCCGCGCGTCATCATGGAGCGGGCTTATGGGCAACCCCTCACATCAGGCTGCTTTCGACCCGAAGCGCACGGTTGCCAGCCATCAAACGCCCACACGCCTCACCTCAGTGATGTTCAATCAAACCGAGTTCGATAAAACTCCTGGCCGTAGCAATAATCGCGTCCTCCGGGCTGCGAGGTGCCCAACCCAACAGTGTCATGGCCTTGGCCGCCGTGACGCTCATATCGACGCCCAACAGCTTGACCATGCCCAGCATCATCGGATTCGTTTTGGCAGCGGTACGGATGTTGTCATCGCTCAGTTCCTGAGTGGAAACATTCCTGGCCGCCTCACCCAGATGATCGCGCAGCGTGCGTGCCACCTGCACCATCGGCAAGCTGTCGCCCGAACTGGCCAGGAAACGTTCGCCGTTAGCGGCCGGATGCGTCATGGCCAGCAGGTGCAACTCGGCCACATCCCTGACATCCACGAAACACGAATTGATGTTCGGGCAGCCAGGCTGTCCTTCCAGCATGTCTTTGATGATCCGGGTGGAGTGAGAGTAGGTTGCGCCCAATACCGGGCCCAGCACCGCGACCGGGTTGATTGCCGCCAGTTCAAGACCTTGCCCCTCAGCACTCTGGATGAATTCCCAGGCCGCGCGCTCCGCCAGCGTTTTTGATTTCTGATACGCCCAGACATCACCGCTGACATCACTCCAGTCGGTCTCATCAAACGGACGGCGGTAGTCAGCTGAATGGCCGACACCAACCGCACCGAACGCCGAGGTGAGGACAACACGCTTGACTCCCGCCTCGTTCGCGGCGCGCAGTACACGCAAGTTTCCTTCAATGGCTGGATTGACCCAGTCCGCTTCAGTCACCTGGTTGCCTGACGGCGTAGGCGATGCACCGTGAATCACGTAGCGACAACCAGCGACGGCCTCTTTCCAACCGTCATCGGACATCAAGTCGGCGACCACAAACGACAGGTCGCTCCCCGGGTCGACATTGCGTTGTTTCAGGTGCCTGCGCACTTCAGCTTCGCGCGCCAGCGTGCGCACAGTTGTACGAACCTTAAAGCCATTTTCCAGCAGTGTGATGATGCAGTATTGGGCAATAAAACCTGTGCCCCCGGTTACCAATACAGTTTGCTCATTCATGTCCGCCTTCCTCACCGGATTGATCGTCAGGAAAGGCTACCGGCCTGCTACCGGATTCTGAATATTTGATCGTACGCCAGGCTTGCGCGATAGTACGGACATGCACAACGATCCTTTTTCCGACATCCTCAAACTCGCCCGCGCCGAATCGCTGGTGACAGGCGGTTTTACCGCAGGCGGGCGCTGGGCGCTGCGTTTTCCTGCTCCGGACAACATTAAATTCTTTGCGGTCATCAAAGGCAGTTGTTGGGTCACGGTCGACGGCGACGACAGCCCGACGTTGTTCCGCACGGGTGATGTGGGGCTACTCAGTACCAAACGCGCTTTCGTGCTCGCCAGTGATCCGGGGGTCGAACCCACCGATGCAATGGCTGTGTTTTCGGGCCCGGGCAAATCCCACGTGCCCATTGGTGAAGGCGACGATTTCGCACACATTGGGGGTCACGTACTCCTCGACCCTGTCAGTGGGAGGCTGTTGAGACAGGTCCTGCCGCCGTGGATTCACGTGCCGGCTGCGGCGCCTGAAGCCGCTTCTTTTCGCGGGCTGCTTGATCAACTGGTGCAGGAACGGTTAACCCCAAAGCCAGGCGCGCAATTGGCATCCGCCCACTTGGCTCAACTGCTGTTCATCCAGATCCTGCGTGCTCACCTGGAAACCAACGGTTCACCGCTGGCGGGATGGCTGGCCGTGCTTGGCAATGCCCGTCTTGCACCAGCCCTGCAATTGATACATGGCGATCCTGCCCGCTCGTGGCACCTGGAAGACCTGGCACGCGCATGCGCCATGTCACGAACGACGTTTGCACAACACTTTCGCACCGTGGCAGGGATGACGCCAATCGCATATCTCACACATTGGCGGATGCGGCTGGCTGAGCGCGCGCTACGTGAAGGCAACGAACATATCGGCACGGTTGCGCAGGCGCTGGGGTACACCTCCGAAAGCGCCTTCAGCCATGCTTTCAAGCGGGAGACGGGGCTCGCACCCAAGGCGTGGCGGTTTGCTGCGAAAGGATGAGTCGGTTGAGTGCCTTGATCTGTTCAA
>NZ_JBWKRS010000070.1:0-13137 GCF_059419385.1 Pseudomonas sp. GW821-FHT05H12 | reverse complement strand
TCGCGGTGGTCCAGTTGACTGATGCGGCGGCTGATACACCGCCATCGCCGGCAAGCCGGCTCCTACAGGGGATCGGTCAATCCTTGGGTTCGGTGAGCACTTTGCGGAAAGTTTCTACCAATGGCCGCAGGTTGATCCGGTGCCAGGCTGCCCACAGCGGGGTGGTGTAGGTCAGCCATGGCAGTTCGCGAAGGACCACGCCGGGCGGCGCGTTGCGGCTCAGGCCTTTTTGCACCATGGCCACGCCCAGCCCCGAGGCCACCAGGCCCAGGGCGGTGAACGGCTCGCTGGCTTCCATGGGGATCTGCGGGGTGAAGCCGGCGCGGATGCAGGCGGCCACGAAGTCATCGGTGGGGCTGGCGCCGGGTTTGCGTTGTACGCCGATCCACTCCTGCTCCGCCAGGTGCTCGGGCAGCAGCGTTTTTTGGTGGGCGAGGGGATGGTGCTCGGGCAAGGCCAGCAACATCGGGTCGTCCAATACTTGCAACGCGGTCAGGTCCGGGTCATCAGCAGCCGGTGGTTCGCCCACCAGTGCGATATCCAGGCTGCGTTGGCGCAGGCCTTCGAGCTGTTCGAGGGAGGGCAGGTTGTACAGCTTGATGTGCACGTTCGGGCGGTCGTCACGCAGTACCCGCAAGGCATTGGGCAGCACGCCGGCATGCATGGCGTTCTCGATATAGCCGATGCACAAGCCGCCTTCTTCACCGCGTCCCAGGCGTTTGCCGAGAGACTCCAGGCGATTGGCATGGGTGAGCAACGCCTTGGTTTCGGCCAGAAAGGTCTGGCCGTCGCGGGTCAGGCGGATGCGCTGCTGGCTGCGTTCGAACAGGGTCAGGCCCAGGCGTTCTTCGAGCTGGGCGATCTGCCGGCTCAACGGCGATTGGGAGATGTGCAAGCGCTCGGCGGCGCGGCCGACGTGTTCTTCTTCGGCGACCACTTCGAAGTAGCGCAATTGGCGTAGGTCGATCATGTTAGACCTCGTAGGACTCAAGTCGGTCGAAGTATGTCTTGGACGGTCCGATCCACGCAACCTACGATCTGCTCAACGGTCACCGCGACCACGAACCGATTGAGGATTCACCATGAGCTTGAAAGACAAACTGCCCGGCCCACTGGGCTTTGGCACCGCGCCACTGGGCAACATGTTCCGCGCCATTCCCGAAGACGAGGCCCAGGCCACCGTCGAGGCGGCCTGGAACCAGGGCGTGCGTTACTTCGACACTGCGCCGTTCTACGGCTCGGGCCTTTCCGAGATCCGCCTGGGCCAGGCCCTGGCGCAGTACAACCGCGACGACTTCGTGCTCAGCACCAAAGTGGGTCGGGTGATTCTCGATGAAGTCGAAGAAAGCGCCCGCGACCTCGGGGAAAAGAGCGGCGTGTTCGAACACGGCCGCCCCAACAAGATGCTCAACGACTACAGCGCCGACGCCACGCTGCGTTCGATTGAAGACAGCCTGACCCGCCTGAAAACGGACCGTCTGGACATCGTCTGGATCCATGACATCGCCCAGGATTTCTACGGCGACCAATGGCTGGAGTACTTCAACCAGGCCCGAACCGGCGCCTTCAAGGTGCTGACCCGCTTGCGTGAAGAGGGCGTGATCAAGGCCTGGGGCCTGGGCGTTAATCGCGTGGAACCATGCGAATTGACCCTGGACCTGAGCGAGGCGCAGCCCGACGGTTTCCTGCTGGCCGGCCGCTACACCTTGCTGGACCACGAGCGTGCTCTGCAACGCCTGATGGACGCTGCCCACGCACAGAACGTCGAGTTTGTCGTCGGCGGCCCTTACAGCTCGGGCATCCTGGCCGGTGGTGCGCACTTCGAATACCAGAAAGCCAGCCCGGCGATCATCAGCAAAGTCGAGCAGATCAAGGCGATTGCCCAGGCCTTCGGCGTCAGCGTGAAAGCCGCTGCACTGCAATTCTCCCTGGCGCATCCGGCTGTGGCTGCTGTAATTCCGGGTGCCAGTCGTCCGGGGCGGATTGCCGAAGACGTCGCGGCGTTGTCAGAAACCATTCCGGCAGCCTTCTGGCTGGCCCTGCGCGACGCCCGATTGATTTCGGACCGCGCACCTCTGCCGCTCTAACTCAAGGAATCTTGCGATGAACATTGATGTAAGTGGAAAGGTTGCCATTGTCAGCGGCAGCACCGCCGGGATCGGCCTGGGTATCAGCCAGGCCCTGGCGCAGTCCGGCGCGACCGTGGTGGTGATCGGGCGTGAAAAGAGTAAGGTCGACGAGGCCCTGGCCAGTATCCGCCAGGCGGTGCCGGGCGCCGACCTGCGTGGCCTGGTGGCCGACCTGGGCACGGCCGAGGGCGCGCAAACGTTGTTCGCCGCCGAACCCCGCGCCGACATCCTGGTCAACAACCTGGGCATCTTCAATGATGTGGACTTCTTCGAGGCGCCCGACAGTGAGTGGACGCGCTTCTATGAGGTCAATGTGATCTCCGGCGTGCGCCTGGCGCGGCACTATGTGCCGGGCATGGTTGAGCAGGGCTGGGGGCGGGTGATCTTCCTGTCGTCGGAGTCCGGCGTGGCGACCCCGGCCGACATGATCAACTACGGCGTGACCAAGAGCGCTAACCTGGCGGTGTCCCACGGCCTGGCCAAGCGCTTGGCGGGCACCGGGGTGACGGTCAATGCGGTGTTGCCGGGGCCGACGTTCACCGATGGCCTGGAGCATATGCTCAAGGACGCCACCGCCAAGTCGGGGCGCAGTGCGCGGGACGAGGCCGACGTGTTTGTGCGCCAGGCGCGCCCTACGTCGATCATCCAGCGTGCGGCCAATGTGGATGAAGTGGCGAACCTGGTGGCGTACATTGCCTCACCGCTGTCTTCGGCAACCACAGGCGCTGCATTGCGGGTCGACGGTGGTGTTGTCGACAGCATGGCGATTTGAATTCTTTTAATGGTGTGGAGTATTTATTGTGGCAACAGCCTCTTCTGTAATTGAAATTCCGGTATCGGCCGATCAGGTCTGGCAATTGGTGGGCGGCTTCAACGCGCTGCCGGACTGGCTGCCGTTCATCGTCAAGAGCGAGCCGAGTGACGGCGGCCGCGTACGCCATTTGCAAACCGCTGACGGCGGGGTGGTGGTCGAGCGTTTGCAGACGTTTGACAACGTGGCCCGCACCTACAGCTACACCATCGAGCAATCGCCGTTCCCGGTGAGCGCGTACCTGGCGACCTTGCAGGTTGAGGCGTTGACCGACTCGTCGGCGAAAGTGACCTGGTCCGGTGTGTTCACGCCGGCTGCGGGCACTACCGATGCGGCGGTGGAAGAGTTGTTTGCCGGCGTCTACAGCGGCGGCCTTGAGGCCCTGCGCGCCAACTTCTAACCCGACTCGCCAGACAACACAAATCCAATGTGGGAGCTGGCTTGCCTGCGAAAGCTGTGTATCAGTCACCGGAATTATTGACTGATCCACCGCTATCGCAGGCAAGTGTGTGGCGCTTGTGTTATTCGGGCATGAGTTGTTGGCGGCACTCGAGGATCAGGCGGGCGCCGCCTTGCTCGCTGGTGCCTACCTCCAACTTGAACCCATGCAAGTTGATGATCGCCGCCACAATCGACAAGCCCAACCCGAACCCGCCTTGCTGGTCGCTTTCATCCACGCGATAGAAGCGCTGGAACACCGCGTCGCGTTCCGCCACCGGTATGCCGGGGCCGGAGTCGTGCACTTCAATGCGCGTGCTGCCCGCATCATTGACCCCGCGCAAAATCACCTCACCGCCCGGTGGGGAGAACTTGATCGAGTTGCTCAGCAGGTTGGCCAGGGCTTCGAACAACAGGGCGCGGTCGCCGGTGATCCACGGCAGGGATTCCGGGGTTTCGAGCCGCAGTTGCAATTCACCTTCCTCGGCCAGCGGCAGGTAGAAGTCGTGCAGTTCGCGCAACAGCGGCAGCGGGTCCATGACCAGGAAACCTGAGCGGCGCTGGTGGTCTTCCAGCTCCGAGATGCGCAACAGCCCGCGAAAGCGCGCCATCAGGGTGTCGGTTTCGGCAATGGCGTCATCGAGTTTGACCGCGTAGCCCGAGTCTTCTTCAGCTTCCTGCTTGATGCGGTACAACTGCGCCCGCAGGCGTGTCAGCGGCGTGCGCAGGTCGTGGGCGATGTTGTCGCACACGCCCTTGACCTCGTTCATCAGCTTCTCGATGCGGTCGAGCATGGCGTTGACGATGGCTGCGAGCATGTCCAGCTCATCACGCCGGTTCGACAGCGGCAGGCGGTGAGTGAGGTCGCCGGCCACGATGGCTTCGGCGCTCGCCTGGATCCCGCGGATACGCCGCAGCGGGCGACGCCGCAACAGATGCCAGCCGGCCGCACCGGGGATGATGGTCAGGGACAGTGCCCACAACAGCGCATGCCAGATGATCCGGGTCACGCCGAACAGCGAACCGTTGGCGCGCACCAGCACCAGCCAGCGGCCGTCTTCGGTGTGGGTGGCCACGGCGTCGCAGCTGTCCTTGGGCAGTTTCGGGTCGTCGGAGTCGACGCAGTTGGCCAGGGCGTGGATCTTGCCGTCCAGCGGCAGGTCCGGCGGCACGGCGCGAATCGGCCCGCTCAAGGGGCGGAACTGTTCATCGAACAGGCCATAGGCGTCCACGCCCTTCATGTCGAAGGTCATGCTGGTGGTCAGCGCTTCGACCAGCTCTTCGCCGTCGAAACGCTGGAACAGGTGCTGGCGCTGCATCAGGGAATGGCGCGACAGGTCGCCCAGGTAACCCGACACTTCGTAGTACAGCACCCCCATGAGGATGCAGCTCCACGCCACGAACAACGAACTGTAGAGCGCCAGCAAGCGGCTGCTGGAAGAACGCCAGCCCTTAGAGGGGTTCAGCAATGACATAGCCGGAGCCTCGTACCGTGCGGATCAGCGGCGTGAGGCCCGGTGGATCGATTTTCTTGCGCAGGCGACCGATGTGCACGTCGATCAGGTTGGTGCCCGGGTCGAAGTGGTAGCCCCAGACTTCCTCGAAAATCATCATCCGCGACAGGATCTGGCCGGTGTTGCGCATCAGGAATTCGAGCAACTTGTACTCGGTGGGCAGCAGGCTCAGGGGTTGCTCGGCGCGGCTGGCTTCGCGGCTGATCAGGTTCAGTTCCAGGTCGGCCACGCGCAGGGCGGTCTCGAACTCCTTCACGGTGCTTTTGCGGCGCAGCAGCACTTCGACGCGGGCGGCCATTTCGTCGGAGGCGAACGGCTTGGTCAGGTAGTCGTCGCCCCCGGCGCGCAGGCCACGGACTCGCTCGTCGACATCGGAGAGGGCGCTGATCATCAAGATCGGCGTCGACACGCCGATGGTGCGCAGGGTGGTCACGATGGCCAGGCCATCGAGTTCCGGCAGCATCCGGTCGAGGGTGATCAGATCGTAATCACCACTGACGGCACGGACCAGGCCTTCGCGGCCGTTGTCCACCCAATCCACATCCAGTCCATGGCTACTCAGCTCGGCGACGATCTCGCGGGCTGTTACGGCGTCATCCTCGATTGTCAAAATACGGGTCATAGGATTACCTGGTGAGCGGTTCACACGACAGAAGTGGGGCCATTTTGCCAAGAAATGCCTGAACGCTTCCTAAATTAAACTTCATCTTGGCAAAACCGACACATTTTCATGTTGCAACACTTTCTACTGTGGGAGCTGGCTTGCCTGCGATAGCGGTCTATCAGGCACCGCACGGGGCCGCAGGTAGGCCGCCATCGCCGGCAAGCCGGCTCCTACACGTTTGGCGGGAGTGCATAACGCCCGCTGTGATCGATCAGTTCTTGCAAGTTGCACGGTCCTAGGAAGTTCAAGTTATTTAACGCATTGAAAAACAAGGCATTTTATTTTTGCGACGACTGGCATGATGCCTGCACTGTCCCTTTTGAGACTTGTAACACCATTTTTCTGCCTGGAGTACAACAACAATGATCACATCCTCATCCACGCTGCAAGAGTCGAGCACGCTCTCCGGGGTTTCCTGGGGGGCGATCTTTGCCGGGGCCGCTGCGGCGGCGGCATTGTCCCTAATCCTCGTTTTGCTGGGCTTTGGCCTGGGTTTCTCGGCAGTGTCGCCGTGGGCCGACAGCGGTATCAGCGCCAAGGGGCTTGGCATTTCCACGATTGTCTGGCTGGCCTTCACCCAGATTGTCGCATCGGGCCTGGGCGGCTACATCGCCGGCCGCTTACGCGTGAAGTGGGCCAATATGCACGGCGATGAGGTGTACTTTCGCGACACCGCCCACGGTTTCCTGGCCTGGGCCGTGGCTACCCTGGTGACCGCGATGCTGGTGGTCGGCTCCGTCAGCAGTGTGGTCGGTGGCGGCGTCAAAGCCGGTGCGAGTGTGGCTTCGGGCGCAGCCCAAGCCGTCGGCAGCGCCGCCCAAGGCGTGAAAGGCGATGACTTTGGCTACTACGTCGACAGCCTGTTCCGTGACGACCGCCCGGTTGCCGTCAGCGATGACGCGGCCCACGGCGTGGTAGCGCGCATCTTCACCCGTACGCTCGCCAACGACGGCCAACTGGCCCCAGAGGATCGCGCCTACCTGGCCCAGTTGATCAGCCAGCGCACCAACCTCAGCCAGGCCGACGCCGAAGCACGTATCGACAAAGTCTATGGCGATGCCCGCAAAGCCGTGGAAGACGCCAAGCTCAAAGCCAAGCAGGCTGCTGATACCGCTGCGAAAGTCGCCGCCTATACCTCGCTGTGGACCTTCATTTCCCTGCTGATCGGTGCGTTCTTTGCCAGCTTCGCTGCTACCTACGGCGGTCGCCGCCGTGATGCAGTGGTGTATGTCGAAACCGAACACTTCGTACGTTAATTCAAGGAGAACATCATGCGCTCATTACTGCTGTGGTTCCTCGGTGTGCCTATCCCGGTCATCATCCTGATCGCGATCTTCATGCACTAATCCCGAGCCTGGCTCGGTCCCCTGTGGGAGCGGGCTTGCTCGCGAATGCGGTGTGTCAGCGACTGATGAGTTGGCTGACACGGCGCTTTCGCGAACAAGCCCGCTCCCACATTTGTTAATGGCGGCTTAACATGCGCTTGGCTAGACTCGCGCCCCATGAGCCGCCTTCTCCGTATCATCCTCGTCATGCTGCTGAGCCTCACGCTTCCCCTCACCGGGATGGCGGGTGTGCCGTCGAGTACCGAGCCTTGTCCGATGAAGATGAGCGACATGCGCCTGATGAGTGACATGTCCCCCGACTGCTGCCAGAGCGGCTTCGACCATGGCAAAGCGTGCAAACCCGGGCAGGAATGCAAGACCGGCGGCCTGTTGCAATTGTCGATGCCGGTGCTCAAGGCGCCGCTGACCCTGGCCCATCCCCTGGCAGCAAACTTCGCTTCGGACTTCATCCCCGACCGCACGCCGTCCGGCGTCTGGCGCCCACCCCGTTCCTGATTCCTGTAGCACCTCAAGCCTCATTCCGCTCTCGGGATGACCTTGCTGTAGGCCGCATAACGCGGCGCGCAGTGCAACAGATCAGGAATCTTCACCATGAATGCCCTCTACCTGCGCGCCCTGATGATGGGCGTGCTGGCGTGGCCGGCGTTGGCGAGCGCGCTGACCCTGGATGACGCCCTGCGCCTGGCGCAAAACAACGCGCCGTCGTTGACGGCCGAGTCGGCCAAGCTGCACGCGGCGACCCAGGCAGCGATTCCGGCCGGCGAGTTACCCGACCCGAAATTAGTGGTCGGCCTGCAAAACTTCCCCATCGGCGGGCCCAATCGCGGCACGTTGTATGGCGATGACATGACCCAACAGATGATCGGTATCCAGCAGCAAGTGCCCAGCCGCGACAAGCGCAAGGCACGGGTGGAACTGGCCGATGCCACCGTCGAACGCACGGCCGCCGAAGGGCGTATCGAACGCCTGAACGTGCGCCTGGCCACCGCCCAGGCGTGGATTCGCGCCTATGCGGTGGAGCAAAAGCAAGCGCTGTTCCCGGTGTTCTACCAGCAGAATCGCCTGCTGCAAGACAGCGTGCGCGCCCAGCTGGCGGGTGGGCGTGGCCAGGCGTCTGACGCGGTGATCCCCCGGCAGGAAGCCGCCGACCTGAACGGGCGCGAAGACGAACTGACC
Organism: Pseudomonas sp. GW821-FHT05H12; assembly: GCF_059419385.1. Taxonomy (NCBI): domain Bacteria; kingdom Pseudomonadati; phylum Pseudomonadota; class Gammaproteobacteria; order Pseudomonadales; family Pseudomonadaceae; genus Pseudomonas; species Pseudomonas sp. GW821-FHT05H12. The sequence continues at coordinate 5,059 of NZ_JBWKRS010000070.1, read as the reverse complement.
GAGCAACGTGCCCAGGCCCGTGCAGCCCTCAAGCGCTGGATCGGCCCGGCCGCCAATCAAGCCCCCAGCGGCCTGTTGCCCAACTGGACGCTCGACAGCCACGGCCTGAGCCACAACCTGCACCAACACCCCGAGCTGCAAGCCTATGCGCCGCGTACCCGCGAGGCCGAAGCGCGGTTGCAGGAGGCCAAGGCGCAAAAGACCTCGGATTGGAGTTGGGAGGTTGACTACGGCCATCGCAGCCGTGAGTTCGGTGACATGGTCAACGTGCAGTTCACCTTTGACCTGCCGATTTTTCCCGGCCGCCGTCAGAACCCCGGCATCGCCGCCAAGCAGGCAGAGCTGGACCAGCTGGACGCCGAGCGTGAAGCCGCCACTCGCGAGCATGTGCAGATGCTCGACGACGACCTGGCGCAGTACCAGCGCCTGGACCGGGCGGTGCAACGCAGCCAGGACAGCCTGGTGCCGCTCGCCGAGGAAAAGGTGCGCTTGAGCCTGGCCGGTTATCGGGCGGGAAAGGCTGACCTGATGAGCGTGGTCAGCGCCCGTCGCGAACTGGTCGAAGCCCGTTTCAAACAGATTGATGCCTTGGAACAACGCGCCCTGGTCGGCGCCCAGCTGTATTTTGCCTATGGGGAACCTGCCAATGAATAATCGAATCGTGGCTGCGCTAGTGCTGCTGGGGCTGGGCGCAGGTTATGGGCTGGCACAGCTGCATCCCACCGTTTCGGCACCGGCTAAAGACGACAAAAAAGCGCTGTATTGGTACGACCCGATGTACCCGCAACAGCAATTCGACAAGCCTGGCAAGTCGCCCTTCATGGACATGCAGCTGGTGCCGCGCTACGCCGACGGTGGCGCAGCGGCCGCAACGCCTGCGGTGCAGATCGACCCGCGCCAGGCCCAGAACATCGGGGTGCGCCTGGCGCCGGTAACCCGGGGCGTACTGACCACGACGCTGGACGTGTCGGGCACCCTGGCGTTCAACGACCGTGACGTGGCCGTGGTGCAGGCGCGGGCGGCGGGGTTTGTCGAGCGGGTCTACGCCCGGGCACCGGGGGACGTGCTCAAGGCCGGGGCGCCGTTGGTGGACATCTTGGTACCCGAATGGGCAGCGGCCCAGGAAGAGTTCCTGGCACTGCGCCGCAGTGGTGAGGCCAGCCTGATCGGCGCCGCCCGCCAGCGCCTGCGCCTGAGTGGCATGCCCGCAACGTTGATCGCACAGATGGAGCGCAGCGGCCAGGTGCAGTCGGTGTTGACCGTCACCAGCCCGTTGAATGGCGCGCTGCAGACCCTGGAGGTGCGCGAGGGCATGACGGTCGCGGCGGGGCAGACACTGGCGCGGTTCAATGGCCTGGATCAGGTGTGGTTACAGGTCGCCGTGCCCGAAGCCCAGGGCGCTGCCTTGTACGTGGGGCAAAGCGTGCAGAGCCGCTTTGTCGGTTTGCCGGGCAAAACGCTCACCGGCACGGTCAGTGCGATCCTGCCGGCCACGGCCCTGGACAGCCGCACCGTGCAGGTGCGTGTGGAGATGCCCAACCCCGACAGCACCTTGCGCCCCGGCATGACGGCCCAGGTCAGCCTGGCGCAAGGCAGCGCGCAACCGGTGCTGCAGGTGCCCAGCGAAGCCTTGATCCGCACCGGCAAGCGGGTGCTGGTGATGTTGGCCGAGGAGGGCGGTCATTACCGGCCCGTCGAGGTGCACGTGGGGGCTGAAAGCCAGGACCAGACCGCAGTCGTCAGCGGCTTGCAGGAAGGCCAGCAGGTGGTCGCGTCCGGGCAGTTCCTGCTCGATTCCGAGGCCAGTCTCAAGGGCATCACCGCGACCCCTGCCGAAGCCGCGATGAACATGCAGCCGGGAGCCCAGCCATGATTGCCTTGTTGATTCGTTGGTCGGTGGCCAACCGCTTCCTGGTGTTGCTCGCTACGCTGTTCATCACGGCGTGGGGCGTCTGGTCGGTGCAGAACACGCCGGTGGACGCCTTGCCGGACCTCTCGGATGTGCAGGTGATTATCCGCACGCCGTACCCGGGCCAGGCGCCGCAGATTGTCGAGAACCAGGTCACGTACCCCATGACCACCACCATGCTCTCGGTGCCGGGGGCCAAGACCGTGCGTGGTTTTTCGTTCTTCGGCGACAGCTACGTGTACGTGTTGTTTGATGAAGGCACCGACCTGTACTGGGCGCGCTCGCGGGTGCTGGAATACCTCAGCCAATTGCAGGCGCGCCTGCCGGCGTCGGCCAAACCCTCGCTGGGGCCTGACGCCACGGGAGTGGGCTGGATCTACCAGTACGCCTTGGTGGACCGCACCGGCCAACATGATTTGGCGCAATTGCGCGCCTTGCAGGACTGGTTCCTCAAGTTCGAGCTCAAGACCCTGCCCAACGTGGCGGAAGTGGCGACCATCGGCGGCCAGGTCAAGCAGTACCAGGTGCAACTCGACCCGTTGGCGCTGGCCAGTCGCGGGATCACCCAGGCGCAGGTCAAGGAGGCCATCGACAAGGCCAATCAGGAAACCGGTGGTTCGGTGCTCAACCTCGGCGAATCCGAATACGTGGTGCGGGCTTCCGGCTACCTGAAAAGCCTGGCTGACTTTCGCGCCATTCCGTTACGCCTGGACGCGAACAACGTGCCGGTCACCCTCGGCGATGTGGCGAACATCCAGTTGGGCCCGGACCTGCGCCGGGGCATCAGTGAGCTGGACGGTGAGGGCGAAGCGGTGGGCGGCGTGGTGATCCTGCGCAGCGGCAAGAATGCGCGGGAAGCCATCGCGGCGGTCAAGGTCAAGCTCGACCAGCTCAAAGCCAGCCTGCCGCCCGGCGTGGAGATCGTCACCACCTACGATCGCAGCAAGCTCATCGACCGCGCCGTGGACAACCTCAGCCACAAGCTGCTGGAAGAGTTCCTGGTGGTGGCGCTGGTGTGCGGGATTTTCCTGTGGCACCTGCGTTCGTCCCTGGTGGCGATTATCTCGCTGCCGGTGGGGGTGCTGATCGCCTTTATCGTCATGCGCTTCCAAGGCATCAACGCCAACCTGATGTCCCTGGGCGGCATCGCGATTGCCATCGGCGCGATGGTGGACGCGGCGGTGGTGATGATCGAGAACGCCCACAAGAAAATCGAAGCCTGGCACCACGCCAATCCCGGGCGGGAGCTGAAAGGTGAAGCGCACTGGAAGGTGATGACGGAAGCGGCGGTGGAGGTTGGCCCGGCGCTGTTTTTCTGCCTGCTGATCATCACCTTGTCGTTCATTCCGGTGTTTACCTTGCAGGCCCAGGAAGGCCGCCTGTTCGGTCCGCTGGCCTACACCAAGACCTACGCCATGGCGGCGGCTGCCGGCTTGTCGGTGACCTTGATCCCGGTACTGATGGGCTACTGGATTCGCGGGCGCATTCCCGATGAACAGCGCAACCCGCTGAATCGGGGCCTGATCAAGCTCTATCAACCGGCCCTGGACGCCGTGCTGCGTTGGCCGCGCATGACCTTGCTGGTGGCGTTGCTGATGGTCGCCAGTGCGCTGTGGCCCGTCTCGAAACTGGGCGGTGAATTCCTGCCGCCGCTGGATGAGGGCGACTTGTTGTACATGCCGTCGGCGTTGCCGGGCTTGTCCACGCAAACGGCGGGCGAGTTGCTGCAACGCACCGACCGGCTGATCAAGACCGTGCCCGAGGTCGCCCATGTGTTTGGCAAGGCCGGGCGCGCCGAAACCGCCACCGACCCGGCGCCGCTGGAGATGTTCGAGACCACTATCGAGTTCAAGCCCAGGGACCAATGGCGCCCCGGCATGACCCCGGACAAACTGGTGAAGGAGCTGGACCGTGTGGTGCAGGTGCCGGGCCTGACCAACATCTGGATCCCGCCGATCCGCAACCGCATCGACATGCTCGCCACCGGGGTCAAAAGCCCGATTGGCGTGAAGGTTGCGGGCAGCAACCTGATGCAGATCGACGCCGTGACCCAGGCCGTGGAGAAGGTCGCCAAAGGCGTGCCGGGCGTGAGTTCGGCGCTGGCTGAGCGCTTGACCGGCGGGCGTTACATCGACGTGGACATCGACCGTGCCGCTGCCGCGCAATATGGGCTGAACATCACTGATGTGCAGTCGATTGTGTCGGGGGCGGTGGGCGGCGAGACCATCGGCGAGACCGTGGAAGGCCTGGCACGCTTCCCGATCAGTCTGCGTTACCCCAAGGAATGGCGCGACTCGGTGCAGGCGCTGCGAGACCTGCCGGTGTACACGCCCAAGGGCAGCCAGATTACCTTGGGCACGGTGGCCAGGATCCAGGTCAACGATGGCCCGCCGATGCTCAAGAGTGAAAACGCGCGGCCTTCGGGCTGGGTGTATATCGACGTGCGTGATCGTGACTTGGCGTCGGTGGTGAAAGACCTACGCACGGCTATCAACGCGCAGGTGCACCTGCAACCGGGCATGAGCCTCAGTTATTCGGGGCAGTTCGAGTTCCTGGAGCGCGCCAATCAGCGTCTGAAATTGGTGGTACCGGCCACATTGCTGATCATCTTTGTGCTGCTGTACCTGACCTTTCGCCGGGTGGAGGAGGCGTTGTTGATTCTGGCGACGCTGCCGTTTGCCCTCACGGGCGGGGTGTGGTTGCTCTACTGGCTGGGCTTCAACCTGTCGGTGGCCACGGGTGTGGGGTTTATCGCGTTGGCGGGGGTGTCGGCGGAGTTTGGCGTGATCATGCTGCTGTACCTGAAAAACGCCTGGGCCGAGCGCAAGGACGGCAACCTGCTGGCCGCTATCAGCGAAGGCGCGGTGCTGCGGGTGCGGCCCAAGGCGATGACCGTGGCGGTGATCATCGCCGGGCTGTTGCCGATTCTGCTGGGGGGCGGCACGGGCAGTGAAGTGATGAGCCGCATTGCTGCGCCAATGATTGGCGGGATGCTCACGGCGCCGTTGCTGTCGCTGTTCGTTGTCCCGGCGGCGTACTACCTGATGCGTAAAGCCAAACACTAACCAAAAAATGTGGGAGCTGGGGTGGGGGGGGGGGGGGGGGGGGGGGGGGGGGGGGGGGGGGGGGGGGGGGGGGGGGGGGGGGGGG
>NZ_JBWKRS010000069.1:0-13376 GCF_059419385.1 Pseudomonas sp. GW821-FHT05H12 | reverse complement strand
ACCTCAGATTTGGGCGCCATCATAGCGCCCGATTGAAGTGTCCAAAATCATTAGGCCAGTTCAAGCCAGCTCCCACAGTTGACCGAGTAGACACCCAAAAAATGGGCAAACGCGGAAAGCACAAAGGCCACCCGAAGGTGGCCTTTGTGTTGGTAAAGCGTCAGCTAAGCGCGAGGCTTACTTGACAGCCCAACCGGTCAGCTCGGCCAGGGCCTTGCCGATGTCTGCCAGCGAACGCACGGTTTTAACGCCTGCGTCTTGCAGAGCAGCGAATTTCTCGTCTGCAGTGCCTTTGCCGCCAGAGATGATTGCGCCAGCATGGCCCATGCGCTTGCCAGCAGGGGCAGTCACACCAGCGATGTAGGAAACAACCGGCTTGGTCACGTGTGCCTTGATGTAGGCAGCCGCTTCTTCTTCAGCCGAACCGCCGATCTCACCGATCATCACGATCGCTTCGGTCTTCGGGTCTTCCTGGAATAGCTTCAGGATGTCGATGAAGTTCGAGCCTGGGATCGGGTCACCGCCGATGCCGACGCAAGTCGACTGACCAAAACCGGCGTCAGTGGTCTGCTTAACAGCTTCGTAGGTCAGGGTGCCGGAACGGGAAACGATACCGACTTTGCCTGGCAAGTGAATGTGACCTGGCATGATGCCGATCTTGCATTCGCCTGGAGTGATCACGCCTGGGCAGTTAGGGCCGATCAGGACTACGCCCAGCTCGTCGCACTTAACTTTAGCGTCCAGCATGTCCAGGGTAGGAATGCCTTCGGTGATGCAGACGATCAGCTTGATGCCGCCGAATGCAGCTTCCAGGATCGAGTCCTTGCAGAAAGGAGCTGGAACGTAGATCACGCTGGCGGTGGCGCCAGTGGCAGCTACAGCGTCTTTCACGGTGTTGAACACTGGCAGGCCCAGGTGCTCGGTGCCGCCTTTGCCCGGCGTTACGCCGCCAACCATCTTGGTGCCGTATTCGATGGCTTGCTGGGTGTGGAAACTACCTTGCGAACCGGTAATACCCTGGCAGATAACTTTGGTGTCTTTATTGATCAGGACGCTCATTATTTGCCCTCCGCAGCTTTAACAACTTGTTGAGCAGCGTCGGTCAGGCTGGTAGCCGCGATGATGTTCAAACCGCTTTCTGCCAGTACTTTAGCGCCCAGTTCAGCATTGTTACCTTCAAGGCGAACAACAACCGGGATTTTAACGCCGACTTCTTTCACTGCACCGATGATGCCTTCGGCAATCATGTCGCAACGAACGATGCCGCCGAAGATGTTGACCAATACTGCAGCGACGTTGGAGTCGGACAGGATGATCTTGAAGGCTTCGGTCACGCGTTCTTTGGTAGCACCACCACCTACGTCGAGGAAGTTGGCTGGTTTGCCGCCATGCAGGTTGACGATGTCCATGGTACCCATGGCCAGGCCAGCACCGTTGACCATGCAACCGATGTTACCTTCCAGGGCTACGTAGTTCAGTTCGAACTTGGCAGCGTGCGCTTCGCGCGGATCGTCTTGCGACGGATCGTGGAAAGTCTTCAGCTTAGGCTGACGGTACATGGCGTTGGCGTCGATGTTGATCTTGGCGTCCAGGCAGTGCAGATCGCCGTCAGCCTTGATCACCAGCGGGTTCACTTCCAGCAGGGCCAGATCGTGATCCTGGAACAGTTTGGCCAGACCTACGAAGATCTTGGCGAACTGGGCAACTTGCTTGCCTTCCAGGCCCAGCTGGAAAGCCAGCTCGCGACCCTGGAATGGCTGAGCGCCAACCAGTGGATCGATGGTGGCTTTCAGAATTTTTTCTGGGGTTTCGTGAGCGATCTTCTCGATGTCCACGCCACCTTCGGTGGAAGCCATGAACACGATGCGACGGCTCGAACGGTCAACGACAGCGCCCAGGTACAGCTCTTTAGCGATATCAGTGCACGATTCAACCAGGATCTTGGTGACTGGTTGGCCATTGGCATCAGTCTGGTAAGTCACCAGACGCTTGCCCAGCCACTGCTGTGCGAAGGCCTTGGCGTCTTCTTTGCTGCGAACCAGCTTAACGCCGCCCGCTTTACCGCGACCACCGGCGTGAACCTGGGCTTTGACAACCCACTCAGTGCCGCCGATTTTGTCGCAAGCTTCTGCTGCTGCTTCCGGGGTGTCTACTGCGTAGCCCTTGGATACTGGCAGGCCGTATTCAGCGAACAGCTGCTTACCCTGATACTCGTGAAGATTCATGCTTTTTACCGTCTTCGTTAGGTACTGCGCATTCGGCGCTGCGCTCATTATGAGTGCCGCGCCACCTGTGACTGCTGCTTGCGCAACTTGCGGGGCTTAACGCCCGTAAAGCTGCGCAAGACTGCGTCCAGCGGATATTCCGCGGTGAGTCTTGCGCGCAAGGCTCACGACGGGCAACTCCGCCGTGGTTTCTTATTATCTCGCTTAGCGCTTCTTGCGGTTGGCGATGTGGATGGCGCCGCCATTCACTGCCAACGCAGCTTCGTGCAACGCTTCGGACAGGGTCGGATGGGAGAAGACCATCATGCCCAGGTCTTCGGCGCTGGTGCCGAATTCCATACCGATAGCGCCTTGCTGAACCAGTTCTGCAGCGCTTGGGCCAATCACGTGGACGCCCAATACGCGGTCAGTCTTGGCATCAGCGATGACTTTGACAAAACCACCGGTGTCGTTGGCTGCCATGGCACGGCCAGAAGCGGCAAACGGGAAGGTGCCGACGTTAACTTCAACGCCTTCAGCTTTCAACTGCTGTTCGTTCTTGCCGACCCATGCAATTTCCGGGTGGGTGTAGATAACCGATGGGATCAGGTCGTAGTTCATCTGGGTTTTATGGCCCTTGATGCGCTCGACAACCATGATGCCTTCTTCGGAAGCCTTGTGCGCCAGCATCATGCCGCGCACCACGTCGCCGATGGCGTACACGCCAGGCACGGTGGTGGCGCAGTGATCGTCAACGTGCACGTAGCCGCGCTCGTCGAGGGTCACGCCGCTGTCGGCAGCCAGCAGGTCGGTGGTCACTGGACGGCGACCAACGGCTACGATCAGCTTGTCGAAGGTAATGGTTTTTTCGCCATCCTTGTCGGTGTAGTTAACAACGACTTCTTCGCCATTCACTTTCGAGCCGGTTACGCGAGCGCCCAGCTTGATGTCCAGACCTTGTTTGGTCAGGGTTTTCAGTGCTTCTTTGGACACAGCGGTGTCGGCGGCCAGCAGGAACGTGTCCAGGGCTTCCAGCACAGTCACTTCGGCGCCCAGACGGGACCATACCGAACCCAGTTCCAGGCCGATCACGCCAGCACCGATCACGCCCAGGCGCTTAGGTACAGCCTGGAATTCCAGGGCGCCGGTCGAATCAACGATCACGTTGTTGTCGACTGGAGCCGGTGGAATGTCGATCGGGCGCGAACCTGGCGCCAGGATCACGTTTTCAGCTTCGATGACTTCAACCGAACCGTCTGGCTTGGTGATTTCGATCTTCTTGCCGGCCAGCAGCTTGCCGTGGCCCTGGATCGAGGTCACACCGTTGGCCTTGAACAAGGTCGCAACGCCGGAAGTCAGGCCCTTAACGATGTTGGCTTTACGGCCGACCATTGCTGGCACGTCCATGGTCACGCCAGCATGGTTGATGCCGTGGATCGCGAAGCCGTCTTGGGCTTCGTGGAATTTCCAGGAGCTGTCCAGCAGCGCCTTGGAAGGAATGCAACCGACGTTCAGGCAGGTACCGCCCAGTGCCAGTTTGCCTTCCTTGTCGGTGTATTTTTCGATGCAAGCAGTCGAGAGGCCCAGTTGTGCGGCCTTGATGGCGGCAACATAGCCGCCAGGACCTGCACCAATCACTACAACGTCAAATTTCTGCGACATGAAAATAGTTCCTCTATTTAGCAGCAAGCTTTCAAGCCGCAAGCCCAGGGTCAAGCTGCCTTGACTGGCAGTTTGCCCCAGGGCCTGCAGCTGCTTCTATCAGATATCCAGCAGCAGACGAGCCGGGTCTTCCAGCAGGTTCTTGATGGTCACCAGGAAAGTCACGGCTTCTTTACCATCGATCAGGCGGTGATCGTAGGACAGCGCCAGGTACATCATCGGACGGATCACGACCTGGCCGTTGACGGCCATAGGACGCTGGATGATGTTGTGCATGCCCAGGATCGCAGCTTGTGGCGGGTTGACGATCGGAGTCGACATCATCGAACCGAAGGTACCACCGTTGGTGATGGTGAAGGTACCGCCGGTCATCTCGTCGATGGTCAGCTTGCCGTCACGGGCTTTCTTGCCGAAGGTGGCGATGCCGCCTTCGATTTCAGCCAGGCTCATCAGTTCGGCGTTACGCAGAACCGGAACCACCAGGCCGCGGTCGCTGGACACGGCAACGCCGACGTCTGCATAGCCGTGGTAAACGATGTCGTTGCCGTCGATCGAAGCGTTGACTGCCGGGAAGCGTTTCAGCGCTTCGGTGGCCGCTTTCACGAAGAAGGACATGAAGCCCAAACGCACGCCGTTATGGCTCTTCTCAAAGAGATCCTTGTACTTCGAACGCAACGCCATGACTTCGGTCATGTCGACTTCGTTGAAGGTGGTCAGCATCGCCATGTTCGATTGTGCTTCAACCAGGCGCTTGGCCACGGTGGCACGTACACGGGTCATCGGAACGCGCTTCTCGGTGCGGTCGCCAGCAGCGAACACAGGCGCAGCAGCAGCCGGGGCAGCAGCCTTGGCAGGTGCGGCAGCTGGAGCGTTCTTCTTGGCTTCAACAGCCGCAACCACGTCTTCCTTGGTGATGCGACCGTCTTTGCCGGTGCCTTTTACGGAAGCCAGGTTGATGCCGTTCTCTTCAGCCAGCTGACGGGCAGCCGGTGCAGCGATCGGGTCTTCAGCGCCAGCAGCCGGAGCGGCAGCTGGAGCAGCAGCGGCGGCCGGTGCGGCAGCGGCAGGTGCAGCGGCAGCAGCACTGCCCTCCTCGATCGAACCCAGAACCTGGTTCGACAGAACGGTAGCGCCTTCTTCGGCAACGATTGCGCCCAGTACGCCGTCAGCTTCAGCCAACACTTCCAGAACGACTTTGTCGGTCTCGATGTCGACGATCAGGTCGTCACGCTTTACAGCGTCGCCTGGTTTCTTGTGCCAGGTGGCAACGGTGCCATCGGCAACCGATTCCGGGAATGACGGGGCTTTGATTTCGATAGCCATTATCTGTGGGTCCTTAAAATTCGGTTTCAGTCAGCGCGAAGGCGTTAAACAGTGAAAGCATCTTGCAGCAGTTTTTCCTGCTGCTCGGCGTGCATCGACGCATAACCACATGCAGGTGCAGCAGAAGCATCGCGACCGGCGTACTCCAGGTTCAGCGCCTTGTTGTGGTTACCCATGCTGCGACGCAGGTGATGCTGGCTGCTGTACCACGCGCCCTGGTTCATCGGTTCTTCCTGGCACCACACCACGTTAGTGAGGTTGGTGTAAGGCGCGATGGCCTCCATCAGGTCGTCTTCCGGGAACGGGTAAAGCTGCTCGATACGCACGATGGCGATGTCTTCGCGGCCTTCGGCACGGCGTTTTTCCAGCAAGTCGTAGTAGACCTTGCCGCTGCACAGGATCAGGCGAGTCACTTTGGCCGCGTCCAGCGTGTCGATTTCCGGGATCACGGTCTGGAACGAACCATCCGCCAGATCTTCCAGGGTCGAGATGGCCAATTTGTGACGCAGCAGCGATTTCGGGGTCAGCACTACCAGCGGCTTGCGCAGCGGGCGGATCACCTGGCGACGCAGCAAGTGGTAGATCTGGGCCGGGGTCGTCGGTACGCACACCTGGATGTTGTGCTCGGCGCACAGCTGCAGGTAACGCTCCAGACGGGCCGAGGAGTGCTCAGGACCCTGACCTTCATAACCGTGTGGCAGCAGCATGGTCAGACCGCACAGACGGCCCCACTTGTGCTCGCCGCTGGTGATGAACTGGTCGATCACTACTTGGGCACCGTTGGCGAAATCGCCAAACTGGGCTTCCCAGATCACCAGCGCGTTTGGCGTGGTGGTCGAGTAGCCGTATTCGAACGCCAGTACGGCTTCTTCGGACAGGAACGAATCGTACAGGTCGAAACGCGGCTGGCCTTCGTACAGGTGTTGCAGTGGTACGTAGGTGGTTGCGTCTTTCTGGTTGTGCAGAACCGCGTGACGGTGCGAGAACGTACCACGGCCGATGTCCTGGCCAGTCATGCGGATCGGGTGACCTTCGAACGCCAGGGTCGCGTACGCCATGGTTTCAGCGTAACCCCAGTTGATCGGCAGGCCGCCGGCTTGCATCTTCTGACGGTCTTCGTAGATCTTCGCAACCTGGCGCTGTACGACGAAGCCTTCCGGGATTTCCAGCAGCTTGGCAGACAGTTCCTGCAGGGTCTTGAGGTCGAACGACGTGTCGTGACGGGCAGTCCAGCCGTGGCCCAGATACGGGCGCCAGTCCACAAACAGCTCTTTGTTCGGCTCTTTAACCAGGCTCTTCACAACATGCAGGCCGTTGTCCAGCGCGTTGCGGTATTCGTCGACTTTCGCCTGAACACGCGCATCGTCAACCACACCGGCCTTGGTCAGGCTTTCGGCGTACAGCTCACGGGTGGTGCGCTGCTTGGTGATCTGCTGGTACATCAATGGTTGGGTGCCGCTAGGCTCATCCGCTTCGTTGTGACCGCGACGGCGGTAGCAAACCAGGTCGATGACCACGTCACGCTTGAACTGCATGCGGTAGTCGACAGCCAGTTGGGTCACGAACAGCACGGCTTCCGGATCATCACCATTCACATGGAGGATCGGCGCCTGGATCATCTTGGCAACGTCGGTCGCGTACTCGGTAGAGCGTGCGTCCAGCGGGTTGCTGATGGTGAAACCCACCTGGTTGTTGATGACGATGTGAACGGTACCGCCGGTCTTGAAGCCGCGGGTCTGCGACATCTGGAACGTTTCCAGGACCACGCCTTGACCGGCGAATGCCGCGTCACCGTGGATGGAAATCGGCAGGACCTTCTCACCGGTAGCGTCGTTGCGACGATCCTGACGTGCACGGACCGAACCCTCGACCACCGGGGAAACGATTTCCAGGTGGGATGGGTTAAAGGCCATGGCCAGGTGAACTTCACCGCCGGTGGTCATCACGTTGGACGAGAAGCCCTGGTGGTATTTAACGTCACCGGAACCCAGCTCGACCTTCTTCTTGCCTTCGAACTCGTCGAACAGCTCACGCGGGTTCTTGCCGAAGGTGTTGACCAACACGTTCAGGCGACCACGGTGGGCCATGCCGATCACGATTTCCTTGGTGCCGTAGGAACCGGAACGCTGGATCAGCTCGTCGAGCATCGGGATCAGGCTTTCGCCGCCTTCCAGGCCGAAACGCTTGGTGCCCGGGTATTTGGTACCCAGGTATTTTTCCAGGCCTTCAGCTGCGGTCACGCGCTCAAGCAGGTGGCTGCGAACGTCGGCGGACAGAACCGGACGGCCACGCACGCCTTCCAGGCGATGCTGGAACCAGTGGCGCTGCTCGGAATCGGTGATGTGCGTAAATTCAGCGCCGATGGTGCGGCAATATGTCTGCTGCAACGCTTCGTGAATTTCGCGTAGGCTCGCTTCCTCTTTGCCGATGAACAGGTCGCCGGCACGGAAGGTCGTATCAAGATCGGCATTGGTCAAGCCGTAATGATTGATCGACAGGTCTGCAGGTGCAGGACGCTTCCAGAGCCCCAGCGGGTCAAGCTGGGCCGCCTGGTGGCCACGCATCCGGTAGGCCTGGATCAGTCGCAGTACTTCAACTTGCTTCTTCTCGTGCTCGCTGCTCACGCTACCGGCGGAAACCGGCTGGGCGCGGCGCTGGTTCTTTGCCAGCAGCACAAACTGATCGCGAATTGTTGCATGCGATACATCGGTGGCAGCGTTGCCGTCTGAAGACAACGTCTGAAATTTGGTGCGCCATTCTTCTGGCACAGCGTTAGGGTCGTGCAGGTAGAGCTCATAAAGCTCTTCCACATAGGCAGCGTTACCACCTGAAAGATAGCCGCTGTTCCACATGCGCTGCATCACGCTTTCTTGCATGCTTGGTCACCCTCGATTTGGGGACACCACCGGCGAAAACACCGAGTTTGCTTGCAAAAGGCCAAGTGCAGCGACCAAAACAAGCCACTTAGGATCACGCTGATAGTTCGGGTACCAACCCGAATGCCCCTGCTTGTCTCATTTCTTCAAAATAAGAGCCGCGGCTTTGTAAGTCGCTGCTCAAGTTAAAACTACGGCGCCGGTTGAAGCCTGCGCCGTAGCATTTACGGGCACAACGGTCCTGCTTTGCTACAACGTCAGTTACACGCCGCTTTGCAGCAGCATGTTACGGATGTGACCAATGGCCTTAGTCGGGTTCAGGCCTTTGGGACATACGTTGACGCAGTTCATGATCCCGCGGCAGCGGAATACGCTGAACGGGTCATCCAGTGAAGCCAGACGCTCGGACGTCTTGGTGTCACGGCTGTCTGCCAGGAAGCGGTAGGCTTGCAGCAGCGCAGCTGGACCCAGGAACTTGTCCGGGTTCCACCAGAAGGACGGGCACGAAGTCGAGCAGCAAGCGCACAGGATGCACTCGTACAGACCGTCGAGCTTTTCACGCTCTTCAGGGGACTGCAGACGCTCGATGGCCGGAGCCGGCGTGTCGTTCTGCAGGAACGGCTTAACTTTCTCGTATTGCTTGTAGAAGATGCTCATATCGACGACCAGGTCACGGATAACCGGCAAACCTGGCAGAGGACGAACGATCAGCTTGTTGCCTTTGACCACGGCCGACAGCGGCGTGATGCACGCCAGGCCGTTTTTGCCGTTGATGTTCATGCCGTCGGAACCGCATACACCTTCACGGCAAGAGCGACGATAGGAGAAACCTTCGTCCTGCTCTTTGATCAGTGCCAGTACATCCAGCACCATCAGGTCTTTACCACCGGTATCGACCTGGAATTCCTGCATGAACGGCGCGGCGTCCTGATCAGGGTTGTAGCGATAAACACTGACTTTCAACATGGCAGCCACCCTTAGTAAGTCCGAATCTTCGGTTCAAACGTCGGAACCGTCTTCGGCGAGAAGTTCACGGCACGCTTGGTTACGCGCTTGTCACCCGGGAAGTACAGGGTGTGGCACAACCAGTTTTCGTCGTCGCGATCTTCAAAGTCTTCACGGGCGTGGGCACCACGGGATTCTTTACGAACCTCGGCCGCGATCGCAGTCGCTTCGGCCACTTCCAGCAGGTTTTGCAGCTCAAGGGCTTCGATACGAGCGGTGTTGAACGCCTGGCTCTTATCGTTGATCTTGACGTTGGCGATGCGCTTGCGCAGATCCGCCAGCTGGGCAATACCCTTCTGCATGTATTCGCCGGTACGGAATACACCGAAGTAGTTCTGCATGCAGCTTTGCAGCTCGCGACGCAGGGTGGCTACGTCTTCGCCATCGGTGCGCTCGTTCAGCGCGTTCAGACGGGCCATGGCCGCGTTGATGTTGGCTTCGGTAGCGTCGTCGTAATGGATACCGTCGGTCAGCGCCTTTTCCAGGTGCAGGCCGGCAGCACGGCCGAATACCACCAGGTCGAGCAATGAGTTGCCGCCCAGACGGTTGGCACCGTGAACCGATACGCAAGCCACTTCACCCACTGCGAACAGGCCAGGGATGATGGTGTCTTTGCCTTCGCTGTCCTGGGTGATCGCCTGGCCATGAATGTTGGTGGCAACGCCGCCCATCATGTAGTGGCAAGTCGGAACAACCGGAACCGGAGCAACGACCGGGTCAACGTGTGCGAACGTCTTGGACAGCTCGCAGATACCTGGCAGGCGGCTGTGCAGCACTTCCTCGCCCAGGTGATCGAGCTTGAGCAGTACGTGGTCGCCGTTCGGGCCACAGCCGTTGCCGGCGATGATTTCTTTAACCATCGAACGAGCAACAACGTCACGACCCGCCAGGTCTTTCGCGTTCGGAGCATAACGCTCCATGAAACGCTCGCCGTGCTTGTTGATCAGGTAACCACCTTCACCACGGCAACCTTCTGTCACCAGTACACCGGCGCCGGCGATGCCGGTCGGGTGGAATTGCCACATTTCGATATCTTGTACCGGTACGCCAGCACGCAGTGCCATGCCGACGCCGTCGCCGGTGTTGATCAGGGCATTGGTGGTCGACGCGTAGATACGGCCCGCACCGCCAGTCGCCAGAACGGTAGCATTGGCGCGGATGTAGGTGGTTTCACCGGTTTCGATGCAGATGGCGATCACGCCAACAAATGCACCGTCGGCGTTCTTCACCAGGTCTACCGCGTAGTACTCGTTCAGGAACGTGGTGCCGGCTTTCAGGTTGCCCTGATAAAGGGTGTGCAGCAGCGCGTGACCGGTACGGTCGGACGCCGCGCAGGTACGGGCAGCCTGGCCGCCTTTACCGTAATCCTTCGACTGACCGCCGAATGGACGCTGGTAAATACGACCTTGCTCGGTACGGGAAAACGGCAGACCCATGTGGTCCAGCTCGAACACCGCGGCCGGGCCTTCCTGACACATGTATTCGATAGCGTCCTGGTCACCGATGTAGTCGGAACCCTTGACGGTATCGTACATGTGCCAGCGCCAGTCATCGTTCGGGTCGGCGGACGCGATGGCGCAGGTGATGCCACCCTGGGCCGATACAGTGTGGGAACGCGTTGGGAACACCTTGGTGATCACGGCAGTCTTGTGACCACCCTGAGCCAGCTGCAGCGCTGCGCGCATGCCAGCACCGCCGCCACCAATGATGATGGCGTCGAAGGAAATAGTTGGAATGTTAGCCATGAATCAGATACCCCAAAGAATCTGCACACCCCAGACGAAGTAAGCGAACATTGCAACGCCGCAGACTGCCTGGAAGAGGAAACGTACTGCGGTCGCGGACTTGCCCAGCGCCATCGGCGTCAGGTAGTCGGTCGCGATGGTCCACATGCCGACCCAGGCGTGAGCGCCGAGGGCTACAAGGGCCAGCAGACTGAAGATTCGCATCGCATTGTGGGCGAACAGGCCATGCCATTGTTCAAAGGTGATGCCCGGGTGTGCGACGAGGTATCCGATCAGGAAAATGAAATAAGCCGCGAGAACGACCGCAGACACACGCTGTGCCATCCAGTCATAGAGGCCCGAACGCGAAAGGTTCGTAACGCTGGTTACCATATCCAAACTCCTGCCAGAACGATCAGCACCACGGAAATGGCGATGATGATTTTCGAGCCCAGGCGGCCGCCTTCCAGCGTCTCACCGATACCCGCATCCATGATCAAGTGGCGCACACCGGCAACCAGGTGATACAGCAGAGCGGACAGGAGGCCCCATGCTACGAACTTGGCCAGCGGGCTGGTCAAGCATGCCTTCACCTCGGCGTAACCTTCCTCGGAACCCAGGGATTTGCTCAATGCATAAAGCATGATGCCCAAGCCCAGGAACAGGATGATGCCGGAAACACGGTGCAGGAACGACGTAACGCCGGTGATGGGGAGTTTGATGGTCCTTAGGTCTAGGTTTACAGGTCGTTGGCTATTCACGGCTTTTTTTCACACTGAAGAGCCCCTAACAATCAGGGCAAAGTTGTTGGGGAGTGCACTGGTCAGGTAAGCACCACCCAGGGAGTGCGACCCCCAATGAAAGCAAGCCCAAAAGCCCTTGGCGGTCGGTGGCCGAGTATAGACAGTTAGGTTACTAATGACAACGCGCTGTCCTCACCCTAATAGCTGATTGCGCTGGCGGTATAAAAGGCGTAAATGGCAGTCAATTTCGAGGAAAAAGTACGGTTAAAGCCTTCTGCTGCAAGACTTTAGGCAAATTGACATCTGGATTTATATCAATATAGTGGTGCGGGCCCTGCGTGGGGGGTCTGTCTGATGATTTGAAGCATAAATAGGAGGCCACATGGCTGACAAAAAAGCGCAGTTGATCATCGAGGGCGCAGCCCCCGTCGAGCTGCCCATTTTAACCGGCACCGTTGGTCCCGATGTTATCGATGTACGGGGCCTGACGGCCACGGGCCGTTTCACTTTCGACCCAGGCTTCATGTCGACCGCCTCTTGCGAGTCGAAGATCACCTATATCGATGGCGACAACGGCATTCTGCTGCACCGGGGCTACCCGATCGAGCAGTTGGCCGAGAAGTCGGACTACCTGGAAACCTGCTACCTGCTGCTAAATGGCGAATTGCCAACCGCTGAGCAGAAAGCCAAGTTTGTCAGTAATGTGAAGAACCACACCATGGTTCACGAGCAGTTGAAGACCTTCTTCAACGGCTTCCGTCGCGACGCCCACCCGATGGCGGTCATGTGCGGCGTGGTCGGCGCCCTGTCGGCCTTCTATCACGACTCCCTCGACATCAATAACCCGCAGCATCGCGAAATCTCCGCGATCCGCCTGGTTGCCAAGATGCCGACCCTGGCCGCGATGGTGTACAAGTACTCCATGGGCCAACCCATGATGTACCCGCGCAACGACCTGTCGTATGCGGAAAACTTCCTGCACATGATGTTCAACACGCCGTGCGAGATCAAACCGATCAGCCCGACACTCGCCAAGGCCATGGACCGGATCTTCATCCTCCACGCCGACCACGAGCAGAACGCATCGACCTCCACCGTGCGCCTGGCCGGCTCTTCGGGTGCCAACCCGTTCGCCTGTATCGCCGCCGGTATCGCCGCACTGTGGGGCCCTGCCCACGGCGGTGCGAACGAAGCCGTACTGACCATGCTCGATGAAATCGGCGATGTGTCCAACATCGACAAGTTCATCGCCAAGGCCAAGGACAAGAACGATCCGTTCAAGCTGATGGGCTTCGGTCACCGGGTCTACAAGAACCGCGACCCGCGCGCCACGGTCATGAAGCAGACCTGCGACGAGGTGTTGAAGGAACTGGGCATCAAGAACGATCCGCAACTCGAACTGGCCATGCGCCTGGAAGAGATCGCCCTGACCGACCCGTACTTCATCGAACGCTCGCTGTACCCGAACGTCGACTTCTACTCGGGGATCATCCTCAAGGCGATCGGCATTCCAACCAGCATGTTCACCGTGATCTTCGCCCTGGCGCGGACCGTGGGCTGGATCTCCCACTGGAAAGAAATGCTCTCCAGCCCGTACAAGATTGGCCGCCCGCGCCAGCTGTACACCGGCTACGAGTCGCGTGACATCACCCAGCTGGAAGACCGCAAGTAAGCCGCTAACGGCTTGATTGCTCTGAATAAGGCCTCCCTACGGAGGCCTTATTCGTTTCTGCCCTCCCCACAACAACACCGCACCCACTGTAGGAGCCAGGGGGGGGGGGGGGGGGGGGGGGGGGGGGGGGGGGGGGGGGGGGGGGGGGGGGGGGGGGGGGGGGGGGG
>NZ_JBWKRS010000068.1:0-14142 GCF_059419385.1 Pseudomonas sp. GW821-FHT05H12 | reverse complement strand
CCCCCCCCCCCCCCCCCCCCCCCCCCCCCCCCCCCCCCCCCCCCCCCCCCCCCCCCCCCCCCCCCCCCGCTCCCACACTGATTTGCGTCTTAGCTGTTAGATCAACGGCTCATCCGACTTCTTGTTCTTCCAGCCATCATTGCCCGGCAGCAGCAGGTTCAAACCAATCGCCACCACCGCACACAGGGCAATGCCCTTGAGGCCGAAATCATCCGGGCCGGTGCCGGTGCCAACCAGCACACCGCCAATCCCGAACACCAGCGTCACCGACACAATCACCAGGTTGCGGGCTTCGCCCAGGTCGATCTTGTGGCGGATCAGCGTGTTCATCCCCACCGCGGCAATCGAGCCGAACAGCAGGCACAGAATTCCGCCCATCACTGGCACCGGAATGCTCTGCAGCAACGCGCCGAACTTACCGATAAACGCCAGGCTGATGGCAAAGATGGCCGCCCAGGTCATGATCTTCGGGTTGTAGTTCTTGGTCAGCATTACTGCACCGGTCACTTCGGCGTACGTGGTGTTCGGCGGGCCGCCGAACAGGCCGGCTGCCGTGGTGGCGATGCCGTCACCCAGCAGGGTGCGGTGCAGGCCGGGCTTCTTCAGGTAGTCGCGACCGGTCACGCTGCCCACCGCAATCACGCCACCAATGTGTTCAATCGCCGGGGCCAGGGCCACGGGGACGATAAACAGGATGGCCTGCCAGTTGAATTCCGGCGCGGTGAAGTGGGGCAGGGCGAACCACGGCGCGGCGGCGATCTTTGCCGTGTCGACCACACCAAAGTAGAACGACATGGCAAAACCGACCAGCACGCCGGAGATGATCGGCACCAGGCGGAAAATGCCTTTGCCGAACACCGCCACGATCAACGTGGTCAGCAGCGCCGGCATCGAGATCATCATCGCCGTCTGGTAATGGATCAGCTCGCTGCCATCACCGGCCTTGCCCATCGCCATATTGGCCGCAATCGGTGCCATGGCCAGGCCAATGGAGATGATCACCGGGCCGATGACCACAGGGGGCAGCAACCGGTCGATAAATCCGGTGCCCTTGATCTTCACCGCCAGGCCCAGGAAGGTATAAACGAAACCGGCCGCCATCACCCCGCCCATGGTCGCGGCGAGGCCGAACTGGCCCTTGGCGAGAATGATCGGCGTGATGAACGCAAAGCTCGATGCCAGGAACACCGGCACCTGCCGGCCTGTCACCACCTGGAACAACAACGTGCCCAGGCCGGCGGTGAACAGTGCAACGTTTGGATCAAGACCTGTGATCAGCGGCATCAACACCAGCGCGCCAAATGCCACAAAGAGCATTTGTGCGCCAGACAGGATCTGGCGCCAAAGCGGGTCGTTGAATTCATCCTGCATGCTCACGCGTCCTTCTGCTTGGTGCCGAAGATCTTGTCACCGGCATCGCCCAGGCCCGGGATGATGTAGCCGTGCTCGTTCAGACGCTCATCAATGGACGCGGTGTAGATCTGCACGTCCGGATGGGCTTTCTCGACAGCGGCGATACCTTCCGGCGCGGCGACCAGCACCATGGCACGGATGTCCTTGCAGCCGGCTTTTTTCAGCAGGTCGATGGTGGCAACCATGGAACTGCCGGTGGCGAGCATCGGGTCGATGATCATGGCCAGGCGCTCGTCGATCTCCGGGACGAGTTTTTCCAGGTAGGTGTGGGCTTCCAGCGTCTCTTCATTGCGGGCCACGCCGACGGCGCTGACCTTGGCGCCCGGGATCAGGCTGAGGACGCCTTCGAGCATGCCGATACCGGCGCGCAAAATAGGCACCACGGTGATTTTCTTACCGGCGATCTTCTCGACCTGGACGGGACCGGCCCAACCGGGGATCTCGTAGGTTTCCAGGGGCAGATCCTTGGTGGCTTCGTAGGTGAGCAACGCTCCGACTTCCTGAGCAAGCTCACGGAAATTCTTCGTGCTGATGTCGGCGCGGCGCATAAGGCCGAGTTTGTGTCGGATCAGCGGGTGGCGGATCTCGCGAGTGGGCATGGGAAAGGCTCCGGCGGCGGGCAAAAAAACCGGCCTAGATTAATCTATCCGAGGGTGTTGTCCTATAGACATCTAGTACGTTAGTCCATTAAGGCTTGCTCGGAGCGCACGAGAAGCGTACCTTCGCCCGCTTTTCTTGCCACAGCACCCCCTTGGAGAGCGCCATGTCCGCTGATCTTGAGCATATCCGTCAAATCATGCGTGAGGCTGACTGCCTGTACACCGAAGCGCAAGTCGAAGCAGCGATCGCCGAGGTCGGCGCACACATTACTCGCGAAATGGCCGACACCAACCCGGTGGTCTTCTGCGTGATGAACGGCGGCCTGATTTTCGCTGGCAAATTGCTGACCCACCTGCAATTCCCGCTGGAAGCGTCCTACCTGCACGCCACCCGTTATCGCAACGAGACCAGCGGCGGCGACCTGTTCTGGAAAGCCAAGCCGGAAGTTTCGTTCATTGACCGTGACGTGCTGATCATCGATGACATCCTCGACGAAGGTCACACCCTGGGTGCGATCATCGACTTCTGCAAACACGCCGGCGCGCGCAAAGTGCACACCGCCGTGCTGATCGATAAAGACCACGACCGCAAGGCCCGCCCAGACCTGAAAGCCGATTACGTGGGCCTGCCCTGCATCGATCGCTACATCTTCGGTTACGGCATGGACTACAAAGGCTACTGGCGCAACGCCAACGGTATCTACGCCGTCAAAGGGATGTAAGCCATGACCCGCTTTCTTGATCAGGCGCTGTTTGCCGAATTGGCCGAGAAAGCGGGCGCGAACCCCCGTGGCCGGACCCATCACAACTTCCACCAGATGGAAGAGCCCTGCCATCGCATGGCGGTTGGGCTGCAACCCAACACCTATGTGCCACCTCATCGGCACCTGAGTGCTGACAAGGCAGAAACGTTGCTGGTGCTTCAGGGCAGCCTGGGTTTGCTGGTGTTCAGCGAAACCGGCGAAGTGATTGCCAAGCGCGTGATGCGGGCCGGTGGCGACTGCTCCGGCGTGGATCTTGCGCCCGGGGTTTTCCATGGCCTGGTGGTGCTTGAGCCCAACACGGTGATGTTCGAATGCAAGGCCGGTCCTTATCGGCCGGTGGGCGAGGGCGAGCAGCCTGAGTGGGCGCCTCGTGAAGGCGATGCCGGCGTGGCCGAGTATCAACGCTGGATGCTTGCCCAGTTCGATTGAGCTACAGTGCTCGGCCACCTTCTCTGGAGCGGCCCATGAGCCTGTTGATACGCACTTGCGCCGCCCTGGCGCTGACCCTCAGCCTGCCGTTGGCGGCTGCGCCGGCGGTGATGCACAGCCAGTTTTTGCCGCCCGACGACCTGACTCTGCGCGCAGAGGCTGCCGACCAGCAGCAACTGCTGCAAGTGACCGAGTACGCGGTTGTCGTCGGCAACCAGCGTCAATCCACCCAGCAACCGATTCCGGTGACGTCGCCATTGATGATCCGCCTCAAGGGTAAATCCCTGAACAAGGGCGCGACCATCGCCCAAGTGGTGCTCAATTTCGATGCCGAAAGCAAAAGCCTCAAAAAGCCGGCCTACGACGACAAGACCAAAACCCTGACCTTGTCCTACCCCGTGGCCCAGTACCGGGTGATTGTCGACTTGCTGCGCAATGAGACGGTGTATGTGCAATTCCTCAGCTATGCCAACGGACATATCTGGGCGGACTTGCATACCGGCGCTGTTCGCGCCAAGTAATCAAGCGACGCAGCGGTCAGTGTAGGAGCTGGCTTGCCAGCGATAGCGGCGGATCATCTGGCCCATTTGTTACTGACCCACCGCTATCGCCGGCAAGCCAGCTCCTACAGGTGTGTTTGGTTGTTTTCGAAGGTGGTGTCCGGCAGGTAGACTTCAAGCCCCGTGTAAATGTCTGCAGGCTGGAGTCGGTAATGCGTAAAGATAAGAAACAGGTGATTGGTGACGAGATCGGCGACGACCAGATCAAATTGTTCCTGGACTTCGAACCGGTTGATGCGACGTCGCCGTCCCTGCACAAACTGATCAAGGCCTACCGTGGCCTGCGTATCGACGATTTCGAGCGGTTCCTGGGCTTCTTCAAGGAAGCGGGCCTGGACCTCGATGGCAAGGACGAGCATGGCCAGACCTTCGTCGACCTGATCAAGGACCAGCGCAACGCGGACGAGTACATCGAGCTGATCGAAAACGCTCGCGGCTGATTATCCGAGGCATAAAAAAACGCCCCGTTCTCATGCAGAGAGCGGGGCGTTTTTTATTGCGTCAACGCTTCAAGCGTAGCTCTCGGTCTCGGCGGCAGGCTCAACCAGCTCCAGGCTGATGTTGTTCTGCGCGTTGATCTTGCGATACAGCTCGGCGTCCGTTTCGAGGACTTTTTCCCGCGCCGGGAAGATCTCGTGCAGCTTGGCTGCCCACTCACCCGCGGCTTTTGCCGGGAAGCACTTCTCGATCAGTTCCAGCATGATCGAAACGGTCACCGAAGCACCCGGAGAGGCGCCCAGCAGGGCGGCCAGCGAGCCGTCCTTGGCCGCGACCAGCTCGGTGCCGAATTGCAGCACGCCGCCTTTTTTCGGGTCTTTCTTGATGATCTGCACCCGTTGGCCGGCCACTTCCAGGCGCCAGTCTTCAGCTTTGGCCTCCGGGTAGAAGCGACGCAGGGATTCCAGGCGCTGTTCCATCGACTGGCGCACTTCGCTGACCAGGTACTTGGTCAGGTCCATGTTGTCGCGGGCCACGGCCAGCATCGGGCCGATGTTGCCGGCGCGGATCGACATTGGCAGGTCAAGGAACGAACCGTGCTTGAGGAACTTGGTGGTGAAACCGGCGTAGGGCCCGAACAGCAGGGATTTCTTGCCATCGACCACGCGAGTGTCCAGGTGCGGCACGGACATCGGCGGCGAACCCACGGCGGCCTGGCTGTAGACTTTGGCCTGGTGGTGCTTGACCACGTCCGGATTGTCGCAACGCAGCCACTGGCCGCTGACCGGGAAACCGCCAAAACCTTTGCTTTCTTCGATACCCGACGCTTGCAGCAGCGGCAAGGCCGCGCCACCGGCGCCGAGGAACACGAACTTGGCGTCCACTTCACGGCTGTTGCCGCTGTTGACGTCCTTGATGCTCACGGTCCAGCCGGCGCCGTTGCGCTTGAGGCCGGTCACGCGCTTGCTGTACTTGACCTGGGCGTCTGGCGAGCTGGTCAGGTGGCTGAGCAGCTGGTTGGTCAGGGCGCCGAAGTTCACGTCGGTGCCATTCATCACACGGGTGGCCGCGATTTTTTCGTCGAGCGGGCGGCCCGGCATCATCAGGGGCATCCACTCGGCCATCTCGCTGCGGTCTTCGGTGTAGTGCATGTCCGAGAATGCGTGGTGCTGGCTGAGGGTCTCAAAGCGCTTCTTGAGGAAGGAAACGCCTTTGTCGCCCTGTACGAAGCTCAGGTGTGGCACCGGGCTGATAAAGGACTTGGACGAGCCAAAGGTGCCCTTTTTGGTCAGGTACGCCCAGAACTGCTTCGACACCTCGAACTGGGTGTTGATGTGCACGGCTTTCTTGATGTCGATGGAACCATCGGCGGCCTGCGGCGTGTAGTTCAGCTCACACAGCCCGGCATGGCCGGTACCGGCGTTGTTCCACGGGTTGGAACTCTCCGCGGCACCCGAATCCATCAGCTCAACGACTTCCAGCTTGAGGCCGGGGTCGAGCTCTTTGAGCAGTACGGCCAGGGTGGCACTCATGATGCCGGCCCCTACCAGTACTACGTCGACTGCTTCGTTATGCGCCATTTAACGCGTCTCCAAAATCTGCAGCACCAAATTGACGGCATGGCTGCCAGGAGTGACGGGGCGGTTCACGTGTTGCCCCAGGTTACCCATGGCCAGGATCGCCATGTCCGATTCGCAATTCTTTGCACCTTCAGCACACGCTTCCTGCCGGGCTAATCTGCCTATGAACGCATTCATGGGCGCCTGTGGCAATTCGACTTATGGTCAAAGCGTGTGATTCGTGCAACCAATCCGTAGCGGACAGGCTCAAGCTCCGGTTGTTGAGGCGTGCTCGGTCCTGTGTGGTTGGGCTGTTCCAGACGCTGATGATGCTTGTACAAACGCCAAACTATTCATTTGCTCGCCACACTCTTGTGAAGTTGTGAAAACCCGTTTTTTCACGCTCTTTTGAAGACGTGAACCTCAAAAAAGGGCTGCCCCAGCCTGGCACCTGGCCCGGTTACCTTGCCGACACGCGGCAAAAACGGGCAAACAACACAAGTGGCCGAGCGCAATGGCAGCTCTGGCAGATGCGATATAAAGAGGGGTGGTTTGCAACGACAGCAGCAAGCACGCCAGCTCTATTCGATCTGTGTGGGCGGCTCTCTGTGGGCGATTGGGGAGTTAATACCGAGGCATTAACGATGCTGCGAGGCCCGATCAGGAGACGTCCTTATAATCGGGGGGAGATTGTAGCGAAGAACGCTAGGGAAATGGGCGTGTTTTATGACTTTTATTAAGGCTTTGGTCAGGAAGCCAGCGCGTGACGCGGGTGCCCGTGCGTCGCCATCGAATTCACCCGGGCGCTGGCCGGCAGCGGACGGTGCATCCAGCCCAGGTGGGTCTCTGCCACTTCCACCCAGCCTTCGCCGACGGGAGGCTGGCTGCACTGTTTGAACGCCAGGCAATGGCCGTGCACGTCAAGCAAGGCATAGTGGCGATGACGGGCGTTGGGCATGAACAGCGATTTGAGAAGGCGCATGGCTTTGTACCTATTTCGTTACATGCTCGAAGGTTGCCAGTGTGCCATGACATTGAAATGACGGATTTATGCAAAATTGTAATTTCAACCCGGCTTCAGCTGCCGTTCAGGATGGCTGGTGAGTGGCGTGCGAGCACCGTTATACTGCTGGCCTGTTTGCGCCTAGTCCTGGAGAAATGAGTATGTTGCAACGCCTGTTGTTCGGTTTGATCACTGTGACCAGTTTGACCCTGGTTGGCTGCGCCAACAGCCCGCAACAACTCAGCCCAGAGCCGAAAGTGACCTCGCAGTTGGCGCCTGTCGGGCATGGTCAGCCGGTGTCGGTGCGTGTGGTCGATGGCCGTCCGTCGCCTACCCTTGGTTCGCGCGGTGGCTTGTACCCTGAAACCGCTTTGGTTTCTGTGAATGCCCAGGACGTACTGCCCAAGCTTCAGGCTCAGGCGGAAGCCGCCGTACGCCTGCTGGGCTTCACGCCAAGCCCCAATGCGCCGGGTGCGCCGCAGCTGACCATCACCCTGGCCGAGCTGAAGTACCAGTCGCCTAAAGAAGGCCTGTACGTCACCGAAGCGTCCATTGGCGCCACCTTCAAGTCCGACGTCACCGCCGGCACCCGCCGCTACAGCGGCCGTTACGGTGCGTCCCTGAACCAGCGTTTTGGCATGGCGCCGAACCAGGAAACCAACACCAAGCTGGTCAGCGACGTGCTGAGTGACGCCTTGACCCGCCTGTTCAAAGACCCAAGCATCGGCCAACTGCTCAGCTCGCAGTAACCGCTTATAAAAAAACCGGGCTCAGTGATGAGCCCGGTTTTTTTACGCCTGTAGCCTTCATGCAGCCGTTTCGACATAAAAGTCCAGCACACTCACGCCAGTGAGCAGGTCCTGCTCCGGCAGGTCGGCATGCTGGTGCCCGCCGAGCGCGCAATACACCAGCCAATGACGGTCTTGAACGTTGAAGGCGAGGCCGCCGACCAGTGCTTCCTGCTCATCGCTTTGAGCAATCAGATACAGCCGATCCTGGTTTTGCGCGTGCAGCATGACAAGCTCCTGAACGTTCGAAGGGCAACAGAGTGGCTTGTTAAGGTGACGTTCAGGTGACGATGTAAATTACTGGATACATTAGCCGTTAATGGGGGACGGAGCGGGTAGGCGCAGGAGGCGACTATCGTTCAGGTTTGTATCTGAACTGATACCTGGATACTGATTCACCGAGGTTTGCGATGGCGCTGCCCGCACTGTTGATCAATGCTGTTGCCTTGTTGGTGGCCTGCCCGGCTGCCGCGCTGTTGTTTATTACCCGCCTGCGCGAGCAGCGAGCGATGGCCGACCTGACCGCCCAAAGCGAAGATCGCGCGATCGACCAGCCCATGCTGTTTCTGGATGTGCGCACCGAACGGGCGCATCGGTTGGCTTACCGCATCGGGTTCGCCTGCCTGGGCCTGGCGCTGGCCGTTTCCTGGATCAGCACCCGCCTGTAAGAACACTGCAAAACAACTGTGGGAGCTGGCTTGCCTGCGATGGCATCGCCTCGGAGCCACTGATGCACCGAGGCGCCTGAATCGCAGGCAAGCCAGCTCCCACAGTTTGAATCGGTGTTTACAGAGGGATCCCCGCCTTCACCCGATACTGATTGCGCACGGGCGTTGCATATTGCACCACCAGGAACGGCCGGTGCTCGGCCGGGCACTCGTTCAAGCGTCGCTCCCATTCCGCCTTGGCCTTGGCCAGTTCATCCGCCGGGAATACCTCGGCTGCCGTCGGCACCTGCAATTGCGGGTCGGCGTCGCTCCACTGTGCGTAAGCCAGGTAGTGCACCGGGAACAACCGATAACCGCCGAGAATCTGGCGGTCCATTTCCACCGCCAGCAACTTGGTGTCTTCGAAGCGCTCGGTGATCGGCGGCGCAAAGTTCACGTGCACGCGGCCCTTGTAGCCGGTGATGCCCAGCGCAATGCTCACGTCGTCTTCACCCGGCGCCTTGCTGTAGGTGCCGGTGGTGGCGCGGATGTACAGCTCGCGGGCCTTGGCTGAATCGCACGGGTCATATTCGTAGCTGATGGACACCGGCGTCAGGTTCAGCGATTGGATCACCTCGGCAAACGGCTCGTCCTTGCGGCTGACGTGGAACATCTTGAGGATCGCCGACTCGGTGCGATCATCCCCATCCTTGGCACGGCCTTCGGCCTGGGCGATCCAGATCGACGCACCGTCGTTGCGGATCGAATGGTTGATGTAGGCCGACAGCAATTGGTAAGCCGCCATCTTCTCCTTTCGCCCGGTGATCGAGCGGTGCACGATGAAGCTTTTGTTCAGGCGCATCAGGTCGCTGACAAACGGCTTTTGCAGCAGGTTGTCGCCAATGGCGATGCGCGGCGTCGGCAGGCCGGCGTGGTACACGGCGTAGTTGACGAAGGCCGGGTCCATCACGATGTCGCGGTGGTTGGCGAGGAACAGGTAGGCGGTGCCCGACTTGAGCTGCTCGACCCCGGTGTAGGTCACGCCGTCGGTCGCACGGTCGATGGTGTGGTCGACGTAATACTCGACTTTGTCCTGCAGCGTGGCCACGGTGGTGACGCCGGCGAACTCACGGCGCAGTTTGCGGGCGATCATCGGCTTGAGCAGCCAGCCCAGGGCGCCGGCAAAGCGCGGGAAGCGGAAGTGGGTCAGGATGTCCAGAAAGGCCTTGTCACTGAACAGACGTGCCAGCACTGCCGGGACTTCGCTGTCGTTGTAAGGTCGGATGGTATCGAATTCGCCCATCATGCTCTCTTGTTAGAAACGGCTAGGGTAAGTAAAGGAAATACCAGGGTGCGGCCCGAGTAATGGGCTCGGCCGAAAATAGCCCTGTAAATAGACCGGCGATTATACGCACAAGTCACCTTGGAGGCTGCGATGCTGGAAAACGCGACGTACGATTGTCCTTATTGTGGTGAAGCGGTTGATACAACGGTGGACCTGTCCGGAGGGGATCAGACCTACATAGAGGACTGCCAGGTGTGTTGCAAGCCGATCGTTTTTAATCTGCAGGTCCACGGGGATGAGTGGATGCTTGAAACCCGTACTGAAAACGACTGACAGGTACGCCCATGCAGCGAATCTACGAACCGGAAAACCTGATGGAGGGCGAGCTGCTGCAGCAGATGCTCGCCAGCGAGGGCATCGAGGCGCACCTGGTGGGCCGCCATTTGCTCGGCGGCACCGGTGAACTGCCGATTTTCGGCCTGTTGGGCCTGGAAGTGGATAACGACTGTGCGGTCTACGCACGCGAGCTGATCACTGCCTATATTGGCGCCCAGCCCATGCCCGGTGATGAACCCGACAGCTTCCCCGACGTGCTGGTCTGTTAGGCTGTCACTCGGTTTACCCCAAGAGTCGTGTTGCCCCATGTGTGGACGTTATGCACTGTTTCGCTGGAACCCTGCCTTTGCTGCCTTGCCGGGCTTTCCAGCCGACCAGCAAGCCCAGTGGAACATTTCCCCGAATGATTCGGTGCTGATCCAGCGCGCCACCGACGGCCAGCGCACCTTGGCCCGTGCGCGCTGGGGGCTCACGCCGCCTTGGCTGACGGACCTTTCCCGCACGCCCGCCCACGCACGCGCCGAAACCCTGGCCGAGCAGCCGATGTTTCGCGAGGCCTTTCGCCAGCGCCGTTGCCTGTTGCCCGCCAATGGCTTCTACGAGTGGCGCGGCACCCAGCGCAAGCGCCCGTATTGGCTGACGCCGGGGGAGGGGTCCACGCTGTTTTTTGCGGCGATCTGGGAAGCCTATCCGGTGCAGGAGCAAGTGTGGCTGAGCACCGCGGTGGTGACGCAGGCGGCACAGAGTCAGCGGCGGCCGCTGATCCTGGATGCGGCGGGGCAGGAGGCCTGGTTGAATCCGGAAACGCCGTTGCATGCCTTGCAAGCGTTGCTGGCCAGTGAGCCCTTCGCATTGCGCGAGCGGGTATTGGCCAATATGGTTAATGATCCCAAGCTCAACGGGCCGGAGTGCCTGACCCCGGCCTAGCGGTCGACTCCACTGGCCTCATCGCAGGCAAGCCAGCTCCCACACTTGATGTGTGAACACATTCAAATGTGGGAGCTGGCTTGCCTGCAATAGGGCCCTCAAGATCGCCGCAAATCTCAGACCTTGAACTGGTTGATCAGCCGCCGCTGCTGCTCCGCCAACTTGGTCAAATCCGCACTGGCCGCACTGGACTCATC
Source organism: Pseudomonas sp. GW821-FHT05H12 (assembly GCF_059419385.1). Classification (NCBI taxonomy): domain Bacteria; kingdom Pseudomonadati; phylum Pseudomonadota; class Gammaproteobacteria; order Pseudomonadales; family Pseudomonadaceae; genus Pseudomonas; species Pseudomonas sp. GW821-FHT05H12. The sequence goes on along the minus strand of NZ_JBWKRS010000068.1, from coordinate 3,197 downwards.
CGCGCCGCCCGCCACTTCATTGGCCACCTGGCCGATATTGATCACGTTGCGGTTGATGTCTTCGGCCACTGCGCTTTGCTCCTCGGCCGCGCTGGCGATCTGGGTGTTCATGTCGTTGATCACCGACACCGCCTGAGTAATCGTCTCCAGCGCCTCGGCCGCCTTGGCCGCGTGTTGCACGCTTTCATCGGTACGGTTCTGGCTGTCTTCCATCACCCGCACCACGTCCCGCGTGCCCTGTTGCAGCTGCTGGATCATGGCCTGGATTTCTTCGGTGGCCTTCTGGGTTTTCTGCGCCAGGTTGCGCACTTCATCAGCCACTACGGCAAAACCACGGCCCTGCTCGCCGGCCCGCGCCGCCTCGATGGCGGCGTTGAGCGCAAGCAGGTTGGTCTGCTCGGCAATCCCGCGGATGGCGGTGAGGATGGCGTTGATGTTCTCGCTGTCCTTGGCCAGGGTTTGCACAACGCCTACGGCCTTGCCGATTTCCTCGGCGAGGGCGCCGATGGAGGTGGAGGTGTCGCGCACGATGCGCATGCCCTGGCTCGCCGCCTGGTCGGCATGGCTGGCGGCCTGAGCGGCCTGGGTGGCGTTGCGCGCTACGTCCTGCGCAGTGGCGGTCATCTCATGCACAGCGGTCGCGACCTGGTCGATCTCCACCATCTGTTTATGCACGCCCTGGTTGGTGCGAATCGCGATGTCGGCGGTGTGCTCCGACGAGTCGCTGACCTTCTGCACCGAACTCACCACCTGGGTGATCATGCCCTGCAGCTTGATCAGGAAAGTGTTGAAGCCTGTGGCAATCGCGCCCAGTTCATCGGCGCGATCGCTGGTCAGGCGGCGGGTCAGGTCGCCTTCGCCCTGGGCGATGTCATTGAGCATGGCCACCATTTGCTTGAGTGGGCGGGCGATACCGTGGCCCACCAGCCAGATCACCAGCAAGCCGATGCCGGCTATAAGCAGGCCGACCATGGCCATGCCGAAGGTGTCGGTCTTGCGTTGGGCTTGCAGGTCGCTTTGCAGTTTCTGCGAGTCGGCCATCACCGCACTGAGCGGCAGTTGCAGCATCAGGGTCCAGCGGGCTTCTGCCTGGCCAATATTGAACGGCAGGAACAGCTCGATGTGTCCGTGTTCCTTGTCGATGTCGTAGCGCACTTCGCCGACTTTCAATTGGCTGAGGTTGGCCAGTTCGTTGCTGTCGAGCAGGTCGGTGGCTTTTTCACCGAGCTTGCTGGCGTCCTTGGTGTAAGCCACCAGGCGCCCGTTGCTGGAGATCAGGGCCAATTCACCGGCACCGTTGTAGAGGTTCTGGTCGGCGCGGGTGAGCATTTCCTGGATGAAGTTCACCGACAGGTCGGCGCCGACGATGCCCTGGAAGGTGCCATCGATCATGATCGGTTCGATAAACGAGGCCAGCATCACCATGGCGTTGCCCACTTTATAAGGGGCAGGGTCGATGGCGCAGGGCTTCCTGGTTTCCTTGGAGCACAGGTAGTACTCACTGGCACGCACGCCGGTGGAGAGGATGTTCTGGTCGTTGACGTCAGCGAGCTTGTCCAGGCCCAGGCTGCCATCGGCGTTGCGATACCACCAGGGCAGGAAACGGCCGTCAGCGGCCATGCCGACGATGGGGCTGTTGATGTAGGCGGCGTCATTGTGGTCGATCGCGTTGGGTTCCCAGCCGATGTAGGCGCCGAGGATTTTCGGGTTACGCACCACGGTTTCATGCAGCAGGCCGATCAGCTGTTCGCGGCCGATCTGCAGGGCTGGCTCGCCCTTGGCGTCTTTCATGCCGAGCAGAGCGTTGGTGGTGGCCAGGCCCTTGGCAGTCACCAGGGGTGCTTCCAACTCACGCTGGATCAGCGTGGCCTGGGTTTGCGCCAGGGTGGTGAGGCGTTGTTCGATAATTTGCTCGAACTGCGCCTGGGTGCGTTCCTGCACCATCTCCTGGGTGCGTGCGCCGGCAAACAAGGCGTAGAGCACCAGCACTGCGACCACACTCAGCACGATGGCCCCGGTCAGTGCCGCGACAGAAAACTGAATCGACTTGAATTTCATGAACGCTCCGGACGCAGGGGGAGATTGGCTGCTTTTTTGTATCGGCCACGGGGTCGGGAGGCTTAAGGCTTGTCCTACAAAATAGTGCGGGGTGTCGCAAATGAGACTTTCGCTGCCGCAGTGGGCGTGTGGGATGTATCCGAAATTCAGCGGTTACACGTCTGGTGTATCTGGCGCCGATACAATTGACCGCCTACGATACGCGGCATGTTTTCAGGGAGCGTGTTCATGAAGAAGTCTTGGGCGGTAAGTGGGTTGGTTACGGCGTTGCTCATGGCGGGTTGCCAGGCGGTCAACACCACCAGCGGCGGCGCGGTGGGTGTTGAGCGCAAGCAATATATGTACAGCATGTTGTCGAGCCAGGAAGTCGACCAGATGTACGCGCAGTCCTATCAAAAGACCTTGACCGAGGCCAGTGGCAAGGGCGTTGTCGACAAGACCAGTGCCAATGCCAAGCGCGTGCAGGCGATTGCCAAGCGTTTGATTGTCCAGGTGCCGGCTTTCCGCCCAGATGCAGCGCAATGGCAATGGGAAGTGAACCTGATCAAGAGTGACGAGATCAACGCCAACTGCGGGCCGGGCGGCAAGATTTTTGTCTATAGCGGGCTGATCGAAACGCTCAAGCTGACCGATGATGAGTTGGCGGCGGTAATGGGGCATGAAATCGCCCACGCCTTGCGCGAACACAGCCGTGAAGCCATGTCCAAGGCATACGGTATCGAGATGGCCAAGCAGGGGGCCGCCGCGATCTTTGGCCTGGGTCAGGACAGCATGGCGCTCGGTGATGCAGCCGTTCAGTACGGCATGACCTTGCCCAACAGTCGCGCCAATGAAAACGAAGCTGACTTGATTGGTTTGGAGTTGTCCGCTCGTGCCGGCTACAACCCGAACGCAGCGATTACGCTGTGGAACAAAATGGCCAAGGCTTCGGAGGGTGCGCCTCCTGAGTTCATGAGCACACACCCGGCTTCCGACAGCCGAATCGCTTCGTTGCAGGCCGCGATTCCAAAAGTGATGCCGCTGTATCAGCAGGCCAAAAAATCCTGAGCCAGCGCCGCGTCCTGTGGGGGGGGGGGGGGGGGGGGGGGGGGGGGGGGGGGGGGGGGGGGGGGGGGGGGGGGGGGGGGGGGGGGGGGGGG
>NZ_JBWKRS010000067.1:0-15377 GCF_059419385.1 Pseudomonas sp. GW821-FHT05H12 | reverse complement strand
CCCCCCCCCCCCCCCCCCCCCCCCCCCCCCCCCCCCCCCCCCCCCCCCCCCCCCCCCCACCCCAGCTCCCACAGTTTTTGGATCTACGGTGTTGCAGTCAATCAGCGGTAGATATCTTCCCGCGTCCACGGCAATTCATGGCTGCCATCGCCGTGAGGCTTCACCGCCAATATCTGGTGCAGGTTGATCCAGCCCCGGGCAAACGCATAGGCGCAACCGGCCAGGTACAGCCGCCAGATTCGCAGCGCCTGCTCCGGCACCATCCTGGCTGCCGCTTCCAGATTGTCTTCCAAACGCTCGCTCCAATGGTCCAGCGTGCGCGCGTAGTGCAGGCGCAGGCTTTCAACGTCCACCACTTCCAGCCCGACTTCGCTGATTTCAGCGGTCATCATCGCCAGGTGCGGCAGCTCGCCATTGGGGAACACATAACGCTCAATAAACTCGCCAGCGCCACGCCCCACCGGGCGGCCATCGGTGTGCTTGGCGGTAATCCCATGGTTCATCACCAGGCCACCTTCACGCACCGCGCCGAACAGTGTCTTGCAGTACTCCGCCAGGTTGGCGTGGCCCACGTGTTCGAACATGCCCACGCTGACCACTTTGTCGAAACGTCCGTCTTGCGGCAGGTCGCGGTAGTCGAGCAGTTGCAGGTCGACCTGGTCTTCCAGGCCTTCGGCTTTCACCCGCTCACGGGCTAACGCCAACTGCTCTTTGCTCAGGGTGATACCAAACACCTTGACCCCGAACTCCCGCGCCGCAAACCGCGCCAGCCCACCCCAACCACAGCCGACATCGAGCAGATACTCGCCCGGCTGCAAGCGCAACTTGCGGCACAGGTGGCGAAATTTGTCTTGTTGGGCCTGGTCGATGGATTCGCTGCCGGTTTCAAAGTAACCGCAGGAGTACGCCATATCCTGATCCAGCCACAGCTGGTAGAACTCGTTGGACAGGTCGTAATGGTAGGAAATAGCCGCTGCGTCAGTGGCCTTGTCGTGGATCGAGCGCACCGGACGACTCCCCTCGTCGTCTTCGATCAGGGCGTGACTCAATTCGTCACACACCCGGATGACCTCGGCGATGGAGCCTTCCAGCTCCAGTTTGCCCTCGACGAAGGCTTCGCCCAATGAATCGAGCGTGGGATGGGTCAGCTTGGTCACGACCGTGGGGTCCTTCACCACGATGGTCACACTGGGCTCGGGGCCCAAGTTGAATTCATGGCCGTCCCAGAGTCGAAGACGCAGCGGTAGCTGAAGATTCTGTAAGGCCGGTGGAAGTTGCGCGAGCATGAGTAGTCCCCCCTTGTTTCAGACGTCTGGAGTGAGGGTAGACCATCCGAAGACAAAGTAGGAGGCTATCGATTTGATAGCGTTCCTCTATGGGGCTCGGCGCTCGAGCAAACCGTCCTGGATCCACTGTTTCAGCCACGTCACCGCTTGCAGTGGCGCACCCTCTGCATAAGTGACTAGCAACTGCTCGCACAGTTCTGAAAAATTCCAGCCAGTGGTCACCATCCCGGCCAGCGCACAGGCCTCGGCGGGTTCCAGGCTACGGTAATGGCACACATTCTGGTGACGCCACACCAGGCAAATCTGCGCCAGTTCCAGGGCCTGACTGTTGGGGAAGTCCGACTCATCCTTGCTGGCACGCCAGATCGCCACACTGTTGAAATGACACAGCATCTGCTGCACCGATGGCGCCAAGGTCACTTGCAGGCCTGGCCACTCCTCAGGCGCCAGTTGCGCCATGTCATTGAGGGTCAGCGGCTCGCCCTGGGGTGCATCGAACGCCAGGGTGAAGGCCCATTCCAATCGCGCCAGCTCAGCCAATGGCGCGCTTTGTTCGGCCACCAGGTGCTCCACGATAAACGCCGGGAAACGCTCGCCCAGCCAGCGCAGGCTGTAATGGGCAGACGGATAACGACGCACATAAGCGTGGGTCAACAGCGTGAACTCGTCATCCCCCAGCCAATACCAGATGGCGCCGAAGTCATGCCGCAACACTTCCTGCAACCGCGACACGTAGGCGTTGTGATAAATCGCCAGGCCCGTGTCCACATCCAGCGTCGGCCCGCCCAATAACGTAGCGGCGAACCCACTATTAGCGACGGAATTCTCGGACAACAGATGCTGTTCGAACGCCAGCTGCCAATCGGTCAGGCGCATAGCGACCTCCTGGCCAACGCCGAAGCGCCCAGCTCACGGGCCTTGCTCAGTTCGGTGAGCAGCTCTTCGAACGGCGGAAAATGGTCGTCGCGCTCCAACAAGGTCGACACCGGTCCCAGGTGCTCCAACGTCTGCTGGTACAACGCCCACACCGGGTCGCACACCGGGTGGTCATGGGTATCGACCACATAGTCGCCGTAGTCCATATGCCCGGCCAGGTGCAGTTGGCGGATGCTGTCAGGCGGCAAGTTGCGGATGAACGTCCAGGCATCGAACCCATGGTTGCGCGAGCTGACGTACACGTTATTGACGTCCAGCAGCAGCTGGCAGCCCGTCAGGTGAGCCAGGGCGTTGAGGAATTCCCACTCGGTGAATTCATCGGCCTTGGAGCGCACGTAGCTGGAGACATTTTCCAGCACCAACGGGCGCTGCAACACGTCTTGCACGTGGCGCACACGGCCGGCCACGTGGTACAGGCTTTCTTCGGTATAAGGCAGGGGCAACAGGTCGTGCAACTGATGGGCGCTGCCGCGGCTCCAGCACAGGTGATCGGACACCCACGCCGGGTGGATGCGCTGGGCGAGCTGCTTGATCTGTTTCAGGTAATCGGTATCAAGGGCATGGGGTCCGCCGATAGACAGGGACACGCCATGCATCACCAGGGGATAGCGCTCGGCTATCGCGTCCAGGTAGTACAAGGCTTTGCCGCCCTGCACCAGATAATTCTCGGAGATCACTTCGAACCAATCCACGGCCGGCGACTGTTCAAGGATCTGCTGGTAGTACTCGCTGCGTAGACCCAGGCCATAACCCAGGCTCGGAAGAGAAGCGGACATCAGACACTCCTGGGCAAAGTGTCCGCAGCGGTGGGGGGCACCCGCTGCGGGAGCACTCGGTTGCCGGTTATTCGCCGACGGTACCGCCAGCCTTGGTGCAAGCATCAGCGCTGGCTTGAACTTTGAAGCCCTGGCCTTTGCAAGAACCCTGGCCTTTGCAGGCGTGGTCCTTGGTTTTGCAGTCGTTCTGGCCTTTGCAGGCGTTGATGCCGTAGCAGTGCACAGACATGTCAGCGGCTTGAGCCTGAGTGACAACACCAGCAAACATGGTAGCGGCGGCCATTGCGAGGGCGGCACCAGCAGCAGCGGATTTGAAGTTCATTTTTGTATCCTCATGATCGGTAGGGGTGTCGGTCCAAACGGATTGTTCAGTCTCGACATACCACTAGAGTGAGGTCCCTCATCGGCGTTACAGCCGTGTGCAAATATTTCTGAAAATTATTCGTCGAGCTTCAAAAGTGGCTCCTGGAAGCGTAGCAAACGCCCGGCGTTGCCCAGCACCAGCAACGTGCTGAGGTTATGCAGCACCGCCGCGATCATGGCGCCCGCCGCGCCCAACCAGCCAAACGCCGCAAACACCACGATGGCCAGCGTCCAGCCCAGGCCGATGATCACGTTGACCTGCAGCGTCTGCCGGCACTCGCGGCTCAAGCGCACGCAGGTGCCCAGGCGACGCAAGTCACTGCCGATCAACACCACGTCTGCCGACGCCAGGGCGATATCCGCCCCGCCCGCTCCCATCGCCACGCCCACCACCCCGGCCTTGAGCGCCAGGGAATCGTTGATCCCATCGCCCACCACCATCGGGCGGAAGCCGTTGCCGATTTCACCCAGCACCCGGTTGAGCTTGTCTTCCGGCAGCGCCTGGGCCTCGACATCGCTGATGCCCACGTCCAGCGCCAGGCTATCGGCCACACTCTGGCGGTCGCCCGTCAGCAGCAATTGCCGGCCCAGGCCCAACTCCCGCAATTCTTGCAGGGCTTGGCGGGCTTCCGGCTTGACGCTGTCCGCGAGCAGCAACCAGGCGAGGAACTGCCCGTCCAGCGCCAGCCCGGCAATCGGGCCATCGTGATTCGGCACCGCAGTGGTGACGATGCCCAACTGCTCGAACAACTCCGGGCGCCCCAACGCCGCTTCGCCCTGCTCGGTCTGCGCCACCACGCCGAGGCCCTGGCGTTCGCGAATATCCGTGAGCACCAGCAGCTGCTCCTGGGTCGCCAGCCCTGCCAACGCCCGGCTGACCGGGTGACTGCTGGCCGACCCCAGGCTGGCCGCTAGATTCAGCAGCACCTGGCGATCCGGCGCACTTGTCTCGATTGATTGCAGACGCAAGGTGCCGTAAGTCAGGGTGCCGGTCTTGTCGACCACCAGGGAGGTCAGGTCGGCCAGCTCTTCGAGGAACGCCGAGCTGCGAATCAAAATCCCATGGCGCGCCGCTACCGCAATCCCGGCAATTGCCGTGGCCGGCGCCGACAGCACCAACGCGCACGGGCACGCAGCGACCAACACCGCCAGCATTGCCTGCGCGTCGTTGGTCACAAACCAGGTCACCGCCGCCAGCAACAACACCAGCACCATATAGCTGCCGGCATAACGCTCCAGCAGCCGCGTGATCGGCGGCTTGGAACGCTCGGCGTTCTGCATCAGCGCGATGACTTTGCCCAGGGTCGACTCATTGCCGGTACGGGTCACTTGCAGGCGCAGCAGGCCATCCAGGTTGATCGCCCCGCCAAACACTTGCACGCCGACGCTGGCCTCCAACGGCACCGACTCGCCGGTGATCGGCGCCGTGTCCAGGCTCGCCTGGCCGGACAGCACCACCCCGTCGGCGGGCACGCGGTCGCCGGCACGCACTTCGACGATATCCCCGGTGTTCAGCGTGCCGTTGTCCACTTCAACAATGCTGCCGTCGGCCTGCACCAACCGCGCATGGCTGCGGGTCAGCTTGCCCAATGCGTGGATCGCTTCCTGGGAACCAATCACGCTGCGCTCTTCCAGCACATGGCCGAAGATCATGATGATCGGCAGCAACGCAGCAGTCAGCAGATCACCCGTGGCCCACGCGCCCATCATCGCCAACGCGATCAGCTGGTCAGTGATGCCATGCAGGCTCGGGTAACGCAGGCTGTACCAGGCCGATCGCATCACCGGCACGGCCACCAGCAACGAGGCCACGCCCAGCAACAATTGGCTGACGCCAGTCTGGTCCGGTGCCAGCCAGCGCCACACCAGCCCGAGCACCAGTAAACCCAGGGCCAGCATGGCCAGGGTCAATTGCCGGGCAGCACTGCGCTGCTCGGCGGAAGTCAGCATGGGTGCGCTCATTGCTCGGCTCCCTGAATGATCAAGCGGGAGTCGTCTTTAGGATCGACCGTGGTCACCGAGCCGGCCTGGCCGAGGATCTTCGGCAAGCGCTCGCGGTACAGGCGCAGCAGCAAGCCCGGGTCTTTGACCTGGGCAAGGCTGGCGACCGTGGCGGTTTGCGCCTGAGCATTGGCCAGGCGCTCGCTGGCCTGGGCATGGGCCACCTGCACCAGGCGGTCGGCTTGCTGGTTGGCGGTCTGGGTGAGTTTTTCGGCGTCAGTGCGTGCATTGGCCACGGCTTTGTCGGCCTGCTGGCTGGCGGTCAACACCGCGTTGAAGGCATTCACCGCCGGGCCCGGCAGGCTCGATTGCACGTCGACGCGGGTCACCTCGATGCCGAGCCCAAGGCCCGTCGAGGCCAATTCAGCCAAGCGCTGATTGATGCCTTGTACCAAGTCACCGCGCAGCCGCTCACGGCGCTCGGCGGCGCCATTATCGGTGCCGATCAGTTCGGGACGTGCAACCAAAATAGTGTCCAGGTCACGCGCCGCCGTCAGGGCCACGGCGCTGCGGGTCACCAGCCGATCCAGCGCTGGCAACACATGCTCGCCCTGCAGCACAAACGCGTAGGGCTCGGTGACTTTGTAGAACACCCGCACATCCAGCTGCACCACGCCAGCGTCACCGGTCAGCAGGTAACCGGAGCCGGCCAGGGCGTCGCTCAACGGCGTGGCAAAACTGGCCACCCGGTCGGCCTGGATCGCAGTGTCGGAACGCAGCAGGTTTTCTACCCGACGCTCGATCACCCGGTCGGCGGCCGGCAACAGCACAACCTGCTCGAACGGTTGCGGCCATGCCAATAACAGGCCGGCATTCTGAATCCGGTCCAGGGCGCCGAAGTGCAGCACCACGGCGCGGTTTTGCGGGTCGATCTGGCGCACATTGGAAAATGCCCAGGCCAACGCCGCCAGCACGGTCACCGCGTACAACGCCAGGAAGGTCAGGCGCCCGGCCTGGATCCAAGGGCTGTCCGGGCTGTCACGCTCGGTCATGGCTGGACGTCCTTCGGCCCGTCCACCAAGGCGCGGAACGGCGCGGCATCGGTGCGCAGGATGATCTTGGTGCCCGGCGTCACCACCGTGCCCAAGGTATCCAGGGAACGCAGCAAGTTATACAGCTGCGGGTTCCCGGCGTAGGCGCGACCATAAATCTGCGCCGCCTCGAACCGCGATTGCGCCTCGATATCGGCGGCTTTCACCGTGGCATCGGCTTGCACAATGCGCGCATCACGCTCGGCAGCCGAACGGATCTGCGCCGCTTCACGCTTGCCCACGGCAGTACGCTCGGTGGCGATGGTTTCACGCTCGGCGCGCATACGGTCGACGGTGGCGGTGAGCGTCACCGACGGCAAGGTCAGGCGCTCGATGCCCACTTGCGCCACACGCACGCCATAGGTGGTGAGCAATTGTTGATCAATCTGCTGACGCAATTGCGCTTCGAAATCAACGATGCGCACTTGGCTGGCGTCGGTGTTGATCAGGCTGGACAGGTCAAAGCTCGCGGCGGTGGTTTCCAGGGCCGAGCCGACGAAGGTGCGAATCTGCCGCGCCGCTTCATCCGGCTGGTTCTGCACCGCCCGCATAAAGCGCTGCACGTTGTCGGGGTCGCCCTGCACCTGCCACGCCACGTAAGCCTGCACGATGATGCGCAGGCCATCGCGGGTGCCCACGTCCTGCAAACCGCTGGAGGTGGTGCGCAGGCGCAGGTCCACCGGAATCGCCGCCTCGAACGGCGCCGGCCAACGCCAACCCAGGCCCGGTTCCAGCAACACACGGGACGGGTTGCCGAAGCGGGTAATCACCGTGGCCTCGCCGGAACGCACTTGCACCAGGCTGGCGGCCGCTACGGCAAACAGCACCAACAGCACGGCCCACGCCATGCGTCGCCAAGGGAACGGGCCCGCCGCGTGTTCATCACCGTGATGATGGTGGTGGTGATGGCCGTGATGATGGTCGTGAGAATGAGCGCTCAACAGACAGACTCCTTATTGAACGGCTTTACGCGGCACCGAAGGGTCAGCCGGCAAAGTAAAAGAACGCAGATCGATCGTCGGCGCGCCGTCGGCGCCCAGGCGATGATCCAGAATGAGCAGCTTGGCGTGGGCCAGGCCTTGGCTGAGCTGGCCGAGGTATTGCTCCAGCACGAACGCCTGGCCCGCCGTCGCGTAGGCCTTTTGTTCGGCGGCAAAGCGCAGGTCGGCCGCTCTGGCGCCAGCGTTCACTTCGCGCGCCGTGGCCTGGGCCTCATCGCGTACGGTGCTGGCTTGCAACTGGGCCTGGTTGGTCTGCTCGCTGGCCGCGCCACGTTCGCGGGAAATCAGCGCCTGGGCGCCGATCTGCGCCGCTTGCACCCCGTGATACGCGTTGGCGGCACCCGCCGGTGGGTGAATCGCTTCCACCACCGTGGCGAGAATTTCGACGCCACTGTCGAGCTTTTGCAGGTCGGCCTGCACGGCGCGGCCGATTTCATCAGCTAGGCGTGTGCGTTGTTCACCGAGCAATTCGTCGAGGGTGCGCGAGGCGAAGTCGTGGACGAGGATGCGGCTGGCGGTGCTGCGGATCAGGGTCGGCACATCCGCGCTGTTGTAGGTGGCGGCGAGTGCAGCACGGTCAGTCAGGCCGATGCGGTAGACGAACCGCACGTCCATGTTGACGATCTGGAAGCCCTGCTTGTCGCCGCTGCTGCTGGCGATGACCTGGGATTTGTCATTCACATGGCTGGCGTCCCACAACCGGTTGGCGATCAGCGGGGCCGGGCCTTCGGCGGGTGCCAACTCAGGGGTGGAGGCTTCGCTGACGCTGGTCGCCAACTCATGCACCACGCCGTTTTCCACCTTCAGCACCCGGCCCAACGGCCACGGCAACCCGGCGTGCAGACCGGGGCCGAACACTTCCACGGGTTTGCCAAAGCGCTCATAAATCCCACGGCCTTGCAGGGGCACTTCATGCACGCCGGTCAAAGACCAGCCCACCGCCAGCACCACCAGCAGCACCGGCAGAAACGCCCGGCGCATGTAGGTAAACGCCCAGATCTGGCGCAGATCGATACCGAAGCGGTTGTGCAGTTCGTGCTGCAAGGCCAGCAGGGGTTGCGGCGGCCAGCGCAGCAGCCCGGCGATAAAACTCTGCGCCATCAGGCGCGGTTCGAGGCGTGGCTGGCGTGGGCTGAACAGCGACAACATGGCCCGCAGCAAAAACTCCACGGCCACCAGCCCCGGCAGCAGGCCGACCAGCACGGCCAGGCGCAGCGGCCACACAGACTCCGCACCGGCAAACAGCAAACAAAGCGCACTGACCACCAGGCAGGTAATCGCCACCCGGCTCAATTGCGCCAGTGGCGAAGCTTCCGGCCATTGGGCAACGGATTCCTGGGCCAGGCGGCGCTCAAACACCAGCAAGCCGAATGCCAAGGCCAACGCCAGCGCGGCACCGATGCTTGCCGATTGGCCGACGGGCGCAGCGGGCAAGGCCAGGTTCCAGAACTCAATAAGGCTGACCAGCGCCAGCAACGACCAACCCGCCAGCCACAGCACTGGCGCGCCAATCTGGGCCAGCAGGCCACTGCGCAAACGCCCGACAAGGCGCGAGTACCCGCCAACCTCATCGGCGGGCGGCTCGATCAGTGGCTCGGCAGGTTCTTCCAGCACCTGGGCACGCCAATCAGCCACCCACCACGCCGATTGCAAGCCGGCCACCAGCACCAGCAGCGCCGACGAACACGTGATCAACACCACCGGCCAGATCGACAGCGGGGCAAACAGGGCAACAAACAGCGCCAGTATCCAACCGGCCACGGCCAGGGTTGTCAGGCTGATGCCGGCTTGGCGCAATCGACGGGCGTGAAACACCCCCTGTTGAAAACGCGGAAGGCCTTCCACCGAAGCGCCGTCAGCTTCCAGATCCACTTGCATCCACTCAACGCCCGTTAACACACAATTAGTTACGATATAACACGGAGCGTGAAATTTTTGTCCGAATACAACGTAAATCCCCTGTGGGATCAGGCTTTTGTGGGAGCTGGCTTGCCTGCGATGGCATCGACTCGGTGCAGCTGATAAACCGAGGTGCCTGCATCGCTGCGGTGCGGCGATCCGACAAGCCAGCTCCTACATAGCGCTATCACTGTGACTAAACCCCCATAAACACGAGCCATCACTGGTGCAGGCCGTGATTAATCGGCACACTCCGAAACAGTTTTTCGCGGGTCCACGGACAAGGAAGCGTCACCCCCCATGATTTCGATCTATCAACTCAAACCGCGTTTTCAAAACCTGCTGCGCCCGCTTGTGCAGCGTCTCTACGACAATGGCACCACGGCCAACCAGATCACCGTGCTGGCCGGCGTCGTATCCTTGCTGGTCGGCGCACTGATCGCTGCATTTGCCCAACATCTCTGGCTGTTCGCGCTGATCCCGCTGTGGATGATCCTGCGCATGGCCCTCAATGCCATCGACGGCATGCTTGCCCGGGAATTCGGCCAGCAGTCGCGACTGGGTGCCTACCTCAATGAACTGTGTGACGTGATCGCCGACAGCGCACTGATCCTGCCGTTTGCGCTGATCCCCGGCGTCAGCCTCATTCCCGTGCTGCTGGTGGCGCTGCTGGCGGTGTTCAGCGAATACGCCGGTGTACTCGGGCCGATGGTCGGTGCGTCACGCCGTTACGACGGGCCCATGGGCAAGAGCGACCGGGCGTTCGTACTCGGCGTGCTGGCCACCGGCGTCGCCCTGGGCTGGCTGGGTGCCGGCTGGGTCAACACGGTGATGTGGCTGGTCGCCGCCCTGCTCGCCTACACCTTGGTCAACCGTGTGCGCCAAGGCCTCAAAGAAGAACACACCTCTCCGATTGCATAAGGATTTTTGCGATGCGCGAACAGCAAGAGCACACCTTCAGTACCCATGATGGCGTCGAGCTTTTCTACCGCCACTGGCCGGCCACGGACACCACCGGGCCGCGCCAGGCGATCCTGCTGTTCCATCGCGGCCACGAGCACTCGGGGCGCATTGCGCACCTGGTGGATGAACTGAACCTGCCGCAATTCGACTTCTTTGCCTGGGACGCCCGTGGTCACGGCCAGTCGCCCGGGGAGCGCGGCGACAGCCCAAGCTTCGCCACCAGCGCCCGCGACGTGCAGACCTTCTGCGACCACATCGGCGCCACCTACGGCATTGAGGAAGAAAACCTCGCGGTCATCGCCCAAAGCGTCGGCGCCGTGATCGCCGCCACCTGGGTGCACGATTACGCGCCGAAGATCCGCGCGCTGGTGCTCGCCTCCCCGGCCTTCAAGGTCAAGCTGTACGTGCCCTTCGCCCGCCCGGGCCTGGCGCTGATGCGCAAGTTTCGCGGCAATTTTTTCGTCAACAGCTACGTCAAGGCCAAGTTCCTCAGCCATGACCCGGAGCGTGTAGCCTCCTACGACAGCGACCCGCTGATCACCAAGGCCATCTCGGTGAACGTGCTGCTGGGCCTGTATGAAGCGGCCGACCGTGTTGTCGCCGATGCCCAGGCGATCCAGGTGCCGACCCAAGTGCTGGTGTCTGGCGCCGACTTCGTGGTGCACCGCAAACCCCAGCAGCAGTTTTTCGACCGCCTCGGCAGCCTGAAAAAAGAGCTGCACATTCTCCCGGGCTTCTTCCACGACACCCTCGGCGAACGCGACCGGGCCACCGCCGTGAGCAGCGCCAGGCGCTTTATCTTGCAAAACTTCACCTACCCGCTGGACCGCGCGTCCTTGCTAGATGCCGACAAGCTGGGCGCCACCTGCGCCGAATCCGAAGCCCTCGCCGCGCCACTGCCGCGCAATTCCCTGCGCGACCTGTACTGGCGCCTCACCCGCGCCAGCATGGGCCTGGGCAAAAGCCTGTCGGACGGCGTGAAGCTGGGCTTCGACACCGGCTTCGACTCGGGCAGCACCCTGGATTACGTGTACCGCAACACGCCCACCGGCAAGGGCGGGCTGGGGCGGATGATCGACACCAACTACCTCAACTCCATCGGCTGGCGTGACATTCGCCAGCGCAAATTGAACGTCGAGGAGCTGCTGCGCCTGGCCATGGCCAAGTTGCGCGATGACCGCCGTGAAGTGCGCATCGTCGATATCGCCGCCGGCCATGGACGTTACATCCTCGAAGCCTTGCAGGGCGTTTCGCCACTGCCGGAATCGATCCTGCTGCGCGACTACAGCGACATCAACGTGCGTGACGGTGGCGCGTTGATCCGCGAAAAAGGCCTGGGCGATATCGCGCAATTCGTCAAAGGTGACGCCTTTGATCGCGCCGACCTCGCGGCGCTGGACCCCAAGCCGACGCTGGCGGTGGTGTCCGGGCTGTACGAATTGTTCGCCGATAACGGCATGGTCGGCGGCTCCCTGGCTGGCCTGGCTGAGGCCGTAGAGGCGGGTGGCTATCTGGTCTACACCGGCCAGCCCTGGCACCCGCAACTGGAACTGATCGCTCGCGCCTTGACCAGCCACCGCCAGGGCCAGGCCTGGGTGATGCGCCGTCGCAGCCAGGCGGAAATGGACCAGTTAGTGGAAGCCGCCGGCTTCCGCAAGATCACCCAACGCGTGGATGAGTGGGGCATTTTCACCGTGTCCCTGGCGCAGAAGATCTAAGCATGCGCGAACCCGGCCTGTTGAAACCCGCCGTCCTGTGGCTGCTGGTGTTGGCACCGCTGTTTTTCAGCACCTACGGCTTTGCCACGTGGGTCACCAGCCAGCGCAGCGACGTCGGCACCCTGGTGTTCGACTGGGAAACCCACATGCCCTTCTGGGCATGGACCATCGTGCCCTACTGGTCCATCGACCTGCTCTACGGCTTTTCCCTGCTGCTGCCCAATACCCGCCATGAACTCAAGCAGCACGCACTGCGCCTGCTGACGGCCCAGGTGATCGCTGTCAGTTGCTTCCTGATCTGGCCGCTGCGTTTCACCTTTGAGCGGCCTGAGCTGGACGGCGTGTTCGGCTGGCTGTTTGCAGTGCTGGCCGGTTTCGATAAGCCGTTCAACCAGGCGCCATCGCTGCATATCGCGCTGCTGGTGATCCTGTGGGTGATGTACCAGCGTCATACCCAGGGGCTCTGGCGTGTGCTGGTGCATGGCTGGTTCGCCTTGATCGGGATCTCAGTGCTGACCACTTATCAACATCACTTTATCGACTTACCCACAGGCGCCCTCGCTGGCTGGCTGTGCGTGTGGTTATGGCCGGTGGACCATCCCAGCCCATTGTTGAATGTGCGACTGACGCGGGACGTACAACGCTGGAAAATCGGTGCGCGCTATGGCCTGGGGGCGGCGCTCCTGGTGATTCTGGCCTGGGTGCTGCGCGGCGCCTGGCTGTGGATACTGTGGCCGGTGGTTTCCCTGGCGTTGATCAAGGCCAACTACTTCGTGCTCGGTGCTTCAGGCTTCCAGAAGCGCGCCGATGGCCGACTTACGCCCGCCGCGCGTTGGTTGTACGCACCGTACTTGGCGGCCGCGTGGATCAATTCACGCCTGTGGACACGCAAGCATCCACAGCCGGACCTGATTGTGGATAACGTTTGGCTCGGGCGCATTCCTACAACGAACGAGCAGGCGCCCTTCAAGGCAATCGTCGATCTGTGCGCCGAATTACCGATTAATCCACAGGGCCACGCCTATCAATCGATTCCAGTACTGGACCTGATCGCGCCCACGCCCGCCGAATGCCTGCAGGCTGCGCAAGCCATCGAACGCCTGCGCTCACACGGCCCGCTGCTGGTGTGCTGTGCCCTCGGCTATTCGCGCAGCGCCACTGCCGTGGCCGCCTGGCTGATGCACACAGGTCGCGCCAGCACGGTGGACGAGGCACTGGCTATTATTCGTACAGCACGGACCCAGGTGGTCCTGCACCCCGCTCACCGCGAAGCTTTGGAGGGTTTGCCCCATGCCCGCTGATATGGAACTCCAGGTGGTCGCCAGCCTGTTGCGCCGTGGCCGCTCCCTGGATCAGTTATCCACAGGCCTGACACTGCTCGGCTTTCTGTTTGGTCTTGCTCAACTGTTACTGGCAAGTATCTCGACCCTCTGCCTGCTGCTCGCCCTATGGATGATCATCCTGGGGCTGCTGCAAAAGTACTGGGCGCTGCGCGTGGCGTTCGACGCCGACCTGTTCGCCCTGCTGGCCCGCGACACCGCACGCACCCCGGACCTCGACCAGGCGCTGGTGGACCTAGGCCTGCAATCGGCCAAGCGCGTTGGCCGGCCCTGGAGCGAACGCCGTCGCGGCGCCCTCAAACTGTTGCGCAAACAAGCCTGGTTGCTCGGTGCACAAGCGCTGCTGACCCTGGGCGTGGTCCTCGCCAGCCCTTGGCTGCCTTTCGCCGGATAAGGAATCCCCATGTTCGAACCCGTGGTTGCCACGCTGATTACTTCCATGGCCCGCACTGTCACGGGCGCCCGCAGCCTGTGGCTTGGTTGCGCGCCGGTGCCGGTGCAACGCATCTACTTCGCCAACCACAGCAGCCATGGCGACTTTGTGCTGTTGTGGGCCTCGCTGCCGCAGAACCTGCGCAAATTCACGCGCCCGGTGGCCGGCAGCGATTACTGGAACAAAAGCGCCCTGCGCCGCTACATCATCAACCGCGTGTTCAACGGCGTGCTGATCGACCGCGAACGCAAGGACCCTGTGGATAACCCGCTGCAGCCCATGCTGAGCGCCCTGGAGGCAGGCGATTCGCTGATCATCTTTCCCGAGGGCACACGCAACCTGGAAGACGGTTTGCTGCCGTTCAAGAGCGGGCTTTATCACCTGGCGAAAAGTTACCCACAGGCCGAATTGATCCCGGTGTGGATTGCCAACCTCAACCGCGTCATGCCCAAGGGTCGCGTGTTGCCGCTGCCCCTGCTGTGCACCACCAGCTTCGGCAAACCGCTGCAATTGGAAGAGGGCGAAGACAAAGCCGCGTTCCTCACCCGCACCCGCGACGCGCTGCTCGCCCTTGCCCCGGAGCACGTCTGACATGCCTAGCCAAACCCTGATGTTGTTCGGCGGTATCGGCGCGATCCTGGTGCTCGCCTCACTGATCGGCCTGATCCTCAAGCTGCGTACCCGTGGTACACCGAATGCGGTGATCGACAACCTCAACGCCCGCATCAATGCCTGGTGGGTGATGGTGGTGGTGATCGGCATCGCCTTCTGGCTCGGCACCGGCGCGGTGATCCTGCTGTTCTACGCCGTGTCGTTCTATGCCCTGCGTGAGTTCCTCACCCTGACCCCCACCCGCCGCAGCGACTACCCGGCGCTGGTGGCGGCGTTCTACCTGGCCCTGCCGCTGCAATACCTGCTGATCTATTCGGATTGGTACGGGCTGTTCTCGATCTTCATCCCGGTGTACGTGTTCCTGCTGCTGCCGATCCTCGCGTCACTGGGTGGCGACAGCACACATTTCCTGGAGCGCGCCTCGAAAGTACAGTGGGGCCTGATGATCGCGGTGTTCTGCGTGTCGTTCGTACCAGCATTGCTGACCCTCGACATCCCGGGCTACGAAGGCCGCAACCTGTTGCTGATCGCTTACCTGGTGATCGTGGTGCAGCTCTCGGACGTGCTGCAGTACGTGTGCGGCAAGCTGTTCGGCAAACACAAGATTGCGCCCAACCTGTCGCCGTCCAAGACCGTGGAAGGCTTTGTCGGCGGTATCCTGCTCTCCTCGCTGATCGGTGCGGCGCTGTGGTGGACCACACCGTTCAACCCGTGGCAGTCATTTTTGATTGCGCTGTTGATCAACCTGCTGGGGTTTGCCGGCGGCATTGTCATGTCGGCAATCAAGCGCGACCGTGGCGTGAAAGACTGGGGGCATATGATCGAAGGGCACGGCGGCATGCTGGATCGGTTGGACTCCGTGTGCTTCGCGGCGCCCATCTTCTTCCACCTCGTGCGTTACTGGTGGACCTGACAATCACAGCCCTCAAACCCAATGATTCCCCCTGTAGGAGCCGGGGGGGGGGGGGGGGGGGGGGGGGGGGGGGGGGGGGGGGGGGGGGGGGGGGGGGGGGGGGGG
>NZ_JBWKRS010000066.1:0-15712 GCF_059419385.1 Pseudomonas sp. GW821-FHT05H12 | reverse complement strand
TGTCCCCTTCGTCTAGTGGCCTAGGACACCGCCCTTTCACGGCGGTAACAGGGGTTCGAGTCCCCTAGGGGACGCCATTTGCGGGAATAGCTCAGTTGGTAGAGCACGACCTTGCCAAGGTCGGGGTCGCGAGTTCGAGTCTCGTTTCCCGCTCCATATTCAATAAAAACGCCGATCAGTGATGATCGGCGTTTTTGTTTGCGCGCGTTTTATTGTTTCGGCGGCCCAGGGCCGCAGAACTCAATTCAATACATGGGTCTCCTGCTTGGGCATGAAGAATCGGGCAAACAACTCGGACTGCGACTTGATGTTCAGTTTGTTGTAGATATTGCGCCGATGAACCTTGATGGTTTCCGCCGACAGCGACAACTTGCCAGCAATCTCTTTGTTGGAGAAACCACTCAACAGCAACTTGAGCACATCCTTCTCGCGGGCGGTGACCTGCGTGCCCAACTGCACAATCGTTTCCGACCACGCCGGTGGTTCGCTGAGATTTTTTTCCACTTCTCTTTCAAAGCTCATGCGCTGATGCATCAAGGCCGTGACCCACGGCTTGATGATGTCCAGGATCGTGATCTGTTCCTGAGTGAAGCGCACGTTGCTGCCCAGCGAAATGCACAGCGTCCGGTCGGCGTCGAGCTGCACGTTGTACTGCGCTTCATCGACAGTGATGTATTGCGCGAAATACTGGTGGTAGTACTCGGTGGTCAGGAAGTGTTCCGGCGCGATGTCCAGCAGGTGAAAAAAGCCGGTCTGCGGGTTTTCCCGGTTGGCGATATAAAATGGGTCCAGCAGGTACAGCCCTTTTATATAGCGATGAATAAAGGCGTCGATTTCTTCGGAATCCACCACTTCCGGCAGGCAGATGACTTGCACTTGCTGGTCGCTGAACACCACGACCACCCAGTTGTCGATCTGCACATATTCATTCAGTACACGAATCAGCGAGCTCCAGAAGGCTGGGCGATTCAACTGCATGATCAGCTTCCCCGCTGATCGATGCCAGGCCAGGTTATGAAGGTCGAGCGACATTTTCTACCCCTTTAGGGTTAGGGATTTTCAGGTCAAAGGTAAGTATTTGTAGGTATTTACTATTCAACGATGCCCGGTATATTCACCAGCGAGCGAATGAAGGCCATGAGGGCCTACCGTTTTGACAAGGATAGTCATATGAGTAAATCACATTTGCGAGCCATTTTTTTGGCCTCGCTCCTTGCTGTTGGCACCAGTACAGCGACACAGGCCGCAGCGCCTGGTGTGTACCTGTACAACTGGTTCGGCCTGCTCGCTCCGGAAACCCCAAAGCAGTTCGAGCAGAAGACCGGTTCGCGGCTGCACATGGACCCGTTCGACAGTGCCGAGATCATGCAAAGCAAAGTCATGGCCGGGCGCACCGGGTATGACGTCGTCGTCGCCACCTCCAACACCTTGCCTGGCCTGATCAAGGCCGGCGTCCTCCAGCCGCTGGACCGCAAGCAGCTGAGCAATTACTCCCACATCGACCCCGACATGCTCAAGCTGCTGGAGGCCAACGACCCTGGCAACCTTTACGCCGTGCCGTACCTGTGGGGCACCACCGGCATCGGTTATGACGTCGACAAGGTCAAGGCTGCGCTGGGCGAAAATGCGCCGGTGAACAGCTGGGACCTGATCTTCAAGGAAGAAAACATCAGCAAGCTCAAGTCGTGTGGCGTGGCCATGCTCGACTCGCCGAGCGAGATCATTTCGATCGCCCTGCATTACCTGGGGTTGCCCAGCAATAGCCAGAACCCCGAGGACTACCAAAAGGCCCAGGCGCTGCTGCTGAAAATCCGCCCTTACATCGTCTACTTCGACTCATCGCGAATCGATGCCGACCTGGCGGACGGCAACATCTGCGCCGTCGTCGGCTGGGCCAACGGTGCACTGGCGGCGCAAGCCCTCAACGAGAAGAACAACACCGGCCGCACCATTGCCTACAGCCTGCCTCACGAAGGCGCGCTGGTCTGGTCGGAGAACTTCGTACTGCTCAAGGATGCCCCGCACTCCAAGCAAGGTATGGCTTTCATCAACTACATGCTTGAGCCGCAGGTAATTGCCAAGAGCTCGAACCACACGCTGTACCCCAACGCCAACAAGGACGCCACCGAATTCGTCGAGCAGAAGCTGCGCGACAACCCGTGGATCTACCCCGACAAAAAGACCATCGCCGAACTCGTCCCATTGGAACCTTTGCCCTTGAAGTTGGAACGTATCCGCACGCGTGTCTGGACCAAGGTAAAAAGCGGCACCTGATCTGTGTTTCACACGTTGTGCCGGCTTCAAGACATTCCAGGGAGGGAAGAATCATGCGCCGAGGCGATTGCCCACGCGGCTTGGAGCCGGACGACTACAAAGCGTACAAGGAAATAGAAGAACAGATTGGCCACTGCACACCTGAGCAGGCCTGGGCCATGTATTTCGTCTCAACCGGGATGGTGCGCGAGTACATTACGCTGGCGGTGATGGAGCATATTGGCAGGGGCAACAAGGCGTTGTTGTTCGAATTCCCTGAACTGGCGCTGGTGGAGCGGGGCGGCCTCGCACCGGGCTTATAGCCAGCACGGTGAATAGGGATGGGCTTGATAAAAACGTTGCACGGCGAGCTTGTCGCGTTCGAACTCTGCCTGTACCCACGCTTCGTAGGCCGCCTGCACAACCGGTTCGCCCGTTGGCCAGGACAAACAATCAGCAATCGCCGCGGCGGCTTGCATGCCGCCTATCAAGGCCTTGATCACGCCATGTGAAGCGCAAGGGTCCAGGGTTGCAACGGCATCGCCGGCTATGAAGTATCCGGGTCCGGCAGCCTTGCCACAGCGTCGCCAGGAAACGTCCGCCCCGCGAGTCGGGCCGATCGTTGCCAGTTGATCTACTACACTGGGGATGCCCCGGGGTGTGTCGGCTTCGGCAAAATCCAATTGTGTCCAGTGCAGGCAATGACGGCCGATTCTGGCGATCCAGTGCCAGCCACCTGAGTGAGCAAACAACCCTAAGGCATCATCCTGCAGACGGTCGTCCTGGCAGTAGCCGTATCGTGCAATCAGGCGGGGTGAAAAGCGCTGCGAAGGCAGACGCAATTGTCGTTGCAGCCAGCGATGGCGCCCGGTGGCATCCAGCACGTAATGCGCCCTCCATTGCGTGGTGCCTGTCTGCACACCCATGACGCGCGAGTGTTGTAGCAGGACGTGCAAACGCTGGGGTGTGTGGGTGATCTGGACGCCCAACGTACGCGCCTGCTCAAGCAATCGATGGTCAAGCCTGTCGCGTGAAATCTGAAAGCCCAGCCAGGTGTCGCCAAACGATTGGAACCTGGGTGGCCCATCCCAATGAACCCAATGACCCGGGTGTCGCAAGGTCGCCAGATCAAACGGGACCTCCACACCTAATTGATTCAGTAAGGGTTCAACGCCAGGGTGCAATGTTTCCCCCGGCCTGTGCCGGGGGAAATGGCTTTTTTCCAGCAGCGCGACCCGCAGTCCTCGCTGTGCACAATGGATCGCAGCAGCAGTGCCTGCCGGTCCGGCCCCCATTACGACAACATCAAAATGATTCATCGGCCTGTCGCCAAGGGCCTCCATCCTCATTGATAAGCATGGCGTCCTGGCTTATATAGAGTTGGACCTGACGGTTTATTTCCACATGGCGAAGTGTGAAGTTATCCGAGGGGGCAGTGATGGCGCCATGTTTGTACAGCCAGAAATGCTGCACCTCACCCTCCAGCCAAAAATTGGCTTCCTGCTGGGCTGCCTCGAAGGCTATGTCTGGTCGTTGCACCAGGGAAAATGACAGCAGGGGCCAGTTCTTTCGCAGTTCCTTGTCTGATCCGGCGCCAACCGCCTGATAAGCTCGCCGCATTCCAAGGACCCGCAGATGATACTGCTCAGTACTGGTGCGCCCCGTCATCGCCAGCGACAGCTGACCGGCCAATGCGGCTTGTGTGTAGTCGCTGTACTCATAGGCCTGGTATTGGACCAGTCGTCGACCTTCTACCTCGATCAATGTCGGCCCACTGCGACCATCCCAGCCCGAGCTGCCGCGCAGGCCAATTTCGCTGTCTGTCAGCGGAATCACCGAAGCCGAAACGCTGCGGGGTTCGAATGTACGTGTCGAGTCGGGCGCCACACCTGGCCAATAGGATCCCAGTGCGGCACAGATACGGGCATCCTCGGTAAACGGGCTGGCCAATTGGTAACCACACAGCACGTTGGTAAAGGGCGCATCCACCAAGCCACGACCGATCTCCCAGCCTGGGCCGAAAACACCGCTGGCAAAATCCGGTAGCCAGGATTGCCGGTGGGCTTGTTGCGTTTTCATGGGCTGGCGGGGCGCGGTGTACGTCTGTGGGTGAGAGACAATGGCGGTGACGCTGCGGTCTTCAGGGCTGAAATAGTTTCCTGCAAGGGATTGATTGACGTAGAAGCGTACGTCAGAGAGCGGGTTGACCCGCGTATGCCACACCTCCGGGCAGGGCGGTGCAGGGCAGGGGAAAACCTCGGGGTCGCTGGACCATTCCTTGAGCTCGCGTTGCCCGCACAGCGGGAAAAAATCCGGTGCGCCGATGATGGAGTAGGCCGCAACACTGTCCAGTGCCAGTTCCGGGCAGTCCGCGCGCACCCAGCCATCAGCCATGGCATCCTGATAGTGCAGGGCGCGGTAGCCGCCTGCCTTGACCCTCGCATCCACATCCGGCAACAGGTTGAGGTCTTCGACGGAGCCGTCGTCGCGCACATGATGACGCCCGTGTACCAAGCCACCGGTACCCGGCGGCATCATGAACGACAGCGGGACTCCTTGGTAGTAAGCCAATTCAACCAGCGCCGGCTTGGCCTCAGGTACCAGCAAGCCAGGCGCAAACTGGGTGACAGGCGCCCAGTGGGAAAGCCCTTCGGTAATCACGAAGGGTGGGTTGAGAATGTCAGGCTCTTGCCAACCGGTATTGCGAAAGCGCCGATGAATCTGTCCGATTTTTTCATTGATCTGGTGATTCTCCAATCTCACGCTCAGGTCCTTTCCCTCCAGGCATTCAGAGCCTTCAAACACTTTGTGCAGAGGCACCCAGAACGCCAGGTCCTGATCGATGGGTTGTGCATTCATCGGGCCAAACTGCGCTGGCTGGCCAACATGCTTGAACGCAATAAAGGCGCCATAGCGGGCCGGGATAACGCGCATCTGATGGGGTTGCCCCTCGACGAATGGCAAAAACCCTCTTCGTTGCGAGTCGTAAAGCGCATCGGCGGTACCGACCCTGGCGATCCCCGTGCGTGAAAAACACAGGTCCGCCTGACGTCGGTGCACGGTTTCCGGCTGGGGGCGGTACTCATATGCGAACACGACCAATGCCAGCGGCGCATCACCCGCCTGCTGTCTCAATGTTTCCAGGCTGGGGGGAACGGCTCCGTAGACGTAATCGAGGACCTGTTCGATTTCGGCTGCGGTGGGGAAGGCGGTGAGTGTTTCACCGTTGACGCCGGTGCTCACGTGGGGCGAGGCGAATGCGTGAAACAGCAGGCTCTCAGCGGGATTTCCGGGTTCAATACCGCGCATTCCGCTGTCGGAAAAGTCTTCAAAACCCGGCCACATCCGATTGACTGGCAGAGGACTGGCGAGCGCTTCGCGCAGCGTGCCCGATGTTATATCCAGACCGTGGAGCAGTAAGAGGTCGCGCCACCCGTGGGAGGCGAGGCGATGACAAGCGCGTTCGACTGCGTTGAGCAAAGACATTGCATTTCCTCCGACAGAGTCAGAGGGCAGGGTACGTACGCAGACGCCGCGTGGTAACTGTCCGAACGGATAGGATGCGGTGAAAAAGGACCCGCCAGGTCGGCGGGTCCTATGGGTTAGAGCTTAGGCAACTGCCCGACACGCCCCATCATTTCGGTGACAATCTGCAGGTCCAACAGGAACTGGTCGACGGTCTTGAACTCGCTGTCGGTGTGCCCGGTGTACTTCACTTCCGGCCGTGCCAGGCCGAACTGCACGCCGTTGGGCAGCTCATGCACGGAGGTCGCGCCGGCCGAGGTGCCAAACTCGTGCTTCATGCCCAGGTTCTCGCTGGCCACTGCCAGCAAGGCCTTCACCCACTCGCCTTCCGGGTTGCGGTACATCGGTTCGGCAACGGAGTAAGTGAAGCCCACTGCCACCTTTGTTTTCTTGTCCCAGGCACTGAGTTTGTCGGCAATCTCGGCCTTGAGTTTTTCCGGCGATTTGCCTTTAGGCACACGCAGGTTGACCGCCAGCTTGAAGGCTTTGTCATCCTGGCCGACAAACGTCAGCGAAGTGGTCAGCGGCCCCATGAAGGCATCGGAGAAACCCACCCCCAGTTTATTACCCAGGTAGTCCAGGCCCCAGTTGTCGGCGGCATAGCGCGCCGCATCGGTGATGTGGTTGTGCTTGAGCGCCACCTTGCCCTCGAGGCTGTCGATCAGGCCCAGCATCCGGGCGACGGGGTTGATGCCGGCTTCCGGTTCCGAAGAGTGCGCCGAGACGCCCGTGACCGTCAGCTTGACCTCTTTGCCGACCACTTTGGCGTCTACCTGGAAGTTACCGCCATTGTGCTTGGCATACTCGGCGCCGGCCTTTTGCAGGCTGGCAGCCAGCTCGGTCGGCTTGTCGCTGAGCAGGGTCGCCACCGACACCGAGGGAATCTGGTTGGTGGCCATGCCGCCGGTCATCGAAATGATTTCTGCGCCTTTGCCTTCGCCTTTGCGCACCGGGAAGGTGGCCATGACCGTGCCGTAGCCTTTTTCGGCGATGACCACCGGGTAGCCACCGTCCAGCGCCAGGTTGTACTGCGGCGTCGGGTTGTGTTCGAAGTAGTAGGGGATCGCGTCGCCGTTGGTTTCTTCGGTGGTGTCCACCAGCAGTTTGAACGTGCGCGCCAGCGGCAGCTTTTCTTCCTTGATCACCTTCATGGCGTACATCGCCACCACGATGCCGTTCTTGTCATCCTCGGTGCCACGGCCATACATGCGGTCGCCGATCAGCGTGACCTTGAACGGGTCGAGCTTGGTGCCGTCTTTGAGCACCCAGTTTTCCGGCGTCACCGGTACCACGTCGGCGTGGGCGTGGATGCCCACCACTTCATCGCCGCTGCCTTCCAGGGAAATTTCATACACGCGGTTGTCGATGTTGCGGAAGTTCAGGTTGAAGGCCTTTGCCAGTTCCTGGATCTTGGCGGCGATCTTGAGGAATTCCGGGTTTTTGTACTGCGGCACGCCTTCAATGTTGAACGTCGGGATTTCCACCAGCTCGCGCAGGGTCTCGGTGGCGGCCTTGCCGTACTTCACCCGCGTGTAGATGCCCAGCAGGCGGTTGATTTCGTTCTGCTGGTCGGTGTTCAGCGTCTGGTTGCCGAGGAACCCATTGATTGCCGGGCCCACGTCGCTGGTTTTTCCCAAGTCGCCCTTGGCCAGAGCGCCGAGGAAACCACGGAAATCGCTGACCGATGTTTCGTTGAACTGCTGCAGAATCTGCGCGCTTTGCTCTGGGGTAATGTTGGCAAAGGCCGCGTTGGACAGAGTCGACAGGCTGGTCGCGAGCAGGGTAGCCGCCACCAGTTTCTTGAGTGGAAAGTGCATGGAGAGATGCATTCCTTTGCAGGTAGTGAGTGGGAAATTTCTGATCAATCTGTCAGAAACATTTCCACACACTACCACCTCTTTTTTCCACGAGCGAGCGCCTGCCCACGGACCTGTAGGAGCCGGCTTGCCGGCGATGACCTTTAACGATGATGCGCACTGCCTGGCTAATTGTGGTGCCTGGGCTATTTTCGCTGGCAAGCCAGCTCTTACAGGGGGAGGGCTGGGTCAAGGCTGGCCAGGATGGGGCTCTGGGTACTCCTCGGTCACGTTCAAGGCGCTGGCGTAGGGCCCATCCCACAATTGCTCATGCAATTCGCCGATACGCTTGGCCATCGCTTCACTGCGCATCACCACTTCCAGGTTGCGCGAGTTATCCAGATACCCACCCAGCCAGTTACTGGTGCCCACCCACGCCACTTGCCCGTCGATCTCCATCGTCTTGCTGTGGATCACCCGTGCATACGGAATAAAGCCTTGCTTGGCTTCGGGCAGGGTGACGATTTTGACCTGCACGTTGGGCAGCACGGCCAGGCTTTTGAGGTAGGGCAGTTCCAGCTTGTCGGTGTTCCAGTTGGACACCATCAGCTTGATCGACACCCCCCGCGCCGCCGCCGCACGCACGGCATTATCGATCACCGCGTAGTAGGGACGTGTCCGGTCGGGTCCGTAGGACAGCGGTGCATAGTCGAGCAATTGCACGCGCACCTCTTTTTTCGCCTCGCCCAGCAAGCGTGGCAGTTCCAGCTGTGAGTCACCCACGCCCGGCGGGTTGTAGCGTTGCGGGCTGGCGACCAGGTAGTTGCCGGTGCGTGCTGGTTCTGCGCCTTTTGCTGGCAGTGGCACGGGCTTGTGCTCTGTCAGGGCAGCCTGGGCGTTCCAGTCCTGATTGAAGATCGCCTGTACCTGGCCGACCACGCTGACGTCGCTGATGCGCAGGCCGGTTTCGTGGATGTGTTCCAGTGAGCGCCAGTCGAAATTCTGGCTGCCGATAAACGCCTGCTTGCCATCCACCACCATGTACTTGGCGTGGATGATGCCGCCGCTCAGTTGCCCATAAGGCAGTACGCGAAAGGTCAGGTTGGGGATCGCGCGCAAGCGTTCCAGGGTGGAGGCTTCCGACAGCTTGATGCCTTTTTCTTCCAGCAAAAAGCGAATCTTCACACCGCGTTTGCCTGCGGCTTCCAGGTGTTCGATCACCTTGTCCATCACCGAACCCGGGTGATCGGCCGCGTAGAACTGGCCGATGTCGATGGAGGTTTTGGCACCGTCGAACAGCTCGATCCACACCGGCCCCGGTTGACGCAAATCAGCGGTACCCAGCGCGGTGTCCACGGGCACGGTGTGCACCAGTTCAAAACCCGCAATTGAAAAGTCCGCCTGGGCAAGCGGACTGAGGAGCAAACCGGCAAGGCCTGCGATACGCAATTTCAAGGGAATGGGCATAGGGATCTCTTCGTAAAAAATGGCGGGCGCATTGCGCGCCCGCCCGAATCATTACGCGGTGCGGCTGTGCAGCGGGGTCGGTACCAGGTGCGGGACTTCACCCTGCACACGGGCGCCGGTGGCTGCGCGGATCAGCAGGATTTTCAGCTGATCGTTGATGCGCTCCAGGCTGTCCTGGAAGAAGTTGTGGAACACCACGCAGAACAGCGCGATGGCGATCCCCAGGCCGGTGGCGAACAAGGCCGTACCGATACCACCGGAGATCTGGCCCGGGTCGGACACGCCGGCACTGGCCAGTGCCTTGAAGGTGTCGATGATGCCCAGGATGGTCCCCAGCAACCCCAGCAGCGGGGCGGCGGTGGTGATGGTTTCGATGATCCACAGGCTGCGAGCCAGCGGCGCGCGAGTGGTCAGGTACTGGGTTTCGATCACGTCATCCAGGTCTTTGCGCGAGCCGTGGGTGGCTTTTTGGGCCAGCACCGGCAGCACCATGGTCAACGGCAGGCTGTCGCGACGGGTCAAGCTTTCCGGCAAGTCGCGTTCGCTGTGCACGTTGGCGCCCAGCACCTCGGTCAAGGCGCGTGCCTGGCGGCGCACATAGGCGAAGAAAATTCCGCGCTCGATGGTGATAAAGATCGCGATGGCCATCGCGGCATACATCACATAAAACGTGATGTCGTGGAGCACATTCATGTCCATGTTCACTTACCTCGCAGTTAGAAATTGGCTTCCAGGGAAACCGTCACGGTGCGTTCCAGGCCCACGATGTACGCCGGGTCGCCGTCGCGGAAACCGCCGTAGGTGGCCGAGTTGGTCTTGGTGGTGTACACGCCGTCCAGGTACTTCTTGTCGAACAGGTTGTCGACGTTCAGGCGCAGGGTCGCGTCCTTGACCACCTTCTTGTCCACCGGCAGGTAGATACCGGCTCCGGCGTTGAAAACGGTGCGCCCGGAGATCGCCTCGTCGTTGGTCAGGTCGCCGTAGAGCTTGCTGGTGTACTTGCCGCCGAAGGTGCCGTAGAAGCGCCCGTCGTCGTAGCCGATGTTGGCGGCCAGCATGTTTTTCGGCACGTTGGCGAACTGCTTGCCGCTGGTGGGCAACAGGATGGCTTTGCCGGCGTTGTAGACGGTCAGGTCATCTTGTTGCTCGGCCTTGGTGTAGGTGTAGGAGGTGTAGTAGTTGAAATGGTTGGGCAGCAGGCCGCTCCATTCCAGCTCCAGGCCGCTGTTGTTGACCGAGCCGGCGTTGATGTCGGCGAAGTCGCCGTTGATGTCTTTGGACGACACCTGGCGATCCTTGAACTGCATGTAGAACAAGGTGGCGGCCACGGTCATGTCTTCATCGGTGTAGCGCCAGCCCAGCTCATGGTTCCAGCTGGTTTCCGGCTTGGCGTCGATCGAGCCGGCACCTTTGTCGTACAGCACGTAGTTCTGCGGGATACGCATGTTGCGCGACAGGCTGTAGAACAACTGGTCACGCTCATCCAGCTGGTACTTGAGGCCGACGTTCGGCAGCAGCTTGTTGTAGGTCTGGTTACGCTTCTCGGCCTGCTCGGTGAGGCTGCCGTGGTTGGTGCCGTCACGCTCGACGTTCATGTAGGCGAGGCCCGCCACCAGGGTCCAGTCCGGGTTGATGTACCAGGTGTCCTGGGCCCAGACTTTTTGCGCCGGGGTGACGGTGAAGCGGTCGCGACCCTGCACGGTGTTGCCGTTGGCATCGACCACGGCGTTGCCGTCTGGCCAGGTGTCGGTTGGCTTGCCGTTGCTCTTGAGGGCAATGAACGGTTGGGTCTGGCTTTGGCGCGCACGCTCATACCAGTAGCCGAATTGCAGGCTGTGTTCTTCCAGGTCCCAGTTCAGCTTGGTGGTGATGCCCGGGCGCCAGGTCTGGGTGCGGGAAGGGCGGTAGTACACGCCGGTGGTTGAGGAACCGTCGGCGTTGTACTGCGCCGCGGTCGGCAGGTTGCTCAAGTCGAACACGCCGCCCGCGTTGGAGCCGCGGTTCAGCGCGTAGCTGTTCGAGCCCACGCCGCTGCCGTTGCCCCAGTAGTAATATGGGATCACCGACAACGCCAGGTTGTCAGCCAGTTTGAATTGGGTATTGAGCACCCCCGTGAAGGTCTGGAACGGGTTCTGCGCCAGGGCGTAGTAGCTGTTGACCTTGCCGTTGCTGCCCACGGTCGGCGTGGCAGGGTACGGGTCGTACTTGCGGCCGTTCTGCTGGAACTGGCCCTTGGTGAGCTGGCTGTAACTGTTGTTGTCCTGCTCGTGGTACTTGAGGATCAGGTTGGCGGTGTTGCCGTTGCCGGCGTCGAAGAAGCTGTTCCACTCCACCTTGTCCGCCCGCACGGCGCCCGAGCCGCGCCACATGTCACCTTCGGTATGGGACACCGACAGCCAGTTGCTCAGGCCGTTGATCTCGCCGCTGTTGAGGCGGGCAAAGGTCTTGCGGGTAGCGTTGCTGCCCATGACCTGTTTGACGAACGCGCCGGTTTCCTTGGTCGGGCGAATGGTCACGATGCCGATGTTGCCGCCGCTGGAACCGATGTGCGGGCCGTCGGCTTCTGCCGAGCCTTGGGTGACGAAGATCTGCTCGATGTTTTCCGGGTCGCCCAGCAGGTTGGAGTACAGCGCGTAGTTGCCGGAGTCGTTGATCGGCATGCCGTCTACCGACATCCCCACCTGGTCGGAGTTGAGCCCGCGCATGGTGAAGCGGAAGCCCGACAGGCCGGTGTTGTCTTCGCTGGAGATGTTCAGGCCCGGGGTGTACTTGAGCTTGTCGATCGCGTTACCGGTGGCGGTCTGCTTATCCAGCGCTTCCTTGGTCACGGTGGAGCGGCCCTTGATGCTTTCTTCCTGCACCATGTAGCCGCCACCTGCCGTGGCCTTGCCCTGAACCCCAATAGTCCCGACGTCGCTGTCGCTGGTGTCGGCCATGACCATTCCATGGCCCATGCTTGCGGCAACGAGTGCCAGATGAATCCGTGTGAACCTCATCACTGTCGTCCTGGTGTCGGGTGCTTATTGCACGCTGTAGTTGAAGGTGGCGGTGAAGCGCTGCTCATTGCGCCCCCCGAAGGCTTGCTCGGGGAACGGCTTGACTTGCTTGATACGACGCAAGCTGTTGGTGGCGGCCCGGTTGAGCAACATGCTCGAGGCCTGGGTTTGCAAGCCGGAGTCCAGAACGCGACCCTGGCGGTCCACCAGCAGCCAGATCACCACTTCGCCGCTGGGGCGTTCGAGGGAGGCCTGGCGCCCGGTGGGGTACTGCTTGTAGGTGTCTAACTCGTTGCGCAGCCCCTTGAGGTAACCGCCTTCCAGCGCCTGTCCGTCGACCTTCGGCGGCGCGGGTGGTGCGGGTGTCGGCGCGGCCTGGGCCACGGCGGCGGGGGCCGGTTTGGCGGCCACCGGTGGCGGCGTCGGTGTTGGGGTTGGCTTGGTGACCACGGGCTTGGGCACAGGTTTTGGCTTGGGCTCAGGCTTGGGTTTTGGCTGCGGCTTGGGCGGTGGTGGCGGCGGGGCCGGCTCGGCCTCTTCGTCCTCGATTACCGGCGGGGGCGGCTCTTGTTCCACCACCGGTTCCGGGATCACTTCCGGCTCGGGCTCGACCAACGCCAGCTCGACCGCCGACTCGTCGTACTTGGGTTCGACCTTCAAGGTCTGGGACTGGATACCCAGTGCAATCAGCACCAGGGCGATCAGGGCCGGGACACTGCCCAGCAGCTGACGCGCACGAAACAGGACGTACATGATCAGGACTTACGCGTGGCAATGGACACGGAGGTGAAGCCACCCAGGCGCAGGGTGTCCATCACTTCCACCAGGCGCGACACTTCCACGCCCTTGTCACTATTGACGATGATCGTCGACTTGGTATCGGGCTTCTCGGCGGCCTTCAACGCCGGTACCAGGGCATCGACTGTGAGGTCCTTGCCGTCGAGTTGCAGTTGGCCTTCCAGGCCCAACGTCAGGATGAATTTGTTCTGTGGTTTGAGCTGCTGCGAACTGCTCGCGCTGGGCAGTTGCGTCTTCATGCCGAGGGCCGGAATCACGTTCAAGCTCACGAGTACGAAAAACACCAGGAGGAACATCATCACGTCGATCATCGGGATCAATTCGATGTGTGCCTTGCGCTTCTTGGGTTCATCCCAGGTTCTCATTCCGCTACCCCGTCGTTGAATTAGGGGCGACACGCTAACAACCAAAAATGACCGATTGGTTAACTTTAATTGACGTTTTGAGGGCTCTAGGACGCGTCTTTCAGACAATTTACCTTGCAGTTTTATGACGTAATGCAATTGACACACAGGGGCTACATTCTTGAAGAATTTATCTCGAGAGCCCCCCTGTATGCCGACCGCACTGCCTCATTTGGCGACACCGCGACTACTATTGCGGGCGCTGGAAATGACCCAGGCCGAGACCCTTTCCACCCTCGCCAACGGGCCGAAAATCGCCGACAACACGGCGAACATTCCGTCGCCCTACACGCTGGAAACGGCAAAAGATTTTATTGGCGCGATGGAGGATAAATTTCGTGCAGGCGACCTGCTCAGCCTCGGGATGCACCTGCGGGAAAGTGGCGAATTGATCGGCATCGTCAGCTTGCGTCTGAATGCGCGGCATCACTATGGCCACCTCGGTGGTTGGGTCGCGGCGAGCTGTCGAAACCGGGGCTTTGCTGCTGAAGCGGCGAGTGCGGTCACCGGTTACGGGTTCACGCAGCTCGGGCTGCATCGGGTGGGCAGTCAGTGCTTTGGTCGCAACAAGGAATCGGCACGGGTGATGGAAAAAATCGGCCTGCGCTATGAGGGTTGCATGCGCGGGGCGTTTCTCAAGAACGGCGTGTATGAAGACTTGCTCGGTTTCGCTGTGCTGCGCGACGACTGGGAGGCCCGCACATGAACGGCGAGGTGGACCATGGCCGTCGGCGCGTTCTCACGGGGCTGGCGGTTGCTTCGGCTTTCTCGATCCTCAGCCCGTTTGCACGCAGCGCCGGGGTCGACTATCCCTTCACCCTTGGCGTGGCTTCGGGTGACCCGTTGCCCGATGGGTTTGTGATCTGGACGCGCCTGGCACCGTTGTTCAATGCCGATGATGGGCGAGGCGGGTTGCGCCGCCCGGTGCCGGTGCGTTGGCGGGTGGCCAGCGATGCGGCCATGACGCGCATTGTGAAGCAGGGTGAAGCCACTGCAACGGAACGCTTTGCCCATTCGGTGCATGTGGAAGTGGCGGGGCTGGAGGCGGGCCGGCCGTACTGGTACCAATTCGAAGGCCTGGGCGCGCAGAGCCCGGTAGGCCGTGCGTGTACTACGCCGCCTATGCAGGCGATGGTGTCGGCGCGGTTAGGGTTTGTGTCGTGCTCGCACTGGGAACGCGGTTACTTCAGTGCCTACCGTCACCTGGCTGCCGAGCAGCCGGACTTGGTGTTTTTCCTCGGTGACTATATCTACGACAGCTCCTATGCCGCCGACTCGGGCAAAGTTTTCCGCGCCCATGGCAGCGGCAATGCGGTGAGCCTGAGTGACTATCGCAACCGCTATGCCCTGTACAAAACCGATCCGGACCTGCAGGCCCTGCACGCCGCTGCGCCGAGTGTGGCGACGTGGGACGATCACGAAGTACAGAACGACTACGCCAACCGCTGGTCCCAGGACCCGAAGATCCCGGTGGCGCAATTCCTCAAGCAGCGGGCAGCCGCCTACCAGGCCTTCTACGAACATATGCCACTGCGCGCCAGCAGCCTGCCGAAGGGCCCGGACATGCGTATTTATCGGCGCCTGGACTACGGCCGATTGGCGCGATTCCACGTGTTGGATGGTCGCCAGTACCGCTCCGAGCAACCGTGCATCCTGGCCAATGGCAGCCACCAGGGGCATATCGCCGACAACAGCTGCACCGACCTGCGTGACCCTCGCCGCACGATGCTCGGCTGGGAGCAAGAGGCATGGTTGGACCGAGGTTTTGCCGAGTCCCCTGCGCAGTGGAACGTGATCGCACAGGACTTGCTCGTCGCCCCGTTGATCCAGCGCGACCTGACCAACCACAAGCCGGGGCGCTGGACGGACGGGTGGGACGGCTACATGGCCAATCGTGAGCGCATGCTGGCGTCCATTACGCGGCACTCTCTGAAGAATCCGGTGTTCTGGGGCGGCGATATTCATTCGTTCTGGGTTACGGACTTGCACGCAGACGCCAATGATTTGGACTCGCCGGTGGTGGCTACCGAGTTCGTCGGTTCATCGGTGACCTCCGACGGCCCGCCCTATGAGCCGTACAAAGCCATTCTGCCGCTCAACCCCCATGTGAAGTTTTTCGACAGTCGCCAGCGGGGGTATGTCTCGGTGGAGTTGCAGGAACAGCGCATGCTCACCCACCTGCGCGCGATCAGCGACCCGCGCGATCCCTTGGCCACGCTCTCCACCCTCCAATCCTTCGTGGTCGAACCCGGCCGCCCCGGCGCCACGATGCTGTAGGAGCCGGCTCGCCGGCGATGAGGCCCTGAGACCACCACTGGATTCAAGGCCACCATCGCCCTGTAGGAGCCGGCTTGCCGGCGATGAGGCCAGCGAGACCACCACAGGATTCAAGGCCGCCATCGCCCTGTAGGAGCCGGCTTGCCGGCGATGAGGCCCGTGAGTCCAACGCAGGATTCAAGGCCGCCATCGCCGG
>NZ_JBWKRS010000065.1:0-15811 GCF_059419385.1 Pseudomonas sp. GW821-FHT05H12 | reverse complement strand
CCCCCCCCCCCCCCCCCCCCCCCCCCCCCCCCCCCCCCCCCCCCCCCCCCCCCCCCCCCACCCCAGCTCCCACAGTTGATTTTCATAAGGCTGAAATATCAGTGAGTGCCGGGATTGGCCCGCAAATGCGCCACCTTCTGCTCCAAGCCCTGCCACTGCGGCGCATTCGGCGCAAATTGCCCGCGCAGGTACGCCGCCAGATCCGCCACCTGGCTGTTAGACAAACTGTCCTTAAACCCCGGCATGTACCCCAGGTCCCTGGTCGCCGGATTGCTGATGCCTTGCAAAATCACCTTGATCAAATTGTCCGGCTGGTCGCTGTGCACGTTGGTGTTGGTGGCCAGTGACGGGCTCACCCCAAACAGTTTCGGCCCCAGGCCATCGGCGTGACAGGCCTTGCACGAGCCCTCGAAAATGCGTCGGCCGCTGGGATTGGGCACAACCACCGCGACGGTTTGCGCCTGCGCCGTCGCCTCGCCATTGAGCGACGCCAGATACACCGCCATCGCCCGGATATCCGTCTTGGGCAATTTCGACAACTCACTCACCACCGGCCCCATCGGCCCGGCCGCCACGCCATGGGCGTCCGAGTACCCCGTACTCAAATACGTGAACAACTGATCCTCGGTCCACGGCGTCGGCGCCTTGGACAACCCAGTCAACGCCGGCGCCTCCCAACCATCGACCATGCCTCCCGCGAGGAACGCCTTGCCGCCCTTCTCCGCGCCCATCAGGTTGCGCGGCGAGTGGCACGCCGCGCAGTGCCCCAGGCCATTGACCAGGTAATTGCCGCGATTCCATTGCTCACTGCGCTCCGGCTGCACGGTGATTTCGCCGCGCCTTAAATTCAACGCGTTCCACCCCGCCATCAACGGCCGGATATTGAACGGAAAGCGCATGGCATTCGGCGTCGGCGCCTGGCTCACGGGTGCCTGGCTCATGAGGTAGGCATACAGCGCCTGCATGTCGGCATCGTTGATATTGCGAAACGCCGTATAGGGAAACGCCGGGTACAAGTTGCGCCCATCGCGGCCAATGCCGTCGCGCATGGCCCGCTCGAAGGCCGGGTACGACCAGGCGCCAATGCCGGTCTTTACGTCCGGGGTGATATTGCTGCTGTACAGCGTGCCGAACGGCGTCTCCATCGCCAGCCCGCCCGCATTGGCCGCACCACCCGGCGCCGTGTGGCACACCGCACAATCGCCAACGACGGCGAGCAAACGCCCGCGCTCCAGGGTGGCCTTGGACCAGGTGCCGGCAGCGGGCGGGGCAATCGGCGCGATCTCACTGTGAAAGGGCCAGGCCGTGGCCGCCAAGGCACCCAAGGTGGCGAACAGTGCGCCAAACCACCATTTCTTGCGTTTCTCCGGCGACTTGGCCGGTTCGCCCAACGTGCCGGCATTCAGCGCAGCCAATACCCGTTCCGGGGTGATCGGCAACTCACGAAAACGAATGCCGGTGGCGTCATAGATCGCATTGGCAATCGCCGCGGCACTGGGCACCGACGCCGATTCGCCCGCGCCCATGGGCGGCTGGTCTTGGCGCGGCATCATCAGCACGTCGATCTTCGGCACTTCCGGAAAGGTCAGGATCGGGTAACCGCCCCACTCCTTGCTCGCCACCGTCGACTCTTCAAAGGTCACCCGTTCCTTCAGCACGCGGCTGGTGGACTGGATCACATTGCCGTGGATCTGGTGCTGCACCCCGGCCGGGTTGATCATCATCCCCGAGTCATGCCCGATCACCACCCGCGTCACCGACACGTCGCCGGTCTGCTTGTCGATGGCCACGTCCGCCACCCAGGCCGCCCACGCCGCGCCAAACCCCGGGAACTTGCTGTGGATGTAGCGCGCATAGGCAAAGCCGCGACCGCGCAGCAGGTGGTCCTCGTTGGCGGTTTGCATCGGCGCGGTACGCGGCGACCAGTTAGCGCGCTCGGCGGTGGATTTCACCAGGTCGATGGCACGCTCGTCCTTCAGGTAACGCAGGCGGTATTCCACCGGATCGACGCCGGCGGCAAAGGCCAGTTCGTCGATATAGGACTCGTGGGCAAAGGTATTGGGCAGTGCCGACACCCCGCGCATCCACGACGCACGCACGATGGGTGCCATGTCGTTGATAGTCACGCGCATGTTGTCGATGTCGTAGGGCGGGATCGAAGTGCGGTCGCCCATCTCGAACATCGCGGCCACTGGCTCCACCCGTCCAGTCAGCAGCAACGCCAGGGTCGGCGCGCCGTTGGAGGGGTAGCTGGTTTCAAAGTCGTAGGCGGCGATGCTGCCGTCAGCATTCAGCCCGCCGTCGACATCCATCAATTGCGCCGTGCCTTTGGGCTCCCACAGGTGTTCCTGTTCGCGGGTCAGTTGCACGCGCACCGGCTTGCCCACTGCGCGGGACAACAACAAGGCGTCGGCACACACATCATCGGCGCAGTTGCGCCCATAGCAGCCGGCCGCTTCCATGCGGATCACGTCGATCAGCCCTTCCTCGCATTCCAGCAACCACGCCAGGTCGGCGCGTAACAGGTGCGGGTTCTGGCTGCCCGACCACACCCGACTGCCCGCGGGTGAATAGTCCGCCACCCCGCAAGAGGGCCCGATCGAACCATGCATCTGATACGGCCACAGGTAACTGCGCGGCATGCGCTGGCTGGCGCCGGCCAGTGCCTCGTCGACATGGCCCTGGTCGAGCACGGTACGGCGTACCCGGGGGTTGTCGCGGATGGCCTGCTCCACGTCACTCATGTCCGGCAAGGCGTGGTTCCAGGGTTTCCAGTGCACCTGCAGTTCGTGGGCCGCCTTGATCGCCTGCTCTTCACGCAAGGCCACCACGCCGACAAAATCGCGGATCACCACCACGGCGACAACTCCGGGAATATGCGCAATAGAGGCCTCGTCCACGCTCAGCAGGCTATTGCCGACAAACTCCCCGCAATCAAGCCCTGCATACGGCGGGCGCACCACCCGACCGTGAAGCATGCCGGGCACGCGCATGTCGTGCACATAGGTCAGCTCGCCGGTGGCCTTGCCGGGGATGTCCACCCGGGCCGCGCCCTTGCCGACCAAGCGGTAATCCTCGATGGCCTTGAGTGGCGCATCACCGCTGATGCGCAGTTGATCGTGTTGGCCGCTGACCAACTCACCATACGTGGTGGTGCGTCCGTCTGCGGCGTGGATCACACCGGCTTCCACCTTGAGGCTGCCCGTGCTCACGCCCCAGCGCCCCGCCGCCCGCGCCAGCAGAAAACGCCGTGCTTCGGCTGCGGCGTTACGCAACGGGATGGCGGAAATCTGCAAGGTCGCACTGGCAATGGTCGCCCCCTGGTTGGGCGCGCGCTCAGTGTCGCCAAGCACCATCTTGACCTGCTCCAGCGCCAGATCGAGCTCTTCGGCGACGATCTGCGCCAGCGACGTACGAATGCCGGTGCCCAGGTCCACATGGCCGTTGAAGGCATAGACCAGGCCGTCATCGTTCACGGCGATAAACAGCCCCAGTTCCTTGGGTTTCACCGTCGGCGTGCCGCCCTTGGCCACCGGCCCCGACGGCGGCAACACGTCATCGACGATCAACAACACACCGGCCTTGGCCAGCCACTGATCACGGGAAAGGGTCGTGTCGGTCATGCTCATCAATCCACCGTCATGAGGCGAGCGGCACGCAGCACCGCACGCAGGATTTCGATATGGGTGCCGCAGCGGCAGAGGTTGCCCGAGAGTTCATTGCGCACCTCGGCTTCGCTGGGGTTGGGGTTGCGGTCGAGCAAGGCCTTGGCGGTCATGATCATGCCGTTGAGGCAGTAGCCGCATTGCGCGGCCTGCTCGTCGATAAAAGCCTGTTGCACCGGGTGTGGCGCCTGGCGTGTGCCCAGGCCTTCCAGGGTGACAATCTGGCGACCCACCGCGCCGGCCAACGGGAACACGCACGCGCGTGCGGCCACGCCGTCGATGATCACGGTGCAGGCACCGCACTCGCCCAGGCCGCAGCCGTACTTGGGGCCGTTGAGTTCCAAGTCATTGCGCAGCACCAGTAACAGCGGGGTGTCCGCCATGGCGCTGACTTCGCTTGTTTGGCCGTTGACCTCAAGCGCTACCGTGATGTGCTGGCTGATCATTCGCTTCGCCTGTGCCAATTGGTGAAGTGGTCACTACACGAAACAGCCAAAAAAAAGCGTCGCGGACCTGGGGCCTCGCGACACACTTGGCTGGTGAAGTGGCTACTACATCAACTCAGAGCAAAAACGGTGCCAGACCTAATTTATTCCTGTGGGTCGTCGATCATCTTGCGCAGCAGGAACAGCATCGCCACGCGTTCGGCGGGGTTGAGGTTACTCAGGGTCAGTTCGCTGATCTGCGCGGCACGCGGCGCCGTCTGGCCCACCAGTTCGGCGCCGGACGCCGACAAGTCCACCACCACTTTGCGCTTGTCCTGAGGGTCGGGCTCCAGGGTAATCAGCTCCTTGGCCTTGAGCCGCTCGACGATGCCGCGAATGGTCGCCTGGTCGACGGCGGTGGCCTTGACCAGTTCGGTCAGCGAACTTGCACCGTGATCGCGCAGGGCACACAGGGTGACGAACTGCACGGCGGTGAGCTGGGAGTCACCGACATTCTGCTGGAAAATCGCCAGGTGGCGCTGGTAGGCCTTGCGCAGCAGATGGCCAACTTGCTCGGAAAAGACGTAGGAATCAGGCACGGCGGGCTCGGGGGATGATGAACGATGGGGAGCCATGATAGCGGGATGTGCCGTAAACACCTACCCATGTAGGAGCCGGCTTGCCGGCGATGGCGGCCTCAAGATGTGCGCAACATTTGAGGGCCTTATCGCCGGCAAGCCGGCTCCTACAGGGATATTTAGCGAGCCAGGGAGGCTGCGGGGGCGACGACATCACCGGCGATAACGACGGCCTCGTCGTCCAGGTACACATCGCAGTTACGCAGCGGAATGTCCATATGGCACGGCGTCTTGCGCGTGCCGCCCACTTCGGTGTTCGGCCCGGTGGAGAACAGGAAGTTGCCATAGAACGCCCGCGCGTCCATGCACATGCCGTCGTTCTTGTCGTGCAGGCCCATGGCCGTCCACTGCGCCCGTGGTTGCAGACCCCAGCCGATATGGGAGATGCCGTACACCTCGGGGTCGTTGAAGTACTTCATGTAGTCGCGCAGGTACTCGGCCTCGAAGCCGCCGTGAATTTTAGTGATAAAGCCCTTCTCGATCTCCAGGGTGATCTTCTCGCGGGTGTAGGTCTTGAACGGCAGCAGGATGTCGCCGATATCCAGCACCAGCACGCCCTCGGCGGTTTCCTCGTTGGGCCACGAGAACAGGAAGCCGCTGGGCCAGTGGTCCCAGCGCCCCGGTTCGTCGGCAAAGCCGTACTCAGTCACCGACGGGTATTGCCCCAGGGCGGCACGGAAGTCACTGCCGGCGCGGGATTTGACGTGAATCGAACGGGCCTTTTTCAGCAACTGCTCCGCCGCCAGTACGCGCACCTTGTCTTCCTCGGTGGGCAGCATGCGCGCCAGCACTTCCGGGGGCTCCACGGCCAGCAGGATGCGCGTGCCGGTCTTGAGGATCTGCTCCTGCTCCGGCGAATGCAGCAGCATCATGGTGTCGACGATCAGGTCCGCCGCCTCCAGGGCGCGCTGGGCGGCAATGTTGCCGGTGAGCGCGGTGTCGCCGCAGTAGGCGGTCATGTCATTGCCCATCGCCTTGGGATGATTGAACGACGGCAGCTCCACCGCATACACCTTGGCCCCCAGGCGCTGGGCGGCGTCCATGGCGGCACGCACGGTGCGCGGGTCGGAGTAATGGCTCTTGAGCACGGCGACGCTCTGGGTCGGGTCGACCTTCGACAGCTTCAACACATGCTCGAACATCTGGGTCAGTTCGCAATCGCTTACCGGCATTTTCCTGTCTCCTGTGGGGCTGCACCAAGTTCAAGCACCGCGCTTCACTCTAGTGCACTTTTATAGCGTATACGCCAATTACTAACGATAAGACCTG
Source organism: Pseudomonas sp. GW821-FHT05H12 (assembly GCF_059419385.1). Classification (NCBI taxonomy): domain Bacteria; kingdom Pseudomonadati; phylum Pseudomonadota; class Gammaproteobacteria; order Pseudomonadales; family Pseudomonadaceae; genus Pseudomonas; species Pseudomonas sp. GW821-FHT05H12. The sequence continues at coordinate 9,814 of NZ_JBWKRS010000065.1, read as the reverse complement.
AATTGCAGGCCGACTGCAAGCACCGCGCCAAAACGTTACCAATCCACACAAGCCCACTATTTAATGGCTACAACCCGTTACACAGGATAAATATGGCCAAAAAATAAATTTTCAGATGCGGGCTTCCCATTTCAAAAAATGAGCGTATACACCTTAAAAACCTTGCGGACAGACGCCGCCAAAAATCAAAAAGAGAGAGGATCACGCCCCATGGGAAGCACACAGAAAATCGCCATCGTCGGCGCCGGCCTTGGCGGTGCCGCAGCCGCCACCCTGTTGCAGCAAGCTGGCTTCGATGTGGACATCTACGAGCAGGCGCCAGAATTCTCCCGGCTGGGTGCGGGGATCCACATGGGCCCCAACATCATGAAAATCTTCCGCCGCATGGGCATCGAAAAGCAGCTGGACCTGATGGGCTCGCACCCCGAGCACTGGTTCAGCCGTTGCGGCGAAAGCGGTGATTACCTGTCACGCATTCCCCTCACCGGCTACGGCGCCTCCTACATCACCGTGCACCGCGGCGACCTGCATGCCCTGCAGATGTCCACCCTCAAGCCGGGCACCCTGCACTTCAACAAGCGCCTGGAAACCCTCGAAGAAACCGACACCCAGGTGCGCCTGACCTTCGCCGATGGCGAGGTGACCTACGCCGACATCGTGATCGGCGCCGACGGCATCAACTCCAAGATCCGCGAAGAGCTGCTGGGCGTGGAAAAACCGCTGTACAGCGGCTGGGTCGCGCACCGTGCACTGATCCGTGGCGACCAGTTGGCCAAGTACGACCTCAAGTTCGAAGACTGCATCAAGTGGTGGACCGAAGACCGCCACATGATGGTCTACTACACCACCGGCAAGCGCGACGAGTACTACTACGTGACCGGCGTGCCCCACGCCGAATGGGACTTCCAGGGCGCCTTCGTCGACAGCAGCCGCGAAGAGATGTTCGATGCTTTCAAGGGCTACCACCCCACCGTACAGGCGCTGATCGAATCCACTGAAAGCGTGACCAAATGGCCGCTGCGCAACCGCAACCCATTGCCATTGTGGAGCCGTGGTCGCCTGGTGCTGTTGGGCGACGCCTGCCACCCGATGAAACCGCACATGGCCCAGGGCGCCGGCATGGCCATCGAAGACGCCGCCATGCTCACCCGCTGCCTGCAGGAAACCGGCATCAGCGACTACCGCACCGCGTTCCAACTCTACGAAGCCAACCGCAAGGAACGTGCATCCCGCGTGCAGGCCGTATCCAACGCCAACACCTGGCTGCGCACGCAAGAAGACCCGGCCTGGGTCTACGGTTATGACCTGTATGCCCAGGAGCTGAAATCGGGGGTGGCCGCGTGAGCACCTTCCTCTACGGCGGCAACGTCCAGGCCAATGGCATCCGCCAGCACTACCTGCGTTACGGCGGTAAAGGCCCGTCGTTGATCCTGATCCCGGGCATCACCAGCCCGGCGATCACGTGGGGCTTTGTGGCCGAACGCCTCGGTGCGCACTACGACACCTACGTGCTCGATGTGCGCGGACGCGGCTTGTCGTCCACCGGGCCGGAGCTGGATTACAGCGCCGACACCTGCGCGGATGACATTGGCGCCTTTGCCGACGCGCTCAACCTCGACAGCTACCACCTGATGGGCCACTCGATGGGCGCGCGTTTTGCCGCGCGCAGTGCCGTCAAACATCCCCAAGGCGTAAACCGCGTGGTGCTGATCGACCCGCCCGTGTCCGGCCCGGGCCGCCGTGAATACCCGAGCAAACTGCCGTGGTACGTCGACTCCATCCGCCAGTCGCTGGTCGGCATGGACGCCGAGGCCATGCGCGCCTTCTGCGCCACCTGGACCGAAGAACAACTGCAACTGCGCGCCGAATGGCTGCACACCTGCTTCGAGCCGGCCATCGTGCGCGCCTTCAATGATTTTCACGACGTCGACTTCCATCAAGACCTGCCCCACCTCAAGGCCCCTGCCCTGTTGATGGTGGCCGGGCGTGGCGGCGTGATTCTCGACGAGGACGTCGCCGAGATCCAAGACCTGCAACCGGCGATCCACGTGGTTCGCGTGGCCAACGCCGGGCACATGATTCCGTGGGACGACCTCCAGGGCTTCTTCGACGCCCTGGGCGACTTCCTGCCCACCGAACAATAAGGGAGACCACCATGCTCAAGCCTTACCGCATCGGCCAGATCGTGCCGAGTTCCAACACCACCATGGAAACCGAGATCCCGGCGATGCTCACCGCACGCCAGGCCATCCGCCCGGAGCGTTTTACCTTTCACTCCAGCCGCATGCGCATGAAGCAAGTGCGCAAGGAAGAACTGGCGGCGATGGACGGCGAGTCCGACCGCTGCGCGGTCGAGCTGTCCGACGCCAAGGTCGACGTGCTGGGCTACGCCTGCCTGGTGGCGATCATGGCCATGGGGCTGGGTTATCACCGCAACTCCGAGCAACGCTTGCGCAAAGCCACCGCCGACAACGACGCCAACGCCCCGGTGATCACCAGTGCCGGTGCCTTGATTGAAGGCCTAAAGGTGATGGGCGCCAAGCGCATCGCCATCGTCGCGCCGTACATGAAGCCGCTCACCGAACTGGTGGTGAACTACATCCGCGAAGAAGGCTTTGAGGTGGTGGACTGGCGCGCGCTGGAAATCCCCGACAACCTCGAAGTAGCCCGCCACGACCCGGCCAACCTGCCGGCCATCGTCGCCGGCATGAACCTGGAAGGCGTGGACGTGATCGTGCTGTCGGCCTGCGTGCAGATGCAGTCGCTGCCGGTGGTGGCCAAGGTCGAGGCGCAAACCGGCAAACCGGTGCTCACCGCCGCCATCGCCACCACCTACGCCATGCTCAAGGCCCTGGACCTGGAGCCCATCGTGCCCGGCGCCGGCGCCCTGCTCTCCGGCGCTTACTGAGGGGCTTTGTGATGAACGAACAATCCGCCGACGCCAACTACCAGGGCGTATGGGGCAATCGCATCGGCTTCGGCAAGAAAGCCGCGCTGCTGATGATCGACTTCATGCAGGGCTACACCACCGAAGGCGCGCCGCTGTTTGCGCCGGGCGTGGTCAGTGCTGTGGCCGAAAGCGTCGAGCTGCTGGCCGTCGCCCGCAGGCATGGGATTGCGGTGGTGCACACCAATATCCGCTACCATCCCGGCCATTTCGTCGATGGCGGGATCTGGGTCAAGAAGGCCCCAGTCATGAAAGACATGGTCGAAGGCAACCCGCTCGCCGCGTTTTGCAGCGAGGTGTTGCCCCAGGCCGACGAAGTGGTGATCACCAAGCAGTATGCCAGCGCGTTTTTTGGCAGCAGCCTGGCCCCGATGCTGCACGCCCAGGGCATCGACACCGTGGTGCTGGCCGGTTGCTCCACCAGTGGCTGCATCCGCGCCACAGCGGTGGATGCGGTGCAACACGGGTTTCGCACCATCGTCGTGCGTGAATGCGTTGGCGATCGACACCCGGCTCCCCATGAAGCCAACCTGTTCGATATCGACAGCAAGTATGGCGACGTGGTGAGCAAGCAGGAGGCGATGAATCAGTTCAGGGAGCAATAAGACGCTATTAGGAACTGCGCCATAGAGCGTGGTCCTGAAAAAAACTGAGGGCCGGCCTGGAACACGTCCGAATGTGGGAACCGATCCCTGTGGGAGCCGGGCTTGCCCGCGATGCAGACGCTGCGGTGTAACGGTTACACCGCATCGATGCTATCGCAGGCAAGCCAGCTCCCACATAAGTCGGACGCCACACGAGAGCGTTGCCAGGCGCCCCCCTCAGTCTTCTGACACTGCCTTTGGAAGTCGCTTCTACAGCACTCCGAAGTGCTGGAACAAAGCGGCCGTATAAAAACCATAAGTCACCGCCAGGAGACACCCCAATGCCCATTGCGAATGCAGCGCCCGCGACCACCGTCGCCGATCCCGTCACCACGCTCTACCACAAGATCACCTGGAAGCTGATTCCGTTCCTGTGTTTCTGTTACCTCGCGGCCTACCTGGACCGCATCAATATCGGCTTCGCCAAGTTGCAGATGCTCGACCAACTGCACTTCAGCGAAACCGCGTTCGGCCTTGGCGCCGGGCTGTTCTTCGTGGGCTACATCATCTTTGAAGTACCGAGCAACCTGGTGCTTGAGCGGGTCGGCGCGAAGATCTGGATCGCACGCATCATGATCACCTGGGGCCTACTGTCAGCCTGCACCATGCTGGTCACCTCCACCACCCAGTTCTACATCCTGCGCTTTTTGCTTGGCGCCGCCGAAGCGGGTTTCCTGCCGGGCGTGCTGTATTACCTGACCACCTGGTTCCCCACCCACCGACGCGGGCGCATCATCGCGCTGTTCATGATCGGCCTGCCGCTGTCCAGCGTGATCGGCGGCCCGCTGTCCGGCTGGATCATGGGCCATTTCGACCAGATGGCCGGCCTGCGCGGCTGGCAGTGGCTGTTCCTGATCGAGGCCGTGCCCAGCGTTTTACTCGGCGTGCTGACCTTCTGGGCCCTGCCCAACACCTACCAGCAGGCCAAATGGCTGTCGGATGAAGAAAAAGCCCTGCTGGAAAGCGAACTGCGCAAGGACGAGGCCGACGCCACCGGCAGCAAGCACAGCTTTCGCGACGGCTTCTTCAACCTCAAGGTGTGGATGCTCGGCGGTATCGACTTCTCGATCCTGCTCAGCGCCTACGCCATGGGTTTCTGGATGCCGACCTTTATCCGCAACGCCGGGGTGACCGACACCTTCCATATCGGCGTGCTCACCGCGCTGCCGAGCATCGCGGCCTTGCTCGGCATGCTGCTGATCGGCGCCAGCTCGGACAAACACCGCGAACGCCGCTGGCACATCATCGTGCCATTCTTCATCGGCGCGGCAGCCATGGCCACCAGCACCTTCTTTACCCATAACGTGGCGGCCACGGTTGCGCTGTTCGCCATCGCCTCGGCCGCGATCATCGGCGCGGTACCGGTGTTTTTCAGCCTGCCGGCCACTTTCCTCAAAGGCACCGCCGCTGCCACGGGCTTTGCCCTGGCCTGTTCGGTGGCGAACATTGCCGGCTTGGTGAGCAACTCGTTGATGGGCGTTGCGATCGACGTCACAGGCAGCAGCGCCGGTGCCTTGTGGTTTTTCGCGGGCTGCCTGATCCTCAGCAGCTTCCTGGTCATCGCCTTGCCGGCGAAACTGGTGAACCGTTGACAACAATAATTTTTCGGATGAATCACCATGCAAGGCTTCCTGAAACGCTGTGCGCTGCTCGTTGCGGTCGGTTTATGTGCCGGTACCGCGCAAGCCGCTGAAAAGGTCATCTTCGACACCGACTTCAACGTGCTCAACGATGACGGCCAGGCCTTCATCATGCTCGCCCAGCTGCATGCGCAAAAACGCATCGAGTTGTTGGGCATGACCCTGGTCAGCGGCAATGCCTGGGTCGACCAGGAACAGGTCGACGCCCTCAAGGCCGTGGAACGCATGGGCGTGGAAAAAGAGGTGGGCGTCTATTCCGGCGCCGCCTACCCGCTGCTGCATGACTACGCCACCTACGAGGCAGAAAAAACCCTGTTCGGCGCGGGCTGGCCGGGGGCGTTCAAGACCCCCCGCCCGACCTCACCGTCACAGTTGATCGCACCACCGGACGGCCTGGCCACCCACACCCAACTGCGCAGTGAAACCGCCGCGCAGTTCATCGTGCAGAGCGTGCGGGCCAACCCGCATCAGGTGACGATCCTGGCGGTCGGCCCGCTGACCAACATCGCCCTGGCCATTCGCTCGGCGCCGGACATCGTGCCGCTGATCAAACGCATCGTGTACATGGGCGGTGCCCTGGAGATCCCGGGCAACACCACGCCAGCGGCGGAGTTCAACTGGTGGTTCGACCCCGAGGCCGCAAAGATCGTGTTGCGCTCACCGATCGAACACGTGATTTTCCCCAACGACGTGTGCGAGAAAGTCACTTTCGACAAGGCGGTGTACCAGCGTGTGATCGCCAGGAAAGGCGCAATTGCCGACCTGTACAAGCATGAGTTCGGACCACTGTTCGACAAAGACCCGGGCTACCACAGCTTCACGTGGGACAGCTTGCCGGCGCTGTATCTGGTCAACCCGCAGATCGTCACCGAATCCCGCGACCTGTGGGTAGACGTGGACGCCACCTTCGGCGCCGACTACGGCCGTGCACTGGGCTACAAGAAAGGCGCGCCGGTGGGCACGCAAAAAGCCAAGGTGGTGTTCGGCGTGGACCAGAAGCAATTCTGGGATGGCTACGTCAACCTCGTGACGCTGCCAACGCCGGTCAAACACTGACCGGCGTGATCGCTCCCACCGGGCGTGGGAGCGATCTTCTTTCAGCCTGCCGCCGTAAACCCGCGCTGCAAATCCTCGATCAACGCCGCCACGTCTTCCAGGCCGATGTGCAGGCGCACCACCGGGTTCAACCCGCGATCGGCTGCACTTTCGCGGTCCTGGGTATCGGCCACAGTGACCAAGCTTTCATAGCCGCCCCATGATGCGCCCAACCCGAACAGCTGCAAGCCGTCGATCAAGCGCTCGACGTACGCCGCGTCTGCATTAACCAGCTCAAACGACAACAACCCATTGCTGCCGGTGAAATCCCGTCGCCACAACGCATGCCCCGGATGCTCCGGCAACGCTGGATGGAACACCCGCTTGACCTGCGGTTGTGACTGTAACCACTGGGCGATCTCCACCGCGCCACGCTCATGCACGTCCAAGCGTGACGCCAAGGTGCGCGCCCCTCGCAACACCAGGTAAGCATCGTCGGCACTCACCGCGTTGCCAAAGGTGTCACTCATGCGGCCCAACGCCGGCCAGGCCGCTGCGCTGGTGCACACGCTGCCCATCATCACGTCGCTGTGGCCGCCGAGGTATTTGGTGAGGGCCATGATCGAGATGTCCGCCCCCAGCACCAGCGGGCGATACAGGTAGCCCGAACCCCAGGTGTTGTCGACGGCCAGCAGGATATTGCGCGGTTTGCACAAGGCTGCAATCGCCGGCAAGTCGCACAATTCATACAACAACGAGCCGGGCACTTCGGCGTAGACCAACCGGGTGTTGGCTTGCAGTTGCGCTTCGAGCCCCTTGCCGTCCGGCGCGAAATAACTGACTTCAATACCAAACGGCTGCAGGAACTCCCGTGCCAGTTTGCGCACCGGGGAGTACACCGCGTCGGTGATCAACACGTGATCGCCTGGTCGCAGATACGCCAGGAATACCTGGGCGGCCGCTGCCAGACCGGTGCCATAGAGACGCGTGCGGTAGCCGCCCTCCAACTCGGTGACCAGGTCTTCCAGGGCATGGGAGGTGGGGTTGCCACGGGCGCCGTAGGTCAGCACACGTTCACTGTCGCGGCGGGCGCGGGCATCGCGCATCTGGGCGAGGTTGTCGAACAGCACCGTGCTGATACGCGTGACCGGCACGTTGACCGCTCGTCCACCCTGGCCTTTTTCCGTGCGGGCGGCGTGGATCAACCGGGTACGCACACGCGACGTCGGCACCAGCGGCTTGAGGCTGGCGATTTCTGCCGGGCTCATCTGCGCGAGCAAGCCGATTTCCCAGGCCAGGTACTGGCGCGCGGCGTCCTTGTTGCCGCTGTGGCGGTCGTGGGTGAAAAACAGGAAGTCGATGCACTGCGCGTCCGGCGGGCTCTGCGGGTCTTCACACACCGGCAGGCCGGCGGCGGCCCAGGCAGTAAAACCACCGTCGAGCAGTTTTGCTTCCAAGCCTTGTGCAGCAAACGCCGCCAAAGCCGGGTCATCGGACACCAGCACCAAAGGGCGCTGGTCGGCGTTGAGCAGTGAGCGGATCGACCAGCGCGAACCCGGAATATGCCCCTTGCGGTACACCATGCTCGGGCGCAGGTCGATCAAGTTGACTTCACTCAGCTCAAAGCCTTGAGCGCTGATCAGCGGCAAAGGCTCGTAAGCCACCGGCGCCTGTACTGGCAATGCCAGGCCACTGTCGATCCCACCGCTCAACACGTAGGCCTCATGCCCCAACTGACGCAGCCAACTGGCCACGATCGGCGCACGGATACCATCGCTATCCACCAGCACCACCCGCGCCTGGCGCACGCCGATGTACAGGTCGGTGGACTGGATCAACTGCCCGCCCGGCGTGTGTTGCGCGCCGGGCAAGGTGCCTGCGGCAAACTCCTCGGCGGTGCGCACGTCACACAGGAACAGGCTGCGCCCGGTGTCCTCGGCCCATTGCCGCACCTGCTCCGCCGACACGCTCACCACCCCTGCCCGTTGCGCCAACTGCTGCGCGGCGTGGCGCTGTGCATCCAGATCGCTGCTGACCGCATCGGCGTAGCGTCGGGTGCTGCCGTGCTCCAGCTGGAAATCTTCCAGGTACCAGCCCTGGGTGCCGTTTTCCAGGGCGTAAATCGGGTTCTTCACGCCCAGGTTGATCAGCGTCTGCGCGCCAATGATGCTGCGCGTACGCCCGGCACAGTTGACCACGATCGGCGTGCTGTCATCCGGCACCAGGTCATGCACGCGGTAGCCCAGCTCACCGTTCGGGCAGCAGATGGAGCCGGGAATGGTCATCTTGCGGTATTCATCGAACGGCCGCCCGTCCAGCACCACCAACGGCTCGCCACGGGCCTGCCACTCGGCCAGTTGCCGCGCGGTGACGTGGGGCGTGTGGCTGGCCTCTTCCACCAACTCGCCAAACGCCTTGGACGGCACATGCACGCCCGCAAACAGCTGCAAACCCGCCGCCTGCCACCCATCTGCGCCACCCTCCAGCACATGCACCCGGCCGTAGCCCACGGCGTGCAGGCGCTGTGCGGTACGCGTGGCCACTTCACCCTGGTCCTGGTCGTAAATCACCAGGCGCACCTGGGGGTTCGGCGCCAAACGGCGCACTTCCAGCTCCAGGCGGCTATAGGGCAGGTTCACCCCGTGGAACAGATGGGCTTCGCCGTACTGCCCGTGTTCGCGCACGTCGAATACGGCGATTTCCTGTCCGTCGAACAGCCATTGCTGCAGTTGACTCGGGGTGATGGTCTGGCTCATGGAAGTCCCAACAAAGTAAGAAATGAGTTACTGCAACGCCAACGAACGCTCGCCCGCCGCCACGTCGCGGCCCTTGGCATAGGCGCGCTGCACCGCCGGCCGCGCCTTGATGCGCTCACGCCAGGCCTGGATGTGCGGGTAGCTCGCCAGGTCCTGGCCTTGGCGCAACGGCTGGATCCACGGGAAGATCGCCATGTCGGCCACCGAATACTCGCCCGCCACGTAGGGCACTTCGCCCAGGCGCTGCTCCAGCACGCGGTACAAGCGCGTGGCTTCGGCATTGAGCAGGTCGAGGGCGAACGGGATCGGCTCCGGCGCCTTCTCCTTGAACAGCTGCAACTGGCTCAGGTACGGGGTGATGTGCCCCACCTGCCAGAACAGCCATTCCTGCACCTTTTGCCGCTCGGCAGTGCCGGCTGGGGGCAGGAACTGCCCGGCGCTGTCAGCCAGGTAATTGAGGATCGCGCCGGATTCGAACAGGCTCAGCGGCGTGTCCGGGCGATGGTCGACAATCGCCGGGATGCGCCCGTTGGCGCTGATGCGCTGGAAGTCCGCGTGCTTCTGCTGGCCTTCGCGGATGTTCACCGGCACCAGTCGGTATTCTCGCCCAAGCTCTTCCAACAGGATGCCGACTTTCAAGCCGTTGCCTGTGGGCCAGTAATACAGATCAATCATAAAAACCCCTCTGGACGAACACGGCTAAACCTGTGGGAGCGGGGGTGGGGGGGGGGGGGGGGGGGGGGGGGGGGGGGGGGGGGGGGGGGGGGGGGGGGGGGGGGGGGGGGGGGGGGG
>NZ_JBWKRS010000064.1:0-17235 GCF_059419385.1 Pseudomonas sp. GW821-FHT05H12 | reverse complement strand
CCCCCCCCCCCCCCCCCCCCCCCCCCCCCCCCCCCCCCCCCCCCCCCCCCCCCCCCCCCCCCCCCCCCCCCCGCTCCTACAGGGTCGGGGACAATTCAGGACCTGGAGGGCAGTTCAGGAGGTGAGGGTGTAGCTCAAGAGGGAGGGCAAGTCGACATCCCACAACACGCCAGGATCATCCACTAGGATCTCCCTGACAGCGCCAGCGGCAAACAGCGACCGAGCGCCGCGATCACCCGCCAACGCCGTCAACCCCGGCCCGAACGCACGACCAAACGCCACCGGATGCCCATACTGCCCCGCCTGCACCGGGACGTGGATGCGATCCACTTCCAGCCCCTCGACCACCTGCTCGATAGTCGACGCCTGAATAAACGGCATATCCCCCAAAACCACCAGCCAACCGTCAGCCGAACCACTGGCCGCCACTGCTGCAGCGATGCTCTCGCCCATGCCGGCCGAGTGCAGCAGCAAAACCTCACAGCCATAGGCCTTGGCCAGTCGAATCACTTCCGTACGCTCAGGCGAGGTCACCAACAGACGCCGTGCCACGCGCGCAGGCAAATTCGCCAGCACCTGCTCGATGACCGCTCGCGTTACGCCATCCCGGCTCGTGCAATCGGCCAGCAATTTATCCTTATCCGCCCCCGCTTCAGCGCGAAAACGCCTGCCCTGCCCTGCCGCCAGCACAATCGCCGTGACTGTCACTCGGCCAGCACCGACAGCGGTTTTTTCTGCACCGCCGCCACGCCATTCTTGATCGCGACAATTTCCGCCATCAGCGACAAAGCGATTTCCGCCGGGGTGTGGCTGCCGATATACACGCCGATCGGCCCGTGCAGGCGCGCAATCGCCTCCGCCGACAGGCCGAGCTGCGCCAGGTTTTCCCGACGTTTCTGGCTGTTAACCCGCGACCCCAGCGCGCCAATGTAGAACGCCCTGGAATTCAATGCCGTGAGCAAGGCCATGTCATCCAGACGCGGGTCATGGGTCAGACAGACAATCGCGGTGCGTTCATCGGTCTGGATATTCAGCACCGCTTCATCCGGCATTCCCGGCACGAAGCGACCCTGCTGTTCCTCCCAACCGTAGACAAACTCTTCACGCGGGTCACAGATCAGCACATCAAAGTCCAGCAGCCGCGCCATCTCGGCGACATAACGCGACAGTTGCCCGGCACCGATCAACAACAGGCGCCAGCGCGGGCCATAAATGGCACGCAAGCGTTGGCCGTCAAAGCTCACCACATCCGTCTTGCTGGCATCGCTCAGGGTGACTTCACCGGTCGCCAGGTCCAGCTCCCGCGCAACGATCTGATGATCCTCGCAACGCGCCAGCAGCTCAGCCACCCAGGCCCACTCCACCACGCGCTCCTCGGTCAGGCGCAACGTACCGCCACACGGTAGCCCGAATCGGGCGGCCTCGTCGCGGGTCACGCCGTAGGTCACCAGTTGCACCGGTGGCCCGTCATCCGCCAGCCGACCGTCCTGCAGGCGCGCAATAAGGTCGTCCTCGATGCAACCGCCCGACACCGAGCCAATCACCACCCCATCACCGCGCAGGGCCAGCATCGCCCCCGGCGGACGCGGCGCACTGCCCCAGGTCTGCACCACGCTGTACAGCACCACCTGTTGCCCGGCGCGGCGCCACTCCAGCACGCTGCGCAAGACATTCAGATCCACGCTGTCCATCAGGCCTTCGCCTCTTGCCAGCCTTGCAACTGGTAACGCACCGGCAGGTTGCGGATACGCTTGCCGGTGGCGGCGAAGATCGCATTGCACAGTGCCGGCGCAATCGGCGGCACGCCAGGCTCGCCCACGCCACCCAACGGCACCTCGCCTTTGGGCGTCACCAGGTGCACCGCCACTTCCTTGGGCGCCAGAGACATGCGCGCCACCTCGTACATATGGAAGTTGTCCTGCTGGACCTTGCCATCCTTGAAGCTGATCTCGCCCAGCACCGCGTTGCCCAGACCCATCACGCACGCACCTTCGAACTGCGAGCGGATGCGCTCCGGGTTGATCTGCGGGCCGCAATCCACGGCAATATCGGCCTTGTGCACGATCAATGTGCCATCGCCCTTGACCTCGACCTCGATCACGGCCGCCACGTACGTCACAAAGCTGTAGTGCACCGCTAAGCCCAGGCCACGCCCCTTGGGCAACGTGCGCCCCCAGCCGGCAGCCTTGGCCGCGGTTTCCAGCACGCCGCGCAGGCGTGCGGTGTCGATCGGGTAGCGCTCGGGGGATTCGCCGTAGTTCCACTCATCGCTCAGGGTCTTGGGATCGATCTGACGGTCCGGCCCGAGCAACTTGAGCTGGTACTGCAGCGGATCCTGGCCAGCCTTGTGGGCCAACTCATCGACAAAGCTCTGGATCGCAAACCCGTGAGGGATGTTCGACACCGAACGGTACCAGCCGACGCGGGTGTGGGCCGCCGCTTCGGGGTTTTCCAGGCGCACATTGGGAATCGCGTAGGCCATGTTGGTAAAGCCCATGCCCAGCTCAAAGGCCGCCTCGTGGTTCATGCCCGGCGCGAACAATGCCGTGATGCTCGGCGCCACGGTGCGGTGCAGCCAGGCCGACGGCAGGCCATCCTTGTTCAGGCCGGCCTTGAGGTACTCGGCCGACACGGTGTGGAAGTACGAGTTGTGGATGTCATCTTCGCGGGTCCATTGCACCCGCACAGCCTTGCCCGGAAATTCCTTGGCCAGAACAGCGGCTTCGATGATGAAGTCAGGCTTGGATTTGCGCCCGAAGCCACCACCCAGCAAGGTCACGTTGAAGGTCACGTTATCGAACGGCAGCCCAAGGCGCTCGGCGATGCGCTCGCGGGTCACCTGCGGCGCCTGGCTGGGGCCCCAAGCCTGGCACTCACCTTTGTCGAAGCGCGCAATGGCGACCATCGGCTCCATTGGCGATTGCGACAGATGCGGCAGGTAGTAGGCGGCTTCCAGAGTGCTGTCGGCCTCGCCCATGGCCTGGTCGAGGGTGCCGGTGTTGCGCACCACTTTGCCCGGCTTCAAGGCAGCGGCTTCCAGCTCCTTGCGATAGTCGATGGAGTTGTAGCCGGCATTCACGCCGTCTTCCCAGACAATGCTCAGCGCGTCCCGGCCCTTGATCGCGGCCCAGGTGTTGCTGGCCACCACGGCCACACCGCCGAGGGGTTGGAACTCGGAGGGCAAGGGGCGGCTTTCGATTTCCAGCACCTTGATCACACCCGGCACCTTCAAGGCCGCCGACGCATCGAAGGATTTGACCTTGCCGCCATACACTTTGGGCCGTGCGATGGTGGCGTAAAGCATGCCGTCAAAGTGCACGTCCGCGCCGTAGACCGCGCGCCCGTTGACGATGTCGGCGCCGTCGATGGCCTTGACGCCTTCCTTGCCGATATAACGGAATTCCGACGCTGGCTTGAGGCGCAAGCTGTCACGGGCAGGTACCGCCAGCGCACCGGCGGCGGCCGCCAGCTCGCCATACCCCAGCTCACGGCCGCTTGGCTGGTGAATCACTTTATGCAACTGCGCCCGGCATTCAGCCAGCGGCACTTTCCACTGATCGGCAGCCGCTTGTTCAAGCATCGCCCGAACGCTGGCGCCGCAGCGACGCATCGGCTCATACCAGTGGCGCATGCTGCGTGAGCCGTCGGTGTCCTGGTTGCCGTAGCGCACTTCGTCGCCCGGCGCCTGCTGGACTTTCACGTGCGCCCAATCGGCTTCCATTTCATCGGCCACCACCAGGCTCAGACTGGTGCGCACGCCCTGGCCCATCTCCGAACGGTTGCACACCACGGTCACTGTGCCGTCGGTGGCGATGCTGACGTACACCTTGGGGTCATCGATCAGCCCGTTGGGCATGGCGTCGCCGCCGTATTTCTTCACGGCATCGGCGGCGAATGCATCGGGCAGGCCCCAACTGGCGGCGATCACCAATGCGCCGGTGGCGCCCACACCTTTGAGGAAGCCACGGCGGCTGAGGTTATTCAGCACGAAATCAGCAGGTAACTGGCTCATGCCTTGGCCCCCTGCAGGTGGGTGGATGCCTGGCGGATCGCGGTCTTGATACGGTTGTAGGTGCCGCAACGGCAGATGTTGCCGACCATTGCCTCTTCGATCTGCTCATCGCTGGGGTTGGGGTTGGTTTTCAGCAAGGCGGTGGCCGACATGATCTGCCCGCCCTGGCAGTAGCCGCACTGGGCCACGGCGGTGTCCAGCCAGGCTTGCTGCACCACCTGGCCGATGGGATCGGTGTGCAGGTTGTCGATGGTGCTGATGGCCTGGCCTTTGACCGAGCCGATCGGGGTGATGCAACTGCGTGCCGGTGAGCCGTCGATGTGAATGGTGCAGGCGCCGCACAGGCCCATGCCGCAGCCGAACTTGGTGCCGTTGTAGCCCGCCACGTCGCGAATCGCCCACAGCAGCGGCATATCCTCGGTGACATCCAGTTGATGGTCTTGACCGTTGAGTTTCAGGGTAATCATGGGCACGCCCGCCTATTCACACTGCGTTGAGGGGCGAGCCATCTGGCGCAAAAAGGTCTTGCTGGTTCGGTGCGCGCAGATCGGCTCAGGCTGAGGAGGCTCTCTTGTGAAGACGGGTCTTCACCGGGCCTTTGATGGAGCATTTACTTAATGTAAACCAAAAAACCCGGGAGTGGCCGGGCAGAAACGCAAACGCCCCGAACAAGTCGGGGCGTTTGTGGGTAGCCGGGGCGTCAGTTCACGCCATCAGCGACTTACTTGACGACAGGTGCAGGGCCTTCGGCCACGCCCAGGTCATCCAGCTCGCGGGTTTCGGAGATACCGGTACCGCCAGAGTCCAGCTCGCGCTGCAGCTTGTCGGTGTCCAGTTCCTTGACCCACTTGGCCACAACGATGGTGGCAACAGCGTTACCCACCAGGTTGGTCAGTGCACGGGCTTCGGACATGAAGCGGTCGATACCCAGGATCAGCGCCAGGCCGGCAACCGGCAGGTGGCCCACGGCCGACAGGGTGGCAGCCAGTACGATGAAGCCCGAACCGGTCACGCCTGCAGCGCCTTTGGAGGACAGCAGCAGCACCAGCAGCAGGGTGATCTGGTGGGTGATGTCCATGTGGGTGTCAGTCGCCTGGGCGATGAACACGGCAGCCATGGTCAGGTAGATCGAAGTACCGTCGAGGTTGAAGGAGTAGCCGGTTGGAATCACCAGGCCTACTACGGATTTCTTCGCGCCCAGACGCTCCATCTTGACCAGCATGCGTGGCAGTGCGGATTCGGAGGAGGAAGTACCCAGTACGATCAGCAGCTCTTCACGGATGTAGCGAACCAGCTTCAACACGCTGAAACCGTGCGCGCGGCAGATGGCGCCCAGCACCACGACCACGAACAGGATGCAGGTGATGTAGAAGCAGATCATCAGCTGGCCCAGTTGCACCAGGGAACCTACACCGTAGGCGCCGATGGTAAACGCCATGGCGCCCAGGGCACCGATTGGCGCGAGCTTCATGATCATGTTGATGATGTTGAACATCACGTGGGCGAAGCGATCGATGAAGTCCAGTACCGGCTTGCCGTAGGCACCCAGGCGGTGCAGGGCGAAACCGAAGATCACCGAGAACATCAGTACTTGCAGGATGTCACCGTTGGCAAAGGCGCCGACGATGGTGTTCGGGATCACGTTGAGGATGAAGCCGACAACGCTCTGGTCCGCACCTTGAGTCACGTAGGTGGCGATTTTCGAGGCATCGAGCTTGGTAACGTCGATGTGCATGCCGGCGCCCGGCTCGATCACGTTGACCACGACCAGGCCTACCAGCAGGGCTATGGTGGAAACGATTTCGAAGTACAGGAGCGCGTAGCCGCCGGTCTTGCCGACCGATTTCATGCTTTGCATGCCAGCGATGCCGCTGACAACGGTGCAGAAGATGATCGGGGCGATGACCATTTTGATCAGCTTGATAAAGCCGTCACCCAGTGGCTTGAGGGCCACACCGGTCTGCGGGTAGAAGTGACCGAGCAAAATACCGATAACGATTGCAACGATCACCTGGAAATACAGGGATTTGTACAGTGGCTGACGAGTCGTCATTGCAAAGTTCCTCAATCGTCCCGTGTGGCAAAGATCCGCCATTGCCCACGACACTTGAATTGCGAACCCTCCTGCACTGGAGGGATTTGTTGTTTGCGAGGTCCTTTAAAGCAGGCCTGCGCTGTCATCTCTATCGCAAACGCCGTGCCACTTTCCTTAAAAACCCTGAAGGCCTTTAGACATCAGGGCTTGGGGTTTTCATCCACCTGCCAGCCCCCCAAACAGGGTGGCGGAATTCCGCCCGCTCGCCCAATCCTGTCCTACAAATTGGCGGATATCCGCCTTGTCGCCCCGGCAGGTGATGGCTAACATCCGCCACTCCATGGACGAGGCCCTCACATGCGTGAACGTACCATCGCCAGTCACTACGCCCGGGCCGCCCTCGGCGGTGCGCGCCGGGCCGGTTATGACTATTCGGGCCTGCTGCAGCAAGTGGGCATCCCCCCCGAGCTGCTGACCGAACCCCGCGCCCGCATTGCGCCGGAGCAATTTACCCGGCTGTTGCAAATGCTCTGGCTGGCGCTGGACGACGAATACCTGGGCTTCGCCGAGGGGCCGAGCAAACGCGGCACCTTCGCCATGATGTGCCACGCACTCATCCACTGCCGCACCTTGGAGAAGGCTCTGGAACGCGGCTTACTCTTTTATAGCCTATTCCCGCAGGGTCCGCGTTGGCACCTGACAAGAGAGGGCGACATGGCCCGCTTGAGCCTGGACGACTCGCAACTGTGGGATCCGGATCACTTCCTCAGCGAATGCCTGCTGGTGATCTGGCATCGCTTGGGCAGTTGGCTGATCGGCCAGCGTATTCGCCTGAACCAGGCCACCTTCAGTTACCCGATGCCGGCCCACGCGGGCGAATATGACCTGCTGTTCCCCTGCCCCCAGGTGTTCGGCGCACCGAACAGCAGCCTCGTGTTTCCCAGGCGCTACCTGAGCCTGCCGCTGTTGCAGGACGAACGCACCCTCAAGCACTTTCTCGAACGCTCCCCCGCCGACCTGCTGTCACGGCCGGATGAAGGCGACAGCCTGAGCAGCCAATTGCGCCGCCTGCTCAGCCGCGACCGCACGCCCTGGCCAGACCTGGAGGCCGTCGCCCAGCACCTGCACATCAGCCCGCAGACCCTGCGTCGGCATTTGCGTGAGGAAGGCACCAGCTACCAGGCGCTCAAGGATGAGCTGCGGCGGGACATCGCCATCTACCATTTGGGGCGGGCGGATTTGTCGTTGCAGGAGATTGCCGAGCAGCTGGGGTTTTCCGAACCGTCGGCGTTTCATCGGGCGTTCAAGAAGTGGACGGGGGTGACGCCGGGGGCGTATCGCGCGCAGGAGAGTTAGAGGTGTGTCGCCTGCACCGGCCTCTTCGCAGGCAAGCCAGCTCCCACAGGTGATGGGGCTCACCGTTCAAAATATGTGTGAATGCATTAACTGTAGGAGCTGGCTTGCCGGCGATGGCGTCAGATGAGTATTGATGCGAGTGACGCTTTCGCGAGCAAGCCCGCTCCCACACTTGAAGGGGTTCACAGTTCAAAATGTGGGAGCTGGCTTGCCTGCGATGAGGCCAGCACGGTCAATAGAGATCACACCGCCGGAAAATGAATCTTGAAGGCCGCCCCACCCAAAGGCGAATCCCCCAAGGTCAACCGTGCGCCGTAGCTCTCTATGATGTCCTTGACCACCGCCAGCCCGATCCCCTGCCCCGGGTGCTGGCGGTCCAGGCGTTCACCGCGCTGCAGGATCCGCGCGCGTTGGTCGGGCGGCACGCCTGGGCCATCGTCTTCAATGCACAACTCGGAGCCCTCCAGGCTTTCCACCAGGCTGATGCGCACTTCGCTCAGGCACAGGCGGTAGGCGTTTTCCAGCAGGTTGCCGAGCATCTCAAGCAAGGCGCCCTTCTCTATCGGCACGTCGCAGTCCTCGGGCAGCTCGAAGGCCACGGTCACGCGCTTGTCGCGGTACACCTTGTCCAGCGTGTCGCACAGGCTTTGCACCACCGGTTCCAGGCGCACCTGGTGGCGTACCAGGCCGCTCTTGCGCAGGCTCGCGCGCTGCAATTGATAGCCGATCTGTTGGCTCATGCGCTCGATCTGCGATTGCAGCACCCAGGCCTGGCCACGGTCTTCGGGGCGCTGGGCCATGTCCTCACTCACCCCCTGCAATACCGCCAACGGGGTTTTCAGGCTGTGGGCCAAGTCATCGAGGGAGTCACGATAACGCGCCCGTTGCTCGCGCTCGCTGTGCAGCAGGCGGTTGAGCGAGCCGGTCAGGCGCAGCAGCTCACGCGGGTGTTCCTCGGTGAGGCTTTCACGGGTGCCG
The DNA here is from genome assembly GCF_059419385.1 of Pseudomonas sp. GW821-FHT05H12. Taxonomy (NCBI): domain Bacteria; kingdom Pseudomonadati; phylum Pseudomonadota; class Gammaproteobacteria; order Pseudomonadales; family Pseudomonadaceae; genus Pseudomonas; species Pseudomonas sp. GW821-FHT05H12. Next base: position 8,854 of record NZ_JBWKRS010000064.1, on the reverse strand, counting down.
CCTTCGATCTGGTCCAGTTCCTGGCTGAGGCGCCGCAGGGCTTGCAAGCCCCAGGTCAGGCCCAGCCACAACAGCGTCAACAGCACCAGCAAGGCCGCGCCGAACCCCAGGTAGAGGTTCTCACGCAGGCCTTCGAGGGTCAGTTGGTATTCGCGCACCGGTTGCAGGGCGACGATACTGAATGCCGCGCTCTTGCCGCCCAGCAGCCTGACCTCGACGTCGTACACGAAGAATTCCTGGCCGTTGGCCTCGCGGATCCGCGCAAACTCGTTGCCGCGCCCGTCATAGCGCGGCTTGTAGTTGATGTTTTCTTCCTGGGTGGCGCGCGAACGCCACACCAGGTGGCCTTCGCGGTCGTAGATATAGCCGAGCAAGCGGCTATCGGTGAGGTTGAAGCGTTCGTCCGGCAACTGCGCCGGCATCAGCAGGCGGTTGTTTTCAACGCGTGCCGCTGAAATCAGCGTGGTGACATCCGACGCCAGGCGCTGCTCGATGGAATCCTGCAGCGCCAGGCTGAACGCCCCTTGCATGGCCGGCAACAAACCGAGCATAAACAACACGGCCAGGGTGGCGGCCGCCAACATCAAGCGCACACGAAGCGAGCGAATCAACGGCAGCGCTCATTGAACAGGTAACCCAGGCCGCGCACGGTGTCGATCGGCTTGAACCCGGCCGGGCCTTCCAGCTTGCGACGCAGGCGGCCGACCAGCACTTCGATGACATTCGGATCACGCTCGTCATCGTCAGGGTAAAGCTGTTCCATCAGGCGGTCCTTGGCGACCACCTGCTGATGGTGGCGCATCAGGTATTCGAGAATGCGGTACTCGTACGCGGTCAACGCCAGAGGCTGTTCATCCAGGGACGCCTGCTTGCGGTTGAGGTCCAGCAGCAACGGGCCGGCGACGATGGTCGACTGGGTGAAACCGCTGGAACGGCGTAGCAAGGCGTTCATCCGCGCCTCCAGCTCTTCGAATTGGAACGGCTTGACCACATAGTCGTCAGCACCGGCGGCCAGGCCTTCGACCTTGTCCTGCCAGTTGCCACGGGCGGTAAGGATCAGGATCGGGAAAGTCTTGGCCTGTGTGCGCAGTTGGCGGATCAGGTCCAGGCCGCCCATGCCGGGCAGGCCCAGGTCGATGATCGCCAGGTCATGGTTGAATTGCCCGGTCTGGTACAAGGCTTCTTCGGCGTTGGCCACGGCTTCGACCACATGCCCGCTGTCGGTCAGGCGGGTAAACAGGTGATGACGCAGCAACGCCTCATCTTCTACCACCAGCAATTTCATAAGGCTCTCCAAGGCGATTCAACTGTCCGACAGAGGGATATCATAGCGGCCCTGCAGGTCTTGCGGGCGCAGTTTAATGCCATTGTATTGGCCCGTCAGGTGTTCATAGCCGGTACGGTAGGCCGGTTGCGGCGTGGCAAGGCCCAGGGACTGGCCCCAGGGCGCGGCCTGGCTGCCCACCTCTTCAAAGCTGACACGCTGGATCAACGTGCTGGATTTCTTGGTTTTCTCGCTACCGAATGCCGCGAAGGCACCGTCGGACGCCTGGACGCCGGCAGTGGCACTGAGCATGGATAACGCCAACATCAGCTTTTTGATCGCAGTCATGGGGCTTACCTCTACGCGTTTTGGCTGTAGGGCCAGACTACGCAGGCGCCCCTGAACTCCCCCTGAACGGGCTCTGAACCGCGCCTGAACCGCTACGGGCTATCCTCCGGCGCGCCACCTGAAGCAAAATAGTACCCATGACGCCCCTACCCGCTTGCTGCACCCCACTCGACGCCCATTGGCCGCTGCCCGAACCCTTGCCCGGCACGGTGTTCCTCAGCACCCGCTTCGACCCCACCCTGCTCGCGCAGGGTGATTTCCTGCGCTGCGCCGTGCCGCCCCCGGCCAGCATCCAGCGCTCGGTGGCCAAGCGCCAGGCCGAATTCCTCGCCGGCCGCCTGTGCGCCCGCGCCGCCCTGCAACAGCTCGATCAACTGGATTGCGTACCCGCCATCGGCGACGACCGGGCGCCGGTCTGGCCGGCCCATATCAGTGGTTCCATCACCCACAGCACCGGGCACGCGGCAGCGATTGTCGGGCACAAGGCGCAGTGGCGCGGGCTGGGGATGGACCTGGAAAATGTGCTAAGCCTGGAACGGGCGGAGCGCCTGGCAGGGGAAATTCTGACGGCTGATGAGCTGCAACGCATGGCCAGCGTGCCGCGTGAGCAGATTGCTTTAGGGGTGACGCTGACGTTTTCGGTCAAGGAAAGCTTGTTCAAGGCGCTCTACCCGATTGTGCAGAAGCGCTTTTACTTTGAGCATGCCGAGGTGGTGGAGTGGTCGTCGGGCCGGGTGCGGTTGCGACTACTGACGGACTTGTCCGAAGAATGGTGCCATGGCAAGGAATTGGTGGGGCAGTTTGCGGTGGACGGGGAGCAGTTGTTGAGCCTGGTGGCCATCAGCGCCTGATGAATCGCCATCGCCGGCAAGCCGGCTCCTACAGTTGAGTCGGGAATGCGTTCCCCTGTAGGAGCCGGCTTGCCGGCGATAGCGGTGTCAGCCTTTATCCTGATCCCTGGGCCAACTCAGGCTGAAGCACGCCCCACCCAAGTTGTTGCTCTTGCCGATCAACGCCCTTCCGCCGTGCCAATAAATGATCCGCCGCACAATCGACAGACCCAGCCCGTGCCCGCCCGAGGCCCGCGTGCGGCTGTCGTCCAGACGCAGGAACGGCGTGAAGATGCGCTCCCAGGCGCTTTCCGGCACGCCGGGGCCGTCGTCTTCCACGTCGATGCGGCAACGCACCTGGCCCACCTGATAACTGATCAACACCTGGCCCTGGGCATGACGCATGGCGTTGCTCACCAGGTTTTGCAAGGCGCGGTGCAAGTAACGCGGTTCGGCGTCGACCCACGCGTCATCCCAATGCGCCGATGACAGGCAAATACCACGACTCACGGAGACTTGCGGACGCAGTGGCGATAATTCGCCGATCACCTGATCGAGCAACGCGCTGAGGTCGACGCGCTGGAAATTCAGCTCGGGCGCACCCTGTTCCAAGCGTGCATAGGTGAGCATTTCATCCACCAGGCCATCGAGGTCCTGGATATCGCTGTCCATGCCTTCCAGGTATTTGCGCCGCGCTTCAGGCGTCGTAGCGTCGCCGACCATTTCCAGGCCAAAGCGCAAGCGCGCTACCGGCGTGCGCAACTCGTGGGACACCGCGCGCACCAATTCACGCTGGATCGCCAGCAATTGCTGCAGGTGCTCGGCCATGCCATTAAAGGCGGCGGCCAGGCGCCCGACCGAGTCTGCGCCCCGGGCCGGCACGCGCACTTCGAGGTTGCCCTTGGCAATGCGAGTGGCCGCGGCTTCCAGGCCTTTGAGACGGCGTTCCAGCTGACGCACCAGTAAATAGACGATCAGGCCGATCAGGGTCAGGCTGATCAGCGCGATCAGGATCAGCCATTGCGGCGGGTACGGGTTCATCTGGTACAACGGGCCGATCTCCAGCACCCACGGCGTGCCGACCATGCCGGCGAACACACGGATCGAATCACCGCCCTTGCCCAGGGCCATCACCGTATCGCCCTCGGATACGCGGCGGCGCTGGTCGTCGTCCATGTCAGCCTCATTCAGGGTCATGAGGTGCATATCAAAACCAAAGCCCTTGGCTTCTTTTATGTCTGCCAGTTTTTGCGGCTGCTCGGCGACGGGAAAGCGCACCAGCTCATCAGCCAGCAGATAAATAGTGGCGCGGGCCAATTGCTCGCTGATTTGCTGCACTTCGCCGGTGAGCACCAGCTGATCCTGCTCGCTGACCAGGCGCAACACCCGTGCGGCGTGAGGCCCGGTCTGTTCCACCAGCACCTGGCCACGTTGCAGGCGGTTGCGTTGGCTCAGGTCCAGTTGCGCATCGGCCAGGGGGCGCAGCTCCAGGGGGATCCCCAGCAAGCGCTCCCACACCGCCAAGGCGCGCTGGCGTTCGATGGCGCTCATGGGTTGCAGGTTGTCACCCATCAAGGCAAAGGTGCCGTGGGCCAGGCGCTCGCGGTATTGGCCGCTGCGCACCTCGTTGAGCAGGTGCAGGGCCAGTACGCCAAGCAGCGCCACCAGGATCAGCGCGGCGCACATGCCGCCGTAGATGCGCAGGAAGATCGAGTTCACAGCGACAGGTCGGCGGCGGCTTCGGGGACGAACAGGTAGCCTTTGCTGCGGATGGTCTTGATCAAACGTGGGTGGATCGGGTCGTCGCCGATCTTGGGCCGGATGCGCGAGATGCGCACATCGATGGAGCGGTCCTGGCCGTCATAGCCAATGCCACGCAGGGCGATGAAGATTTCTTCGCGGGAGAGGATGCGCCCGGCATTCGCCACCAGCAGCCACAACAGGTCGAACTCGGCGCTGGTCAATTCGATACCGCCTTCATGCAACCAGGCTTCGCGCAGGGCGTTGTCCACCACCAACGGGCCGAATTGCAGGCGGCGCTGGTTTTCCACGCTGGTCGGTTCGGCCGGTTCACTGCGCCGCAGCAACGCCTGGATACGCGCCAGCAACAGGCGTGGGCGCACGGGCTTGCACACGTAGTCGTCAGCGCCCATGTCCAGGCCGAGGACCTGGTCCATATCGTCGGTGCGCGCGGTCAGCATCAGGATCACCCCGTCGTAGCGCTCACGCACGTTGCGGCAGATGCTCAAGCCGTCTTCGCCGGGCAGCATCAGGTCGAGAATGACCAGGTCTGGCTGTTCGGCGACGATGCGTGCCGCCGCCCGGGCCCCGTCGCTTTCCACCGAGACGCGCAGGCCGTTGCTCTCCAGGTAATCACGGGTCAACTCGGCGAGACGCTCGTCGTCCTCGACGATCAGTATTTGCCAGGCTTCTTGCTCCACGGGTGGTCCTCATTGTTATTAGAAGTTCTTCTGACCCGTGGAGATCCACAGTTTGATCTCCATCGGTCATACCCTGTTTGTCATGTTTTGAGGGCATAACGGATGCCGATTGTAGCCACGGGCCAGTCCCCTAACACAAGCCTGGAAATCCATTCGGTGATCGCGTTTTTTTGTGATAGGGTTCGCGCCCTCAAAAATCCAACCCGCTGTTTTTACCTTGGAATATTCAGTGACAAACGGCCGAATCCAGCAGTAGTGCGGCCTACACGGGTGTTCCACGTTTCATACACATTTTACCCACAGCGTTATCCACAGGTAGTGCGTTGCTAAGCCCCCAAAAACGCATTATCTTGTACCTCGACGCTAAAAAAACCCTACATGTAGGGTTTTAAGCGAAAAACCAAACACAGATCAGACAAGAAATTCAAGAGGTTTCTTGCGCCCGTTTGGTTGAACCAAAGCATTTTTTGAAAGCCCAAACCGCGCACGCGGATGGCAAGCGTTTTCCAGCCCAACGGGCAGAAAACGGTACGGGTGTTGCAGTGCTTGAAGCGGGCAACTGTCACCCACCAGGAATACGGTCAAGGGCTTTTCAGCCCCGAACCGAAGACTTCGGCATGGAAGCGGCGCGAACAGCTCCCTTCCTCCTGTCCCGAAGTTGTTATGCCAGGCCCTTGGCCTGTTGTAAGTGCTTCAGGACGGAACGGTGGGCACCTTGATGGTGCCCAAATAAATATAGAATGTGGAGACAACCCCCCATGCAAACCGACACAACTCGCGAGAACCCGCAAGGCTCCGTGCCGCAGGCCGCTGATTCGAACCTGGATCTGTCCGCCACCGCACCCGGCCAATTGCGAGTGATCAAGCGTAACGGCACTGTCGTTCCTTACACCGATGACAAAATCACCGTCGCCATCACCAAAGCGTTTCTTGCAGTTGAAGGTGGCACCGCTGCTGCCTCGTCGCGCATCCACGACACCGTTGCCCGCCTGACCGAACAAGTCACCGCGACCTTCAAGCGTCGCATGCCGTCGGGCGGCACCATCCACATCGAAGAAATCCAGGACCAGGTCGAACTGGCCCTGATGCGTGCCGGCGAGCAGAAAGTCGCCCGCGACTACGTGATCTACCGCGACTCGCGCGCCAAAGAGCGTGCCGTGCGCTCCCCAGCTGAAGAAGCTGCGGTACAAGCTCACCCATCGATCCGCATCACCCTGGCCGACGGCAGCTTTGCACCGCTGGACCTGGGCCGCCTGAACACCATCATCACCGAGGCCTGCGAAGGCCTGGAAGAAGTCGATGGTGACCTGATCCAGCGCGAAACCCTGAAAAACCTGTACGACGGCGTGGCCCTGACCGACGTCAACACCGCTCTGGTGATGACCGCCCGTACCCTGGTTGAACGCGAGCCGAACTACTCGTTCGTGACTGCGCGCCTGCTGATGGACACCCTGCGTGCCGAAGGCCTGGGCTTCCTGAAAGTCGCCGACAGCGCCACTCACCACGAGATGGCCGACCTGTACGCCAAAGCCCTGCCGGCCTACATCGCCAAGGGTATCGAATTCGAATTGCTGAACCCGGTTCTGGCCACCTTCGACCTGGAAAAACTGGGCAAGGCGATCAACCACGAGCGTGACCAGCAGTTCACCTACCTGGGCCTGCAAACCCTGTACGACCGTTACTTCATCCACAAGGACGGTATCCGCTTCGAACTGCCGCAAGTGTTCTTCATGCGCGTGGCCATGGGCCTGGCGATCGAAGAGAAGCACAAAGAAGACCGTGCGATCGAGTTCTACAACCTGCTGTCGTCCTTCGACTACATGTCGTCGACCCCGACCCTGTTCAACGCCGGCACCCTGCGTCCACAGCTGTCCAGCTGCTACCTGACCACCGTGCCGGATGACCTGTCGGGCATCTACCACGCGATCCACGACAACGCCATGTTGTCCAAATTCGCCGGCGGCCTGGGCAACGACTGGACCCCGGTGCGTGCACTGGGTTCGTACATCAAGGGCACCAATGGCAAGTCCCAGGGCGTTGTACCGTTCCTGAAAGTGGTGAACGACACCGCCGTCGCCGTGAACCAGGGTGGCAAGCGCAAAGGCGCTGTGTGTGCCTACCTGGAAACCTGGCACATGGACATCGAAGAGTTCATCGAGCTGCGCAAGAACACCGGTGATGACCGTCGTCGTACCCACGACATGAACACCGCCAACTGGATCCCTGACCTGTTCATGAAGCGTGTCTTCGATGACGGCAAGTGGACCCTGTTCTCGCCCTCCGAAGTGCCGGACCTGCACGACCTGACCGGTAAAGCCTTCGAAGAGCGCTACGAGTACTACGAAGCCCTCACCGAGTACCCAGGCAAGGTCAAGCTGTTCAAGACCATCCAGGCCAAAGACCTGTGGCGCAAAATGCTGTCCATGCTGTTTGAAACCGGCCACCCATGGCTGACCTTCAAAGACCCGTGCAACCTGCGCAGCCCGCAGCAGCACGTGGGCGTGGTCCACAGCTCGAACCTGTGCACCGAGATCACCTTGAACACCAACAAGGACGAGATCGCCGTTTGCAACCTGGGCTCGATCAACCTGCCGAACCACATCGTCAACGGCAAGCTGGACACCGCCAAGCTGGAGCGTACCGTCAACACCGCCGTTCGCATGCTCGATAACGTGATCGACATCAACTACTACTCGGTGCCACAGGCGCAGAACTCCAACTTCAAGCACCGTCCGGTTGGCTTGGGCATCATGGGCTTCCAGGACGCGCTGTACCTGCAGCACATTCCTTACGGTTCGGATGCTGCGGTCGAGTTCGCCGACAAGTCCATGGAAGCGGTCAGCTACTACGCGATCCAGGCTTCCTGCGACCTGGCCGACGAGCGCGGCGCCTACGAGACGTTCCAGGGTTCGCTGTGGTCCAAAGGCATCCTGCCGCTGGATTCGCAACAGATCCTGATCGAAGCCCGTGGCCAGAAGTACATCGACGTTGACCTGAACGAATCCCTGGACTGGGCGCCGGTACGTGCCCGTGTGCAGAAAGGTATTCGTAACTCCAACATCATGGCCATCGCACCGACCGCCACCATCGCCAACATCACTGGCGTGTCGCAGTCGATCGAACCGACCTATCAGAACCTGTATGTGAAATCGAACCTGTCGGGCGAATTCACCGTGATCAACCCGTACCTGGTCCGCGACCTGAAAGCCCGCGGCCTGTGGGACTCGGTCATGATCAACGACCTGAAGTACTACGACGGTTCCGTGCAGCAGATCGAGCGCATCCCGCAAGAACTCAAAGAGCTCTACGCGACCGCCTTCGAAGTGGACACCAAGTGGATCGTTGACGCCGCCAGCCGTCGTCAGAAGTGGATCGACCAGGCTCAGTCCCTGAACCTGTACATCGCCGGCGCTTCGGGCAAGAAGCTGGACGTGACCTACCGCATGGCGTGGTACCGTGGCCTGAAAACCACTTACTACCTCCGTGCCCTGGCTGCGACCAGCACCGAGAAGTCGACCATCAACACCGGTAAGCTGAACGCTGTTTCCAGCGGCGGCAACCACGGTGACGACTCGGTTCTCGCCGCTCCAGCCGGTCCGGCGCCAGTGCCAAAAGCCTGCGCGATCGACGAGCCGGATTGCGAAGCTTGCCAGTAAGCTGAGCCGGTAGGCGCGCAAAGGCGCCTACCCGAGAACCCCCGCCAAGCCTCCGGGCTTGCCGGGGGTTTTCTTTTATGGGCGTGGCACGGGCCTCTGTTTGGACATGCAATCACCTGTGGGAGCTGGCTTGCCGGCGATAGCGGTGTATCAGCCACATAGCTATCGCAGGCAATCTGAACTGGTCAAGTATTCTTGGACACCATTTAAGGTTCATGCCGCCAGTCTCTCCCTGACAACCGGCGACCGGTAATCGTTGTAACTGTGGGGCCTAGTGATGTTGTAGCGTGAGACATAACGCTGCACATCGGCTCG
>NZ_JBWKRS010000063.1:0-17693 GCF_059419385.1 Pseudomonas sp. GW821-FHT05H12 | reverse complement strand
GGGAGACGGGGCTCGCACCCAAGGCGTGGCGGTTTGCTGCGAAAGGATGAGTCGGTTGAGTGCCTTGATCTGTTCAAAGCTGGGCATAGACACCTCGACATGGCTTGACCCCTTCAGCAACCGTTGTACCTGGCGATAACCTGTTCAGTGACTCACGCAGACTCAAGCGCTTTCCCACCAAGCGCCCCCCCCCCCGGCCCTTTATCGTTGAATGGACTCCCTATGCATCGCCGCATCCATGCCGCTTACCATCAAGCGAAATTCAGCCGTAGCCGTTGTGCCTGGCTGTTTATCGACGATGTACCGATCGAGGAATGGCTAAACAGTCACCTCGAATACCCCGATCTCGACCTGAACGGTCTTTCATTGATCTGGTTGCTGGACGAGGAAGAAGGCGCGCTCGCCCAGCGGCGTTTTACGCCCGCAGAAGACGGCACATCGACGCCAGTCCCGCTGCTGGTCTGCAGCGATGACATGGACTTCGATTGCTTTGTGCTGATGACCGAACAGGTGATAGACGGAGAGACGCTGCACTGGCGCCGTTTTGGGTTGAGCGTGTCCAGCGGTCTGGAAGTCGGTATTACCACTCGATGGGACGTCGAGAGTCGCCCGATCAGTTTTTCCCTGACGGAATTTCGCCAGGCGTTGGAGGACTTTTACAGGCTGGTGAAAGCCTGAAGGGTTGGTTGCTGGATCACTTGCTCAGCCCTCCGGCATCTGCATTGAAATCCAGCATGCTTGCGGCTGCCAAGACTATTGCTGGATTCTGATTACTCTGGGATTGTGTATCTACTCTCGGCCTATGGCGGAATGGGCTCATTAAATGATCTCATTCTTGGTCAAAGCTATGTCGATGGCGTCCTTTCTTGGAATCCAGGTCATGTCGAGCTAAACGAAAAACTCATTGAATTGTGTAACAACGCCGAACAGCTCGCCAACGCGATAAAACGGCCTCAAACTTGATCACTCGCCTAAACAACGCTCCCGCAGCCACGTTTGTGCATTCCCTTCGCGCCAAACCTTAGACGGCAATAGATGAGCCCCACTCTCGTCACGGCAGCCAATGGACATCTGACACTCAGTTTCAACGAGTTGTCAGACGCTTGTTGGCTATCGCTAGCTGAAAACCTGATCAAACGCCGAGAGTTCAAACGATTGGGTTCACCTGTCATAGGCGTTGATGAAAAAATTCACCAGAATTTCCAATGTGCTGAGTTCAGCCTAGCAGCTGGCTGGGACATTTGGTCTGGGCATTATTTGCTATCAGACTCAGTGGCGGGCGATGTTTTCCTGCAAGAGCTATTCGACCAGTTCAGCTTCTGACAGGCGACTCAAGTCATTCGCTCTGCTTACTGGGAATGCGTGCCTGGGCGTTCGGGAACGTCTGAAATGGGTGGATTGTAGCCGGTCGCGAAAGACCGGAGCCGGCCAAAACGGTCAGTCGTGGCCGTCAGCTTTCGGCCACAAGCGGGCATTCGTGTTTTCACGCATGGCCCGACAACGGTTTCTTTGCCCATTGCTATTCAATGGTACATACCGGCCACATGGCCACGGTCGACCAAGTAGGCTACGGGATTACCTCCCCTTTCGGAGCTGTTTCGTAACCGTCCGGGCAATACATCCGTCGTTCGTTATTTGAGCTTCCTGATCAAGGTAGCCACCATCAATTCCAGGGTCCGAGTGGAAGCATCAACCCTTTCGTTCAAGGCCGTGATGACAGGGCTCACGTTCCGTATGTAACTGGCTAAAAAGAGCGCATCGATTGACTCAAGCGCATGAATGACTACCGATTCCTCTTTCGCTTCAAGCAGCCTTAACAGTATCTGCAACGCGTGTACATCATTGCAATCGGTGAGCGATTCGGCACATCGGCGCAGCCACACATCAGGCTTCACGACAATGGCGGATTCAAGTTCGCACCAGTCAGACGCGGTGAATTCAGAGACCTGAGCACCGGCAACATCAATGCCTTCATCCGACCAGTAATCTTCAGAGTCGCATGAATGCAGAAACAACTCATATTCTTTGAACATCGCTCACCTACCAGAATTTTGAATGCGTCCGGCAAAGTCATCTAGCATAAGTTTGCTGCCTAGGCGAAACCTCAGGAACTCAGTCCCAAAAATGCACAACCAATGTTATGACAGGCCGTTAAGGGTTGGTAGCGGTCGCTTGTGAGCGTCCGTTCTTGGCCGAAAGCGTCCGTTCGGGAAATGCCGTTAATGGACAGAAGCCTCCCGTCACGATTCACGACCAGGCAGCGCTGAATAAACAGCCCTGAGCTTTGGAATGAGGTGATCTGTCGACCCCAACTCCAACTCCTTTGCCACCTGAGCGATAAACTCTTGGGCCTGTTCAAGCCCAAGACCCATAATTTCAAAGGGTAGCCAATCATCATTCATAGCGTGCTCATATGCCTCAATCACGTACAACAGGTAATTGCCTTCAGGAGTATCCCGAAAGGCTCTGTACATCGTTGGAGAACAGAGGCGCGCGCTCAACTCGACTATTTGCGCCGCCCCGGAGTGTCTGGATATTGCCAACGCGGTGACGCTGAAAGCTCCCCGGCTTCGGCGACCAGTTGAGCGGTAATGATGGGGTTCAAAATCATAAGCGGGCTCGCCTGTATTGAAGGGACTGAGGGAGCAATTCGCGAGTGACCACCGGGGGCGCTTACGTGACCATCACAGCGAGTACCGCCAAATTCCCCCCTATCCCAAGCACCACCCACGCAAACGCCACCAGCGCCTTGAACACCTTGCGCGAGGGGCTGAAAACAACCCCAAGCAACGCGCCGATCAGAATGCCGGGAAAGCTGAACAAGTAGAAAAGCCAACCCATGGAGTCTGTGGCCCACAGGTGAAAAAGAAACAAGTACAACCCCATTGCCACAGCCATTCCCCCCAGCGATTCCCGCGATGCCTTGCACAGCAGCGCGATGCACAGCACGGCCGCTTGGGGTAACCAGGAGTAGGCAAAATTCTCAAGGAAGAAGGGACCTTTTCCCGTGGTGTAGACGGCAACCGCAAAGCCCAGCCCGACGCCGATGGCGGCGAGCGGAATACGCGTGAGCTGTGGAGGATTGTTTTCTACTGATCTCATTTCCTGTGACCTTTTTGAAGCGGGTGCGTGAAGAATGCGAAGCAACGTGGACGAGTCAGGCTGAGGTGAATGGCCCGCATTGGCCGCCGTTGTTTATGGTCAGAGTGGGAACCACAGTGAAAAGTCAGTTATCGAGTACTGACTGTCAAATGCGCGCTTTGGGTGAGTTTCTGCCTGTGGCGACTGGCAGGTTTGGGTTTTTCATACGATTGGCGCGGCGATTAGTGAACGGATAAACACAGTGCAGATCATCGCCGCAGTTCTCGCAGCGGCTAATGCCAGTCAGTCAAGCTGACTGGCATTAGCCATCAAGAGCCGGCTGTTGACACCCCCGTCTGTCGACGAAGTGGCTGGCCGTCTGCGTCCTTTACAGCACCTGGAGCGCTTGCGGTCAGGTCGGCCAGATCGTGGCTCGGGCCGGCTGGCTGTCGAGAGGGTATTTGTAGTCCTTGGTGTCCGAGGCCTCGATCTTGAAGTGCTTCAATGCATCAGCCACCCATACGGCAGAGAGCTCGTGATTGGCATATTTCTCTTTGCTGCAGTAGGTAATGCGGGTCGATTTCTGCAGAAACGACTGGTATCCCTTAGCCATTTTAATATTCCTTTTCAAATAGGAGGACGGAGCAAACAGGGGTCAGAGCACACGACTGACTTCACTTGGCGACCAACGCAGTTCTGTGTCCCTGCCCCGGTAGGGCGCCACTTTCACGCGCCGATCTCCAAAGGCACGCAGGTCCCAGCTCGGGTTGTAAGACAGGCACACAATAAAAGGGTAGCCCAGGTGCCACAGGTTGATGTCGAGATTGGGGGCGAACGGGCGCAGCACGGCCTCCTTCTCTTCGGCCGCTCCGCCACTGTCCCATTGCAGAACGCCGCAGGTCTGGGCGTTGATCAAGTAGAAAGGTTGAAAGCCGTATTTTGGCGGTACCGGCTGCGCGTACCACAGTGCCTTGCTGGCATCACCCGCACTGTCGTTTTCCAATATGACGCGCCCCGGAACCTGAGGATCGGCGGCGATCTGCCAGGTGCTCCAATGTTCGCTGCGGAACTTCAGGAAACGGATCGCTTCCCCCTGGAAGATATCGTTGCAAGTGACCTTCGCCGTACCGTCTTCATCGGTATGGAGGTCAGCGGAAATCTGAAGCTCCAGCCGCAGCGTTTCACCCGGATTGCCGAAGCCGATCACGTAGGCATCGCCACCCTTGTCCTGGAAGGTGCCCCTGCCGTAGCCGATCAGCCCATAGCTGGCGCCGGCATAGGGGCATGGCACGCAGCGAAGGGAATCATCGCGCCAGCGATGCAGGGTCGCCTCCGAGCCGCCGCATTTATGCCTGAGGAAATCGATGATGTGATCCGGCGGGCTGTAGCGACTTTCCCGTGGCCAAAATTCCGTCGCCAGCAGTACGATTGCGCCCTCGAGTCCCATGGATTCGACACCGGACTCGAACGTATTCCAGAACTGGTTGATCTCGGGTACGGCGCTACCGATAGCGGGGGCCGTGAAATACTCTTCCCGTCCCTCCAGCGTCTTGCGGTCGATCACGCGTACCTTGATACCGGGCCTGCCGACGGCACCGGCGGCCGATTTTTGCTGTGTCATGTTGCCGACGGTCAAGCTGGAGTAAGCCCAGGTCGAATGGACGTTCAGGTAGCGGCCCAGATAGTGGTCCAAGGCCTTCTGTGCCGCGATGCGTCGCTTGTCGTCGGCAATGAAAGCGTAGACCGGCTTGAATTCCCGTCCGACGACGACTGGTTTTTTCCCGACGGAAGTCACCCAATCGTTCGTCTTTTCGGCATACCTCGCCGGCTTCGTGAAGATGGCGTCGGAGAAGATGTTGTTGTTGCCGCCCTCAGTGGTGACTGAGGCTTCACGGCTCTCGATGTACTGCCTGCGCTCGACCGTATCATCAAGCGAACCGTCAGCCTTGAAGAAGCTGCCGTACTCGGCCTCCAGCTCGACCTTGATCTTTTCGAGCTCCGTCACTTTGGATTTCTGCACCAGGACCTGGAAGTACAGATTGCCGCCCAGAGCGATCGAGGTCACCACGTCGGTCCCGAACATGTCGAAGAACCTGTAGAATTTATGCGCTTCTTCGTGGTTAAACAGTGTAGGCAGGCGGTCGACTTCTGCGCTGAACTTGGACGAAAGCACCGCGGCCGAGACCGCGTCGAGCTTCGCGCCGCCGAAGACCAGGCGCAGGGTCCGCACGGCGGCCGTGTTGTCTTGGTGGGAGGTGTATTTACTTTCAAAGTTGAAGTGAAATTCGGCGGAAAATTTGCCATAGCTGGCAGTCGTATTGAATTCGAGCTTAGTTTCGCGACGGTAATCCAGAATCGATTTGTAGAATGATGAGTAATCTTCGCGACGTGTGTCTGTGTGCCGCTGGATGCCGGCGCCGGATGCCGGATCAAATACGCGTTCTTTCGGTGGCTGGGCTGCGCTGAGGCGGTTTCGACCATGGCCGAGATCGCCGTTGAGCTCCTTGTAATCCGCAGTTTTGATAACGTTGGCTGTGTCTATTTCGCCATTCATGGCTCGCTCCTGCCCAGTAGTGGGTTAATTGATCATTGTGTTATCGAGTTTGGCGTTGGCCTTATTGGGGCGAGTCAATATGGCGGCGGTGGCACTCATGGCGCCAGGCCATGGCGGGATCACTTCGGTATCAGTTCGGTATCAGACGCGACGATGGGAAAGAAGTGAGCCCCGATGGGGCGAGGACTGGGCTTCGCCAGAGGACTTTATCCAGGCGCAGTGGCTAAGCGTTCAGGGGCAGGAGCGCGTACACAGCCGCTTCTGCGCTGGCTGCGATGTGCGAGACGATGTGCTGATCAGCGACTTTGATGGAATGAGCACGGTTCCAGCGATGGCCCGAAACAGGACCTTCACTTTCGAAGGCAAGCGTTCGTGTTGAAGCGACTCGACTTGGAGTTGGAACAGATGAGCTTCGATCCATCTGTCCCCTCCGCTCCCCAGCAATGGCGAGCCGCTACCGTCATGGCTTCAGATCACCCAAAGGATCATAGGGCCGCGGTTTCTGCGCCGGCGCTTTCTCCTTGTCCAACGGCGCAATCGCCGGACCTATGGGGTCAACCTGCGGGTCTTCCAAATCCGGCGAGTCCGGGTCGAAGCCCAGTTCATCTTCGCCACTGCGATGTTCGTCCGAACGTGGGCCTTTCGGGGGATGGCTCATGGTGGTCTCCTGATTTAACACGGACGTGCCTTGTCGTGAAGGTTTTCCAGGTCTTCTTCTACCTGTTCCACATCGTTGTCCTGACGCTCCGCCGGGTCATTGGGGCGTAACGCATCGTTGTCGCGCTCCTCTTCGCCGGGTGTGCGGTCAGGGTTGGGCGTACCAGGCGGCGGCTGTTTGTATTCGGGCATGACGGTTCACCTTTCAAGTGGGTGGCCTACACCGTTTTAGAGAAAGCCCCGGGAACCATCGTTCAACTCTTTTGCGCAAGCATGAGAAGATGCCGCCCTGCCCCTCCTGGAGAGCTGAACCGGATGTTCGAACTCAAACCCTGCGACCCCGTCACTTACCGCCAACTCACCCGCCGCAGCACGCTGATCATCGCCGTGGTGTTCGTGGCCCTGGCCATGCTGCTGTCGAGCCTGGCGGTGATGCTGTTTGGGGAGCCCGGGGGTGACAACTTCCGCTTCAATGTGGGGGGTGTGTTTGCTGGCGTGCTGGTCACCGTCGCGCTGGTGCGTGGCCCGCTGTGGAACCAGCCGTGGCTGGCGCCGGCGCTGTACGGCTGGCAGCTCAAGCGCAGCCTGATGAGCATCACCAACGTGATGCACCGGGTCACCGAGGGCGTACAAGCCAACGACCCGACCGCCCTCAAGGTGCTGCGTTTCTATCACCTGGGGCTGACGCAGATGCATGCGCTGGACGCCAACTCCAGCGCCCAGGCACAACTGGTGGGCGAACTCGAAGCGCACAAGGCGAAGCTGCAGGCGCTGGGGATCGACACCGAGCAAACCCGGTTCGACCCCGCCTGGTTGGAACGCTTTAAAAGCGCTTAAGCGAGCACGCCGATGCGCTGCTCATCCGGCCAGAACAGCGCGGCCTGTCCGCAGGGTTGGCCGGTTTTATCGAGCAACGTCCACACCACCCCGGCGTGGATCATGAACGGCTCACCCTGCGCGTCCACCCGCCAGCCGCTGTAGCCGTCGGCAATACCGTTGGCAGTGACCTGCTCCAGCAGCACCTGGCGTGCGGCGCGGTCGAGTTCCGAGGCGCTGAAGCGCGACGGCATGCCGATGAAGTCTTCGCGCGGGTACTTGAAGCAGCTCAGTGCGCAGGCGTTGACGTAGGTAAACAGCGGGTCGGCGGCGCCGTCATGGGCCAGCAGGCTGTAGGGCGCCTCAGCGTGCAGCCAGGCCAGGCGTTGTTGCGGGTCCAGGTGCTCGGGGGCCGGCAGTCCCTGGCCGGTCCAGTGTCGATACGCCTCATCCAGCACGCTTACGAAGTTTTCTTGAAGGGACACACACAACCTCACATCGTCAGTGGGAAACCTTTGCCCGCCAGCAGAACACCGCGCTCAGTGCGATCGCGGCGCCTGCCAGTCCGAATACCCAGGGGGCCGACGCCACCGGCAGCAACAAACCGGCCAGCAGCGGCCCGAGCCCCGCGCCCACGTCGCGCCACACCGCGTTGGACGCCAAGGCAGAAACCCGCATCGAACCCGGGTTGCGTTCGGCCACCAGGGTGGTCACCAGCGGCAGTTGCAGGGCCCGCAACACCAGCACCGCCGCCGCGCCGACGATCACCCAGTAGCTGCCAAAAGCAGTCAAGGCCAAGGCACTCAGGAACGAAAACAGCAGCAACATCGAGGTGGCGCCAAAGCGCTGGGCGGCCCGGCCACCGAGGGGGCTCAGGAGCATTTCCGAGGCGTACCGCAGGGCCATCAGGCCACCGGCGATCAGCACCGCGTTGCCGCCCAGAATCTTCTGCGCCTGGATCGACAGGCCAAAAATGAACAGCCCATCCAGCGCCACGCCTTCGATAAACGACCAGGTTGCCACGCTGTCCGGCCATTTGAAGCGCCGCCCGGTGCTGTGCAGATCATGCCCGGTGCGCGGCAGGCCGTGGGCCGCCCACAGCCCCAGCAGGCAGCAGCCGGCCAGAATCGCGAAGATCGGACGCGGCCCCGCCCACAGTGTCAGCCAGCCGCCCAAGGGCAATGCGAGCATCGGCCCCAGCGCGATCATGGCCCGCGAGCGCCCTGCCCGGCGCGCCGCGCCTGCGGGTTCTGAGGTGGCCAGTACTTGGGTCGACAGGTTCAACGCGGCAAAACACAGGCCCCAGATCAAACGCAGGCAGAGCAGCGCCGCGAAGCCCGAGAGCATCGAGTTGCCCAGGGCACACACGGTCGCGGCACCTGCGGCGATCATGCAGGTGAGGCGGTCACCGTTGCGCGCGTAAAAATTGAGGACATGCCGGTAGCCGAAAATCCGCACCAGGCGGTTGGCCGCCAGCAGCACCCCGGCCTGGGCCAGGGTGATGCCGAACGCCTGGGATTCCATCGGCAGCAGCAGGTAGAGCAACACGTCACTGGGCAAGCATAAAGCCAGGGTCAGCGCGGCGCGGCGGGAAGACACATCAGCAGTGCGTTGGGCCAGGCTGGACATAAATCTGAAACATCCCGAAATATTCAGGTCGCCACGGTAGCTGCCCTGAACGGTGTTTTACAACGCTCAATCACGCCTTTTTGTCATACGGCAACAAGCGCAAGAGGCTCGCCACCGCGCCGACCAAGGCAAACACGCAGCCCAGCCACAGCGCGTATTGCGGGCCACTGCCCAGGGACAAATGGAAACAGAACGCCACCAGCGAGGCCCCCAACGTTTGCCCCAGCAACCGCGAAATCGCCACGATGCCGCTGGCCCCGCCGCTGCGGGCCAAGGGTGCGCTGGTCATGATCGCCTTGAGGTTGGGTGACTGGAAGAACCCGAAACCGGCGCCGCACAACGCCATGCGCCAGCCGATATCAAACGCCGACGCGCCGCTGCCCAGGGTCGCCAGTGCAGCCATGCCCACGCTCAGCATCAACAGGCCGATGCCGCACAGCGCGCCCAGGGACACGCGGTCTGCCAGGCGCCCCGCCACCAAAGCCATCACCGCCACCACCGCCGGCCAGGGCGTCATCAGAAAACCGGTTTCCACCTGGCTATGGCCCAACACCGCCTGCAACAGGAATGGCAGCGAGACAAACGCCAGGCCCTGGGCACTGAACGCGCAGATCGCCGTGAGGGACGACAGGGCAAACACCGGACGCTTGAACAGGTCCACCGCCAGCATCGGCGCCGGGTGCCCGGCCTCACGGCGCAGCAACAAGGCGCCACACACCAGCGCCACCGCAATCAGTCCCAGGGTCAAGGCGCCTTGCGCGCCATGCACCGCCGTGCCCAGGCCCAGCACCAGCAAGGCAAACAATCCGGCACACAACACGGCGGCAAAGCGGTCGAACGCGTGGCCGGTCAATGGCAGCACCGGCAATGAGCGCAGGCCCAGGCCCAATGCGAGCAGGCCCAGGGGCACGTTGATCAGGTACAACCAGTGCCAGGTCGCCACCGACAGAATCGCCGACGCAGCAGTCGGCCCCAACGTGAACGCCAACCCCACCACCAACGAGTTGTAGCCCAGGCCGCGCCCCAGCATCTTCGACGGGTAGATGTGCCGCAGCAGCGCGGTGTTGACGCTCATCAACGCCGCCGCGCCCAGGCCTTGTGCGACTCGCGCAGCAGTCAGGGTCAGCAGCGAGCCGGCCAACCCGCAAAACAGCGACGACACGATAAACAGCAGCAACCCGCCGAGGTACACCCGACGGTGCCCCAGCACATCGCTCAAGGACGCAAACGGCAGCACCGTGGCGATAATCGCCAGCTGGTAGGCATTGACCACCCAGATCACCGAGGCCGAATCGGTGCCGATGCCCTCGGCCAGCGTTGGCAGCGCCGTGTTGACGATCGCCGTGTCCAGGGTTGCCATGCCGATCCCCAAAGACAGGGCGATCACAGCCGGCAAGCGTTTATTGGAGGGCAACCCATCGGCGACAGAAGACATGAACAATCCACACAGGTGACGAAGGCCTCTAGAGTACGGGCAGACGGGATTTTTTTCAGTGGCCTATTGCCTGGCTGTCAATATTTTCATGTTCGCCAATGCCCGGTCTTCGCCATCAGCGCCACCGCGTCGGCAAACCCGGGCTGGGGTGGCGTGTTCAGTGTGACCAGCCCCACGCAGCGGGTGGGCTTCAACGTGGCCGCCTTGGCCGCCACCCGCGCGCCCTGCTCCACGCCCGCCAGGACGGCCTCGGGAATATGCAGGGCGTTCATCAATTCCAGCACATCCTGGCCCAGTGTCCCATCATCGCTGTCACGCAGGTACGGCACGATCACCCGAAACCCTTGGGTCGCCAAAGGCCCAGTGACGGCGGCAAACACCTGGGTGTCGGCCGCCAGCAAAATAATCGCGTGCCCCTCTTCCGGCCCGAAACGCTCGTAGCGAATCTCCTGGTCATCGGTGCTGACCGTTTGCACGGCAAACGCCGGCGCGCACACCGCTACCGCCGCCAGCAGCATAAAACCTCGACGATCAAACATCCCTCACCCCCACAATCAATTCACTGCCCAGCCACGTGGCCAGGTATTCGCCTGCGCGCATCACGCCGGCCTCTTCGCCCAGGCGTTCCACCAAAAACTCGCACAGCCCGGCAAAACTGCCGTCGGCCTGCACCTGTTGCAGCGCCGCCAGTTCCAGCGCATCCACCTGGCGCAGGCGCGAGGTGAATTGGCGACGCCACACCAACAGGCCACCGGCCTGTTCCAGCATCACCGCCTCGGGCGCCTGCGTTTCCTGCCACAGCGCCGACCAGATCGCCTCGGCATTCGTCGTCAGCCCATGGCAACGCAGGGACGGCGTCAGGCTCAGCACGGCGGTGTCCCAATCCAGCTCGGCCAGCACCTGCGGGGCGAGTGGCGCGGCGTCGGCGGCCACGAACGCTTCATTCAGGGCCGATTCGATCCAGGCCAGCTCGTGCACATCGGGGTTGCGCGGGAACACCTCTTTCAAGGTGGCGTAGAAACCTTCCGGGTAAGCGTCCAGGGTCCAGGCATGGGGCGGGTGATTGTCGATATGGGTGATGCTCGCCGCCAAAAACGCCTCCTCGCCGACCCACCGGCGCAGGTGGGGAAACGCCTGTTCCAGGCAGCCCACCAACTGGGCGCGGTAGTTGTTCTGGTACACCGCCAGGCCTGCGACGTTATTGCCGAGCAACTGCGCGGACTCATCGGACGGGTTCACCAACCAGCGGCTGAAGACCTGTTGCAGTTCCGCCAGGTTCATCGCTGCGCTCCCAACGCCCGTGCCATCGACAATTCACGCAGCAGCTCGGTCAGCGGCGGAATCTCATCGTCGCGTTCGATCATGGTGGCCACGGGACCGAGCCGGATCATGGCCTCGGCATACAGTTCCCAGACCCCGGCGCACACCGGGCTGTCATGGCTGTCAATCAACAGCTCGCGGCCCTGGCTATGCCCGGCCAAATGCACCTGGCGCACGCGCTCGGCCGGGATACCGTCCAGAAACGCCAAGGCATCAAAACCGTGGTTGCTGGCACTGACAAACACATTGTTGACGTCCAGCAGCAACTCACACCCGGTGCGCTTGGCCATGGCAGCGATGAATTCCCACTCACTCATGGACGCGCCATCGAACGCCAGGTAGCTCGACGGGTTTTCAAACAGCATCGTGCGGCCCAGCACGTCCTGGGCCTGATGAATATTGGCGCAGACTCGGTCGAGGGCTTCGTCGGTATAGGGCACGGGCAACAAGTCATGGGCATTGAAACCCGCACTGCGCGACCAGCTCAGGTGGTCGGAGACGAACAGCGGTTCCACCTCGTCCACCAGCGACTTGAGGCGCTGCAAATAATCGGTGTCCAGCCCTTCGGCGGTGCCGATGGACAGGGACACGCCATGCAGCGCCACCGGGTAACGCTCGCGCACCTGGCGCAGGATATGCCGGGGCTGGCCGCCTGCGACCATGAAGTTTTCGGAGATCACTTCGACAAAATCCACGGGCACCGAGGTCTCCAGGAAGTCGCAGTAATGCTCCTTGCGCAGCCCCAGGCCGTAGCCGGAAAAGGGGGGGTTGGATGCGGACATACGAGGTTCTCCGTTAAACCTGTAGAAGCAAGCTTGCTCGCGAAAATCCTGAGAACGCCGCGTACTTTCTGAACGCTCGCGTCATCGTTAACGACCTTCGCGGGCAAGCCCGCTCCCACAGGAGGGGTGAGGCGTTACTTGGGTTCAGTCAGCGTGCCGCCCGCCTTGAGGCATTCGGACGGGGTCTTGACGATCACGCCTTCGCCCTTGCAGCTGTTGAGGCCCTTGCAATCGTTCTTGGCTGTGGCGCACAGGCTGGTGCCCTTGCAGGTGTTGACGCCGTAGCAACGCCCGGGTTTTTCCGCTTGATCGGCGGCGCTGGCGGCAGTGGCGAACGAGGCAGACGCCATGGCGATCATTGCAGCAGCGGCAGCGAGGCTCAGGCGGGATTTGAGTGCAGTGTTCATGGGTGTTTCTCCAGGGGGGTGGGTGAATTACTTGATGACGGATGCCGCGTCTTCGATGACCTTCGCCACAGCCTCAGGCTGGGAGATGTACACCGAGTGGCTGGCCTTGATTTCGGTGACCTTGGAACCGGCGCGCTTGTACATCCAGCGTTGCAGGTCGGGGCTCAGGGCACGGTCTTCGGTGGACACCACGGCGTAGGTCGGCTTCTTGTGCCAGGCCGCGGCCCACACGGTGCCGCCGAACAGCGCGGTGGTGGCCGGCACTTGGGAGGCGGCCATGAAGTCGGTGCGGTTGGTGGTCAGGTCGGCCGCAAAGTCGGCGTTGAATTTGGTGCGGTCGAAGAACAGGTGGCCGTCGCGGCTCGGCTTGATGTCATCGCTGGGCGACGGCATGGAGCCGATCAACTGGGCCATGTTCTCGCCCACTTCCGGTTGCAGCGCCGAGACGTAGACCAGCGCCTTGACCTTGTCGCGGTCGCCGGCAATCGAGATCACCCCGCCACCGGAACTGTGGCCCACCAGCACCACCGGGCCGACTTGCTGCTCCAGCACTTCGCGGGCTTCGGCCACGTCAGCGGCGAGGTTTTCGTGGCCTTGGTGCACCACGGTGACCTTGTAGCCCTTGTGAATCAGGATGTCGTGCACCACGCGCCAGCCGGAGCCGTCGACAAACGAACCGGGCACGATCACCACGCTTTTACCGGCGCCGGGCTGTGGGGCATCGGCTGCCTGGGCGAACATTGGAACCGTCAGGGCCATGGCAATGGCCAGGGAAGAAAGCATACGCATTGGAACTCTCCATCACAGTTGGGAACGTTTGCCTGAGATCAGGCGGTCCAGGGACCAGGCACCGCCGCCGTAGGCCAGCAACGGCAACAACAAACCGGCCCACGTCAGGTGCACCGGCCAGGCGTCGGGGTACACAAACACCTCGATCACCAGGGTCATGCCCAGCAGCGCGGCCGCCGCCGGGCGGGTCAGCAGGCCCAGCACCAGCAACAGCGGGAACAGGTGCTCGGCATAGGTCGCCAGGTGCGCGGCCCAGTCGGGCGGGATCAGCGGCAAGGCGTATTCCGAGCGGAACAGCGTGTAGGTCGACGGCTTGAGGTTCAGGAAACCCGTGACCTTGGTGCGCCCCGACAGAAAGAACACCGCCGCGATCCCCAGCCGCGCCACCAGCAACAGCAACGCTTCGGGCAGCAGGCGCTGGATCAGCACCGCCGGGGCCGCTCGGCTCATGGCTGCTCCGTCAGGCTGCCGAAGCCTTTGGGGGTCTTGATCTGGGTGCAGGTGCCTTTGTCCACCAGCACCCAGGCGTTGCCCTGGTAGTCGGCGGTGGCGGTGCCGGCGCACGAGGTGCCTTTGCCGGCTGCGCAGTCGTTGGCCCCGGCGAGGGACACGCCAAAGCATTTCTCTTGGGGTTTGGCCTCATCGGCATGGGCCACGGCGGCGAAGGCGCTGAGGGACAGGGCAAGGGTGGCCGCAAGGGCGGCGTAAGGACGCTTCATCGGTGTATCTCCTGGCTTGACTGAGTGTGGCCAGGGCGCGTGTGGCGGTGGTTGACCGCCTGCGCCGGCTGGTGAACAGAGTTAAAGCCAGGCGTGTATCCGGTCTGTGTCGCGAACGCGATAGAACGTCATGCCGGTGTATCAGGATGGGGCGTGGATACAGTTCGATACACAGCCAAATAACAGACGCCAAACCACCGCCGTTTTATTCGGCATCCCGAACGACACAATTAGAAATATTCGCCTTTCCGAACGCAGCCGCTTGTGCGCGTTCGACGACCGCAAAAATCACCATAAATTTCATGCGGTTGTTGTCATCTTTGTTACATGCCAACTGGCATACATTCTGCTTTATCCATGTTTCTGGTAATAAAATGTTTCAGCTCTGAGACAGTCTCATCCCCTGAAACACGCTCCGTGAAACGCCTATAAAAACGACCATGCCCCAAAGGAGGGCGGCCTTCCGACTTTTTGATCGACATCAACTTTCCAAGACTGCTGCTGCACATCTGCACCCAAAAGGGCGAATGGCCTGATCGCCAATAACAAGCCCGACTATAAAAAGGACGAATTGATGAGCTCGAGCAAGAACCACGCAGTGTCCTGTATGGACGCAGACCCCCTGGCCCCGGCACCCGCCGAGAGCGCCATTGGCTTTGGCCCCTTCCTGTTACTGGCACGTCAGCATGTATTGCTGCGCAACGGCGAGCCCGTCACCCTCGGCAGCCGTGCCCTGTACCTGCTGATCGCCCTGGCTACCCGCGCCGGCGAACTGCTGGAGAAATCCGAACTGATCTCCTTTGCCTGGCCCAAAGTGGTGGTGGAGGAATGCAACCTGCGTGCGCAGATCGTCGCCCTGCGCCGGGCCTTGGGTGACGACGGCAACTTCAGCTACATCGTTACCGTACCGGGCCGGGGTTATCGTTTTGTAGCACCGGTAACGCTGCAAACCGCCAGTGAAGACGCCTTGCCGGTGCCCTACGTGCGGGTCGAAGAAAGCGCCCTGCCGACGCCTTGCGCCGAAGTGATCGGCCGCGATGGCTTGATCGCCAACCTGGCCGACCAGGTGGTGAGCCAGCGTTTCGTGACCATCACCGGCCCCGGTGGCATCGGCAAGACCACCGTGGCCATGGCCGTGGCGCAGCGACTGGCCAGCGACGCCGACCTGGCCACCTGCTTCGTCGACCTGGCGCCCGCCACCAGCGGGCAATGGGTGGCCGGCATGCTCGCCAGCGCCTTGGGCATTCAGACCATCAGCGACGACCCGCTGCACAGCATCACCGCCACCCTCGCCGAACGCCGCTTGCTGCTGGTGCTCGACAACTGCGAACACGTGCTGCCCGCCACCGCCACTGCCGTGGAAAGCCTGCTGCGCCACGCGCCCCACTGCTGCGTGCTGACCACCAGCCGCGAGCCCCTGCGCGCCGACGGCGAACGGGTGCACGACCTGGCGCCGCTGCAAGTGCCGGACGAACATGCGCGCCTGAGCGCCGGTGAAGCCCTGGCCTGGTCCGGCGTGCGCCTGTTCGTGGAACGCGTGCGCGCCCTCGACCCCGATTTCGTGTTCCACGACGCCGACGTGGCGGCGGTCAGCGCCATCTGCCGCAAGCTCGACAGCAATGCGCTGGCCATCGAGATCGCCGCCGCCCGCGTGCGTACCTTTGGCATTCAGGATTTGGTCGGGCTGCTCGACGGTAGCTTTCGCCTGCAGATGACCGCCCGGCGCACCGCCCTCGCCCGCCACCGCACCCTGAGCGCCACGCTGGACTGGACCTACGCCATGCTCAGCAGCGACGAACAGGCGATGCTGCGCCAACTGGCGGTGTTCACCGGTTCGTTCACCCTCGACGCGGTCAAGGCCATGACCGCCAGCAGCAGCCTCGATCCACGCAACGCCTTGCCGCTGCTCGAAAGCCTGATGGACAAGTCCCTGCTGATCGCCGGCGAATCGCAGCTGCTCAAGCGCTACCGCCTGCTGGAAACCACCCGCGCCTACGCCCAGGAAAAACTCACCGAGCACGGCGAAACCCACTTCACCGCCCAGCGCCATGCGCGCTACGCCCTGGGCGTGTTGCAGGAAGCCGGTGAGACCCTCGACGGCCTCTCGCCGGAAACCTGGCTGGCGCTCTACGGGCCCGAAATCAACACCATCCGCTCGGCCCTCGACTGGGCGTTCTCGCTGGCCGGCGACCTGCCCCTGGGCATCGAACTGACCCTGGGCGGCGTACCGTTGTGGCTGCGCCTGTCGCTGGTCAGCGAATGCCGCACCTGGGTGGAAAAAGGCCTGGCGAGCAACGCCATAGCGCCGTTGCCACTGCGCCAGCGCATGCTGCTGCAGACCGCTCTGGCCAGTGTGCTGATGCTCACCTACGGCACCGGCGGGCCCATGCGCGAAGCCTGGCGCCAAGTGCGCGAAGATGCCCGCGACCTCGGCGACGCCGAGCATAAACTGCGCGCCTTGTGGGGCCTGTGGACCGACCGCTGCGGCTGCAACCAGTACACCGAAGCCCTGGAGCTGGCCGAGCGCTACATCGCCCTCAACAGCAGCGGCAACCAGCACCTGCTGGGCAAACGCATGCGCGCCGTAGCGCTGTTCCACATGGGCGACCTGGCGGGCGCACGGCAGAACATCGACGAAGCCCTCGGCTCGCCGTCAGCGCCGCGCTCGCACATCATCGACGTGCATTTCGACCAACGCATCGCGGCGCGCTGCCTGAAGGCCAAGGTGATGTTGCTCGAAGGTGACGTCGACCCGGCGCTGCGTTTGATCGGCACCTGTGTGGACGAAGCCATCTCCCTCGATCATCCGGCGACGCTCTGGTACACCCTGTGCCTGGGGGCGATTCCGCTGGCGTTGCTGGCCTCTAATCTGCCCAAGGCGCGGCATTATTTGAGCTTGCTGCAAGACAGCACCACGCGTCAGGACCTGCACATTTGGCGGCAGTTTCGCTTGTGCTTCGAGAGCATTCTGCTGATTCGCCAGGGGTCGCCGGAAGAAGGCGTGCCGCAACTGGGCGAGGCGTTGCAGCAGTTGCAGGGCCAGGGGGACAGCCAGCTCTATAGCCTGTTGCGCTGTGAATACGCGTTGGGCCTGGCGCGCCTGGGCCTGGAGAAGCTGGCGCTGGAGGTGCTGGAGGACACGCTGCAATTGGCGGTGGGCCGCCAGGAACGTTGGTTTGTGCCGCAGATGCTGCGGATCAAGGCGCAGTTGACGTTGCGTCAGGCGCAGTATGGGTCGGTGGATAAGGCCAAGGTGTTGTTGCGTCAGGCGTGGGTGGATGCGCAGTTGGCGGGGGCGCATTTTTGGCGGGCGCAGATTGCGGCGGATTTGGCGCGGTTGCAGGAGCCTAAATTGCGGATTGCTTCGTTGCCCAGGTTTCAGCATCGCTGAGGGGTTGGCTGAGTACATATCCGTTATTTGAGTGGAGGCTGATATTGGTTCCGCCCTTACGGCGGGTCACTTTTGGAAAAGAGCCCCAAAAGTAACCAAAAGGGCTCTTGCCC
>NZ_JBWKRS010000062.1:0-17928 GCF_059419385.1 Pseudomonas sp. GW821-FHT05H12 | reverse complement strand
CCCCCCCCCCCCCCCCCCCCCCCCCCCCCCCCCCCCCCCCCCCCCCCCCCCCCCCCCCCCCCCCCGGGCTCCTACAAAGGGTGTGGGGTGTGAGATGGGGTTTGTGTCAGGCGGGTTGGGCTTCGAGCCAGGTGGCGTGGCAGCTCTCGCGCATGGTTTCGCGCAGCCATTTGTGGGCCGGGTCTTTGTCGAAGCGCGGGTGCCAGGATTGGGCCAGGACCAGGGTGGGCAAGGAGATCGGCAGCGGGAAGGCGCGCAGCGGCAGTTTCAGGCGATTGGCGCTCAGCAACGCTTCCTTGGGCACCGGCAGGAGCAGATCGGAGTCGGGCAGCATGAACATCGCACCGTGGAACCCTGGAGCGATCATCGCGACACGGCGCTCCAGGCCCAGGGCATTCAGCGCGGTGTCGATCGGCCCGCGGGCCTTGCCACGCCGCGAGATACTGATGTGCGAATAACTGGCGAAGCGTGCGGCGGTGATCTCTTCGTCAAACAACGGGTGATCTTCGCGGGCGAGGCCGACAAAGGTGGTGGAAAACAGGTTCTGCACTTTCACTTCGGGGCTGGCCGGCAGGGTATTGCTCACTCGCAGGTCCAGGCGCCCTTCACGCAGGGCATCATCGTCGGTATCGCCTTCGGGCACGAAGCACAGCTCGCACAGCGGAGCCACGCGCTCCATGGTGTCAAACAGACGACCGCCATACACCCCGATGAAAAAGTCATTAGCCCGCACACTGAAGCGGCGGCGCAACGTGCTCAAGTCGACCTGCTCGGCGGAACGAAACAGCACCGCCGCCTGCTCCACCACATTGCGCACCTGGCCTTGCAACTGCAGCGCCTTGGGTGTCGGCACCAGGCCGCGCCCGGCCCGTACCAGGATCGGGTCGCCCACCGCTTCGCGAATGCGCGTGAGGGTTCGGCTCATGGCCGCGGGGCTCAGGTTCATCCGCCGCGCCGCGCCCACCACACTGCCTTCGTCGAGCAAGGCGTCGAGGGCGACCAGCAGGTTCATGTCCGGTAGTTGCATACCAAGCACTCGTGTTCAGTGGGGATTACAGCGTACGCAATCCTAGCAGGCTTTACAGGTAGCGCTTGAAAGCACGCGGCAGGTAATCGGCAAAAGCCGCTTGGGGGTGAGCCTGGCACTGACGCACGATTTCCGGCAGGGCGTTTTCCAGCTCATCAGACCGGGACAGGCCATCGTTGTAATCGCTTTTGCCGCTTAATGCCGGAAACATCACCGCGACGCGGGTAATGGCGAAGCTCTTCATGGCAATCAACGGGCGAGTGGGATGTTCACGCCGGAACTGGCTGACCTCTTCGTTCAACGCGCTGCAAGGTTGATAGGTGGTTTGCGTGAAGGTCAGTTGGACGGATTCTTTGCTGGGCGCAGTGGGCGTGAAGATCATGTCGTTCTGCGCCTCGACCACTGCGGGTTGGTCGGCACTCGCCGCCCAAGGTTTGAAGCGCCATTGCCTGGCCGCGTTCACCGCCGCCTCGCCGAAATCAGGCTGTGTGGCGGTGAGCGCCTTGACGTCGCTGACCGTGCCGTCGTTGTGAATCTTCAGACTGATGCGTGCATGCCCCTGGGTGCCAGCCTGGGTTGAGGGGTAGAGCGGCTTGGGCATGGATACCGCTTGCGGCGTGAACTGGGCAAACACCGAAGTGGACAAAAACAAAGCCGCCGCCAAGACAAAACACCGCATCGCCGCAAATCCTTCTACCGGGTATGCCTGACGTCAAGACGACGTCAGGTTCGGCCGGCATTATCGGGCGCACGCCTGGCAAAGAGCAATCATTCCTATTTAACGCTGCATGCCCCAGCGCTTTACGGTGAGCCGCTCGAAGGTGTCAAACACCAGGTTTTCCACGAGCAGGCCGATCAGGATCACCACGGCCAAACCGGCAAACACCTTGTCGGTGTACAGCTCGTTGCGGTTCTGGAAGATGTACCAGCCCAGCCCGCCCTTACCGCTGGTGGCGCCGAACACCAACTCGGCAGCGATCAGCGTGCGCCAGGCAAATGCCCAGCCGATCTTGAGACCCGAAAGAATCGACGGCAGCGCGGCCGGGATCAGGATGAACAGCACGAAGCGCATGCCTTTGAGGCCATAGTTGCGGCCGGCCATGCGCAGGGTTTCGGACACGCCGAGGAACCCCGAATAGGTATTGAGCGCGAGCGCCCACAACACCGAATGCACCAGCACGAAGATCAGGCTGTTCTGCCCCAGGCCGAACCACAGCAGGGCCAACGGTAGCAGCGCAATGGCCGGCAACGGGTTGAACATCGAGGTCAGGGTACTGAGCAGGTCGCGGCCCAACTGGGTCGAGACCGCCAGCGTGGTGAGGGCAAACGCCAGCACGATGCCAATCAAGTAACCCTTGATCAGCACCGCCAGCGAGATGCTCACCTTGCTGAGCAATTCGCCGCTGAGCAGGCCGTCGAACAGCGCCTGGGACGTCTGCAAAAAGCTCGGCAGCAGCAGGTCGTTGTTCTGATACCGCGCGACGGCTTCCCACAGGATGGCCAGCACGATCAAGATCAAGCCCTTGCGCAGCCAGCCTTGTTGCCACAGGCGCTGGCGCAGGGGCAACTCGCGTTCAACGGGAACGCTGAGCAGCGGTTCGAGGGTGATTTCGTATTCCTGGCGCATAAGCGGCCCCTTCAATAAGCGATGCGGATATCAGCAAAACCCAGCTCTTGCTCGGCCTCGGGGGCTTCGTCGAACAGCAGGCGATGGATGCGCCGCGCCGAGGCCTGGAACTCAACGCCGCCGAGGCTGTGCAGGTCGTACTGATGGCTGTGGATTTCCGCACGCACCCGGCCCGGGTGGGGCGACAGCAACAGGATACGATTGCCCACCACCAACGCCTCTTCGATGGAGTGGGTGACGAACAGCAGGGTGAAACGCACCTCTTCCCAGAGCAGCAGCAACTCTTCTTGCATCTTGCGTCGGGTCAGGGCGTCGAGGGCGGCGAAGGGCTCGTCCATCAACAGGATTTTCGGTTGCATGGCCAACGCGCGGGCGATGGCGACGCGGGCTTTCATGCCACCAGAAAGAGTATGGGGGTACGCGTCGGCGAAGGCGCTGAGGCCGACCTTGTCGAGGTAGTGCAGGGCGCGCTCCTCGGCCTCGCGGCGCTTGAGGGTCTTGGACGCCAGCAACGGAAACATCACGTTCTGCTTGACGGTCTTCCAAGGCGGCAACTGGTCGAACTCTTGGAACACCACGATGCGGTCAGGACCCGGCTGTTCGACTTTTTGCCCCTGCAAGCGGATCTCGCCTTCGCACGGATTGATAAAGCCGGCGATGGATTTGAGCAGTGTGGATTTGCCGCAACCCGAGGGGCCGAGGAGCACATAGCGGTCGGCCGGGTCGATCTCGAAACTGACTTGGTGAGTGGCTCGCACCACGCGCTCGGGGGTGCGGTATTCAAGGCTGACTTTGTCCACCGCCAACAAAGGCTGGGGGGTATTCAACGTGCTGGCCGCGTGGCCTTGCAGGGGCGCGTTCATTTCAACTCTCTAGCCGGGAAGTGGGGATCAGAAAGGCGCGTCGCCCTGGATGGTGGTGCGAAACAGCTTGCGGCGCAGGTGGCTCGGGCAGCCGGCCGCCAGATGGATCAGCGAGCGGTTGTCCCAGAACACCATGTCGTGGGGCTGCCACTGATGGCGGTAGATGTTTTCCGGCAATACGCTGTGAGCGTAGAGCTGGGCCAACAGGTCACGGCTTTCGTCCTCCGGCAGGCCGACAATACGGGTGGTGAAACCTTCACTCACAAAGAGCGCCTTACGCCCGTTTTCCGGGTGGGTGCGCACGATCGGGTGCACCACTTCGGCGACTTGGGCAAGCTGTTCCGGAGTGAGGGTCGGGCGCCAGTTGCCTTCGAATTTGGTCTCGCTGTAGCGCGCGGTGTAGGAGTGCGCGGCGCTTCGGCCTTCGACCGCTGTGCGCAGGTGCTCGGGCAATTGGTCCCAGGCCTTGTGCATGTCGGCAAACAAGGTGTCGCCGCCCTCGGAAGGCAGTTCCTGGGCGTGCAGCATCGAGCCCAAGCTTGGTAGTTCCTTATAGGAGAGGTCCGAATGCCAGAATTTTCCTGCATCACCCAAGCCGATGGATTGGCCGTTTTCGATGATGTTGGAGACGATCAGGATCTCCGGATGGTTGGCCAGCAGGAACTGTTTGAGCACGTGGATCTGCAGCACACCGAAGCGGCGGCTGAAAGCGATCTGTTGTTCGGGGGTGATGCGTTGGTCACGGAAAACGACGACGTGATGGTCCAGGTGCGCACGGTGGATGCGGGCGAAATCCTGGTCGTTGACCGGTCGGGACAAATCCAGGCCGATGACCTCGGCGCCGACACTGCCGGCCAGTGGGAGAATCTCGAAGGTTTGGGTGGATGGGTTCGCTGTTGGAACAGTAGAGGCGGCGGACATGAGTTCACTCCCGATCAGACAGGAGGCTGACTTTATAGATATAAGAACAGCAATTTAAATACCGTTAGTGAATATCTATAGACGGGAATGTGCTGGCAAAAGCACTGGGCGCTCGGCCATGAGGGAATAAACGGCTGCGGCGAAACGTTTAACACTTATAAGGCAAAAATGGCTTTAAACACTTAGCAGGACGCCGGTTGAGCCTGGCAACGTAAGACACGATAAAGGCTTGATGTGGGCGTGCGGAGCGGCGTGTTGAACCGCTTACAAGCCGAAACCGTGCCTGTTTGACAAGCTTAGGGGCAGTCTCTAGTGTGCTTTGGATCCAATTAGCCACACCCTTTTGAAAAAGGAGGATAGCGTAACCGTGACGCAGAAGCCGAACCCTTTGAACAGCATCAAGATCAGCGGGCCTATTCCCGCGCACCTTGCTCGCGCCGTGATTGAAGAAACCCTGCGCAATGCCATCCTCGATGGTCGTTTGCCCTGTGGCACGGCCATGCGCCAACAGGAACTGGCCAGCCTGTTCGGCGTCAGCCGCATGCCCGTGCGGGAAGCCTTGCGCCAGCTTGAAGCACAGTCATTGCTGCACGTGGTGACACACAAGGGTGCCGTAGTTGCGCCATTGATCGAAGACAACTCGGCGGAAACCTATGCCCTGCGCATGCTGCTGGAGTCCGAGGCGCTGCGCCTGTCGATCCCGCTGCTGACAGCCGACGATATCGCCGAAGCAGACGCCTGCATCATCGCTTTGGAGCAAGAAAAGGACTACACCGAAATCGGGCGTCTGAATCGGCTGTTTCACATGGCCCTGTACGGTAAAGCGCCGAACCAGCGACTGCTCAAATTGGTGGAGCACGGCTTGAATGAGGAGGAGCGTTTTCTGCGTTTCAACCTGGAAGCGATGGGCCTGGGTGAGACGTCCCAGGAAGACCACCGCGAGCTGCTGAACCTGGTGGCACAGAAGAAAACCGAAGAAAGCATCCTGACGCTGCGCAACCACTTGATGCGCGGGATGGAGGTGATCACGACTTACCTCAAAGGCCTGGAAGCCGCCGGCAAGTAAGCCATTGTGGGGTTCTTTCACGCAGAAAGAACCCCGAAAGAAATAACTTCTCAAACAGCGATTCCAACTTAAACAACTTACGATAATGGATCCCGCTCGGTTCCAAGAAACTTCCCACCCGTAGTTACAGCGCAACTTACAAATCAAATCATTTAGAAAAACTTCTAATAAATTCGTATGCACAGAGCCGTAACTAACCGGCTTATCATCTTTTCTTACCAGGCCAGACACTTCTACCACCTCGCACAACAAAGTGCGCAAGGCCTGGCCTGCCCTACCTAATATTCGGCCCTTAAAGCCAACCGCTGTTCTCACAGCGAGCGCAGCAACTTATAGGCATCAACCATGTATCAATCTTTACTTGAACAAAAAAAAATCCATCTGTGCAACCACCCGCTCTTTATTGAAATAACCTCCCGTCCAAAGTTGCAACGGTTCATGGAAAACCATGTATTCGCCGTTTGGGATTTCATGACGCTCGCCAAACGCCTGCAACGAGACCTCACGTGCGTACGATTGCCCTGGCTTCCCCCAACCGACCCGCAGTCTGCTCGCCTGATCAATGAAATCGTATTGGGCGAAGAATCCGACACCCACCCAACCCGTGGCCATTGCAGCCACTTCGAGCTTTACCTGGAGGCAATGGCCGAGGTGGGTGCCGACACGTCGAATATCCATCGCTTTATCGCACTACAACGTCAAGGCACGGACGCCAGCGCTGCCCTGACCATGATCGATGTGCTTCCCGAGCTTGCGGGTTTCGTCGGCAGCACAC
The DNA here is from genome assembly GCF_059419385.1 of Pseudomonas sp. GW821-FHT05H12. Lineage (NCBI taxonomy): Bacteria > Pseudomonadati > Pseudomonadota > Gammaproteobacteria > Pseudomonadales > Pseudomonadaceae > Pseudomonas > Pseudomonas sp. GW821-FHT05H12. The sequence goes on along the minus strand of NZ_JBWKRS010000062.1, from coordinate 11,649 downwards.
TGCACCTCGCCTTGAACGCGCCGACCCATTGTGTGGCAGCGGTCTTCTTTCATGGGCGTGAGTGTGTCATTCCCGGGATGTTTGACCGCCTCTTGCAACAGCAGGCGCTCGTCCCTGGCCAAGCGCCCGCGCTGCGCAACTACCTTGAACGGCATATCGAGTTGGACGCCCATGACCATGGGCCCGCCGCAGCACAGATGCTGGAACGCCTGGTGGCGGCCAATCCGAACGACCGCCGGCAAGCCGATGAAATGGCGCTCGCCGCCGTAGAAAGCCGCATCACGCTTTGGGACGCAGTGCGCACCTCGCTGCATGAGGTGCAACCATGAACATCGACGACTACCGCTCCATCGCCGATGACTGGGAGCGCCGCGCAACCATTCGCACCCGCCCTCGCCGGTTGTTGGAAGACGATGACAAACTGATCTACCCGCTGTGTCGACAGCCTTTGGTGCTCTGCGCGACATTTCTGGAACACTGCCCACAGTGGCGCGATTTTGTATTGGTGCAGAGCTTCTACAAGTTCCTCAACGACGTGGTGATTTTCGAGACCGAGATCGTCGACAAGACCGCCCGCCGCATTGCCAAGAACCGTTTCCCGCAGCCCTTCCCCCTCGCCTGTCGATACGACGCGATGACCGTCGTTGTCGACGAGGACTATCACGCATTGGTCGCGCTGGACTTCTTGCAGCAGACCGTGGCGTTGACCGGTATTGCGCCCATCGACATGCCCGAACAAATCGAGCTGAGCCACGCCTTGCCGGCCGCCCAGGCGCAGGTGCCTGAACACCTGCGCGACGCCGTGGAGCTGGTCTGTGTAGCGATTGCCGAGAACACGGTGACCCACGACGTGGCGGCGTTTTCCAAGGACAACAGCCTCAAGGCGTCCGTGCGCGGGCTGATGGCCGACCACCTGTTTGATGAAGGCCGTCATGCGCGGTTCTGGACGCACCTTGTGCGCCGGTATTGGCAGGCGGCCAGTCCGGATCATCGCGAGGGTATCGCTCAGGTCCTGCCGGCCTTTCTGTCGCATTACTTGACCAACGACCTGCAGAAGCAGTTCAACCTGCAGTTGATCGACCACATCGATGTCAGCGATCACGTGCGCACTGCGCTGCGGGCTGAGGTGGCGGCCATGGATTTCCCCATCACGCGCCAGCACCCGTTGCTTGGCAATATCATGGGTTTTCTGCACCACAGCGGCCTGCTCGAAACACCGCCTGTGGCCCAGGCACTCCGCGACTACTTGCCGGTGGAGGGGAAGCCAGCATGAGGCGCCTGACCATCACCTACGTTGGCATCAGCAAGGCGCTGGAAGCGGTGCGGCGGGAGCTGGAGCAATACGGGCATGTGACCGGTAGCGAGGCGGTCGACCTCTTGATCGAGGACGGTACCCAGCCCTTGTCCACACACGACGGCGAAGTGCTGGGGATAAGCCTGCGCCTGGGCATCAGCCCCGTGACTGAGTGCGGGTTGCCTGCCGTGCAGCTGCGTTGCTATGACCGTACCCGACGCCTGCTCTCGACGTTAGAACTGGCTGAGGAGCCCAGCGGCAACGGCGAGCGCCTGCGCCAACAAACGACGCTTGCATTGACCGAATGGGTGGCATTGCAGGTCAGCGGTTTTTCACGCGACCCTGCGTATTTTCGCGCAGAAACGAGGGCCAATGATTGGCCTGAAGAAGGTTTGCAGGCATTGGAAGCGCTGGCCTTTATGCATCGTTTCAATCGCACGGCCGACCCAACGCTGCTGCACCAGGCTGAAACCCCGGTGATCGAACAGCTGCAGGCCAGCCTTAAGGTATTCGCCTCGCGAACGGCCCTGAATGTGTCAGGTAGCACGGTGACTTATCGCCAACTGCAGGCGCGCGCCCTGGCGATCCAACTGCAACTGCGCCCGATGTTGGAGACCGCGGGAACGTTACCGGTGATTGGGGTCTGCCTGAGAAAGTCCGTTGATCTGTACGCCAGCATCCTGGCCGTAATGGGCTGCGGCGCCGTTTACCTGCCACTGGCACCCGACCAACCTGCTCGCCGCCAACGGGTGATGTTGGAAAACGCAGGGGCCTGCCTGTTGCTGCACGGAGGTACGCATCCACTACGCAGTGAGGTGGCGTCTCTGGATGTCAGCGCAGTCAGCCAACTCGATGCAATGGCAATGCCGTCGCTGATGCTCGTGCGCCCTTCGGCGGCGATGCCGTGCATGGTGCTCTATACGTCAGGGACGACCGGCCAACCCAAGGGCGTGCTGTTGAGCCAGGGTAACCTGGCGCACTTCTGCGCGTGGTTTGGTCGCTGCATGGAGGTCAACGAAAAGAGCCAGGTCCTGCAATTTTCGCCGCTGAGTTTTGATTCCTCGCTGATCGATATTTTCCCCAGCCTGATCGCCGGCGCCACGCTGATCGTCCCAAGCGAACACCAACACCGTGACCCCCAACAATTACTCGATCTGATTCACCAACAGCACGTCACTCACGCCTTCCTGCCACCGGCATTGCTCAGCATCCTGCCATTGGACCCACCGCTGGGCCTGGCACACCTGTCCACAGGGGGTGACGCCTGCGAGCCCTATGTGATCGATCGATTGGCGACACAGTGCCAATTGCACAATCTCTACGGCCCCACCGAAACCACCGTGCTGGTTACCCACCGCACATTGCGCCCCGGTGACGGCAATCGAAGCCTGGGCCGCCCCATCGCCAACAGCCAGGTTCTGATACTGGATGACGACCTGCAGCCAGTGGATGAAAACGTCATGGGCGAACTGTATATCGCCGGCCCAGGTGTAAGTCTGGGCTATGTGGGCTTGCCTCAACCGGCAGGCAGCCCGTTCGTCGAGCTGCAAGTGTTCGGCACACAACCCCTTCGCGCCTACCGCAGCGGCGATCTGGCGAAATGGACAGCAGAGGGCATCGAGCTGGGTGGACGTCGCGATGACCAGGTAAAAATCCGCGGCTTTAGAGTGGAACCCCAAGAGATTGAGCAGTGCTTGCGAATTAGCCGCCTGTATCGCCAAGTGGCCGTGGTGATTGATGGCGATCACAGGATCCTGGGGTTTGCCGCCCAGCCCGAAACGGGAGTCACGGTCGCTTGCCTGGCCGAGTACGCGCAGCAATGGTTGCCCGACCATATGCGCCCCCAGGAGTGGACCGAGCTGCCCTGCCTGCCCTGTTCCGACAGCGGCAAAATCGATCGCAAGGCGTTGCTCACATCGCCCGTTGCTCGCCGCGTAAATGCCACTTCCACCCCCGCACAGACGCCGCTTCAGGTGCGCCTGGCTGACCTGTGGGGCGAGTTGCTGGGGCTGCCTGCCAAGGCGCTGTCTGTCGATGAGAGTTTCTTCAACCTGGGGGGCCACTCCCTGTTGCTATCGACTTTGCTGCTGCGGGCCCGCGAGCATTTTGGCCGAAGCTTTTCCCTGAGCCACTTCATTGAAGTCCCGACGATTCGTACGCTTGCGGCGCTCATGGAGAACGGCTCGGCACCCGACGTACTGACAGGCCAAGCGGCATGTGATGCTCAACGGGAATGGGCAGTTGACGCACTGCCCGGCGAGCGTGCCGGTAACCCGCGCCACGTCATCGTCACGGGCGCCAACAGCTTTGTCGGCGTGCATGTTGTCCAGGCACTGTTGGCAGGTGGCGCTGAAAAAGTTGCATGTCTTGTACGTGAGTCGCCCGATCGAACAGCTGCCGCACGGTTTGCCGACGCGTTGCGCGAATACCAGCTGGACCACTTGGACATCAGCCGGGTTCAGGTGTACGCCGCCGATGTCAGCTTGCCTCGGTTGGGCCTGACCTACGCGCAATACAACGGCCTTGCACAGGATTACGGGGTGTTGGTGCACAACGCCGCGCACGTCAACCATGTGATGGACTACGCCTCCCTGGCCCGGGATAACGTCGCGCCGATAGCCGAGTGTTTGCGGCTATGTGAAACCCACTGCAAGAAGGTCTTCAACTTTGTCTCGACACTGTCCGCCTCCAGCAGCCTCGACGTGCAGGGATACGTACTCGAAGCACACGCCGAGCCCACTCTGCCAGTGTTCATCAAAAATGGTTACAACCTGTCCAAATGGGTGGCCGAGCGGCAGTTGCGCCGGGCGGTCGAGCAAGGCGCATGGGTCAATATCCACCGCCCCGGCAACATCAGCTTCAACGCCTCTAACGGCGTCTGCCAACCCCATAAAAACCGCCTGATGCTGATGCTGAAGGGCTCGCTGCAACTGGGCCTGGTGCCTGAGTTGGACATGAACTTTGACTTGGTGCCCGTGGATTTCTTCGCCCGTTTCATTGCCTTCCACAGTGGCGAATTTCACGCGGCAGCCAACGTATTCAACCTGCATAACCCACAACCGTTGAGCTGGGCACACTACCTGGACGCATTCGGCCGCATGGGTTGCATGTTCGAGCGCGTCAGCCTTGCAGATTGGCAACATGCGTTGCGAAAGGTGAGCCAGGACAACGCGTTATTCGGCGTGCTTGGGTTCTACCTGGATAACCTGAAAGAGGACATCAGCGACACGTCGATGATTCGCCATGACAATGCACGACGAGGTGTTCATCGGATGGGCGAACAGTACCCGGAAAAAGACCCGTCGCTGCTGAGCAAAGGGTGCAACTACCTCAGAGCCATAGGCTTTTTGTAAATAGATTCAGGACAACCTCATGAAACCGCTGCAACCCGATACATTAATTCGCAACCCGCGAGGGCGACCGATAGTGGCATCTGTCGTTGTCGCCAGCAATGCCAACCACGTTTGGGGCATGGTGGGCCAATTCGCGCGCTTTGACAGGTTCATCCCAGCGCTGACCCGCATCGAAATGACAGGCGCCGGCGTGGGTGCACTGCGAACGAAGTTTTTCAAGGACGGCCATTGCGTCGTGGAGCAGCTCAATAGCCGGGATGAGCATGCCATGCACATGACTTGGACCACCCTTTACAACACCCTTGGGATCGCCAGGCTCTGGGCCGCGATCAGCGTTCAAGCCGCGGGCGCCGAATGCTCGAAGGTGGTGTGGACGATTATTGCCGAGCCCGTCGAGACCGCACAGGCGGGCTTTGAGCAATTTGTGCAGGAGTTTGCCGATGGCGCCCTGGAGAATGTGCGCCGGTTATTCAGCTGAACAGTAGGAGCGAGGCCGCTCGCTCCTACCCGTTCAATCAATACGTCAGATCTTGAAGCTGTCGACCAGTTGCTTCAGGCGGCTCGCCTGTTGCGACAGTGCATCGCAATCTTTCAGGGTCTCGTTGAGGTTGGCCACGCCCTGCTGGTTCAGCAGGTTGATTTGGTTGATGTCGACGTTGAGGGTCTCCACCACCGCAGTCTGCTCCTCGGTCGCGGCGGCCACCGATTGGTTCATGCCGTCGATCTCGACGATTCGCTGCGTCACGCTGACCAGGCGGGCACCGGCCTGGTTGGCCACTTCTACGCTTTCTTCGCTGGAAGACTGGCTGGCGTTCATGGTGGTCACCGCTTCACGCGAGCCCACTTGCAGCGAGGTGATCATTTTGTGGATCTCCTCGGCAGACTCCTGGGTACGGTGAGCCAGGTTGCGCACTTCGTCAGCCACCACGGCAAAACCACGCCCGGCCTCACCGGCGCGGGCCGCTTCGATCGCCGCGTTCAGGGCCAGCAAGTTGGTTTGCTGGGAAATGCCTTTGATCACATCCAGGATGTGGCCGATGTTATCGGTGCTGGCATTGAGTGTTTCGATCTGAGTGCAGGACAGGCTGATCTTCTGCGACAGTTCCGACATCGCCAGGATGGTTTGCTCGACGACTTTGCGCCCATCGTCAGCCTGTTCGCTGGCACCGCTGGCATGCTGGGAAGCATCGGCGGCGTTGCGGGCGATCTCCTGGGTGGCTGCACCCAGCTCGTTGATGGCCGCAGCCACGCTGTTGGTACGCGCACTCTGCTCGTCGGAGCCAATGATCGAGGCATTGGACGAAGCCATGACGCGCTGGGACAGGTCGTGCACTTGACGGGTTGCCGAGGACACTTCAGAGATGGAGGCGTGAATACGCTCGACGAATTGGTTGAACGCACTGCCCACTTCGCCGAACTCGTCCTTGCTGGTGACATCCAGGCGGCGGGTGAGGTCGCCTTCGCCCTGGGCAATGTCCTGCATGGCCACGCCCATGGTGGTCAATGGCCGCAGCAGCACTTGAATCAGCAGGCTCAAAAGCACGGCAATCACCACCACAGCGATCAACATGGCAATCAATGCAGAAGTACGGAATTTGCCCAGCGGCGCGTAGGCTTTGTCTTTATCGATCGACAGGCCGATGTACCAATCTGCACCCGGCAAACCGCTGATAGGGGTGAACGACAGGATGCGATCCTGGCCGTTGAGGACGACGTCCTGGTTGACCTTCTCGATTCGCAGGCTCGTGCCCGGGTAGATATCCTTGAGGTTCTTCATCACCTGATCCTGGTCAGGGCTGACGATGACCTGGCCGTCCGCGCTGACCAGGAACGCGTGGCCGATGCCGCCGAAGTCGACCGAGTTGATGATCTTCACCAAGGTCTGCAGGCTGAGGTCGCCCCCCACCACACCCAACAACTCACCGTTCTTTTTCACCGGCATGGCGATGGTGACGATCTGCCCGCCCACTGCGGCCATGTAAGGCGGAGTGAGCATGGTTTTATCAGCCGCTACAGCCTGTTTGTACCAGGGGCGCTGACGAGGGTCGTAACCATCGGGCATCTTGGCGTCAGGGCGCTGTGTGAACACGCCATTGGTTTGACCGACGTAGGTGAACTGGAAGTTCGAGGTAAATGCAGGCTGATCGACCAACCCGGGGAGGTCAGCACCACTGCCTTGGTGGGCAACGTTCTGCGCCAGGCTTTCGAGTACCAGGATCCGGCCGCTGAGCCAGTTCTGCACGCTGCTGGCGGTGAGTTCACCGGATTGCTGGATGGACGATTCCAGGTTTTGCTTGATGGTGCTGCGTTGCAGGTAGTCGTTGTAGAGCGTGAATAACGCGAAGGCCAGAACCACGACGCCTGACGCGGCCAACAGAATTTTATGACTGAACTTGAGATTCATTTCATCGACTTCTTTTGCCAAAGGGGGGTGAGCGTGCCGAGTGGAACATTCCATGTAACGGTATAGGCGGACTCTCGGGCCGCTCTATTTCGGTGCACGCATGGCTCATCAGGCTTTCGGCCAAGCGTCGGCAAATCTTAGAAATTTGTGAGAGGCATCCTCTTTTGGCGTAGGAAACCGACAAGCGGTAGCGCTGCACGCTTCAGAGATTGCAAAATCTTTCAGCCTTCCAGACAATGCGACTAATTATCATTTGTGACGTTTGGCCGGGCCTGTGTGAATGCCGTCTTCTGAATACATCCCGTGTGAAAGTGTTGTGCAGACGCTGTACAGCACCCACCACAATTGGCTCAACACCTGGTTGCGCAGCCGCCTGGGAAATGCCGCCGATGCCGCAGACCTGGCGCAGGACACCTTTGTGCGCCTGCTGCAGAAAACCGAACGCTTCGAACTGAAGGCACCTCGCGCATTTCTACGCACCATCGCCCGGGGCTTGGTGATTGATCACTGGCGCCGTGAAGAAATAGAACGTGCTTATCTTGAGTCCATCGCACATCTACCGGAGGCATTGACACCGAGCGCTGAAGCCCGTGCGCTGGTGCTGGAGTTGCTGGAGGAAATCGCCCTGCTTCTGGAAGGTCTGAAGCCTAAAGTGCGTAAGGCGTTTCTATTGGCTCAGTGCGATGGGTTGGCGTATGCACAAATTGCGCAGCAAATGGGCGTATCGCTGCGATCCGTGGAGCGCTATGTCGCGCAAGGGCTCTATCACTGTTACGTCCTGCGGTATGGCGCATGAATGTTTCCCGGCACGACCCTGACTCCCAGGTCGTCAAACAAGCCATCAACTGGGCGCTGCGCCTGCGTAACAATCGCGCCAATGTGCGCCTGCGTGCGCAATGTGAACACTGGCGTGAGGCCCATACTGATCACGAGTTGGCCTGGCAACGGGTGCAGGCGCTGCAGCAGGAATTGAACAGTCGACTGACGGCGATCCCCGGCGCACATGTGGCGTTGGAAAACAGCGCGCAGGGGCTCGATCGCCGGCAGGCGCTGAAGGTGTTGTCCGGCATTGTATTGGTGGGTTCGGCAGGCTGGATCAGCAGAGACCTGGTGGGTTGGCAACGCTGGACGGCCGACTTCGCCACCGCCACGGGTGAACGGCGCAGTATTCAATTGCCGGATGGCACGCGTCTGCAACTCAATACCGACAGTGCGGTGGACCTGAGCTTTGACCCTCAGCAACGCCTGATCACACTCTTGCGCGGGGAAATCCTGGTCAACTGCGGCGCAGCAGCGCCAACGCCCTTGTTGGTGAAAACCCGCCACGGCCTGTTCGAAGGAATCGACGGGCGCTTTACCCTGCGCCAGGAGCGCGACTGCACACGGCTGAGTGTGGTCAGTGGAAACGTCGCCATTCACTCTCCGCACACGGTCGATGGGTTATCCACCCAGGCCCACTCAGGGCAGGACTACCTTGTGAACCAGACGCAAGTCGTCGTTGCTCCACCTCTGGACTTGGATGCAGGGGCATGGGCTGACGGGCTGATCATCACACGAGGCATGCGGCTTGAGGATTTCCTGGCAGAAGTGAGTCGTTACCGACCGGGGCATCTGGGTTGTTCGGCCGATATTGCCGATTTAAGGCTGTCGGGCGTATTCCGCCTGGAAGACACCGACCAGCTGCTGGCGATATTGCCGAAGACGCTGCCGGTTCAGGTGCGCTATCGCACACGTTGGTGGGTGAGCCTGGAACGGGCGGTCTGAATTGTTATGGGCTGCATCCAGTTTTTTTGGCGGCTTTTTTCCGTGAGTCCGGCTTAGACAGTAAGCCTCTCAAACTGCCCTCACCGGCCTCTACGGACCTTGAACATGACTGTACGTTTTCAAAACGACTCCTTTGTCTTTCCCCACCCTTTGCTAGCCAAAGCCATCCGCGCCGCTTTGTTTTCGACGGCGTTGGGTATGGGTACGCTGCCGACTGTCGGCTTCGCCGCGCAACCAGGTACCGAGCAGATCAACCGGCACTACGACATTCCTGCCGGTCCTTTGAGTGAGGTACTTAATCAGTTTGCCCGTGAGGCGGGTATTACCCTATCCAGCACGCCGTTACAGACTCAGGGCAAACAATCGAGCGGCCTACAGGGTGACTATTCGGCCGAGCAAGGTTTGAATCACGTGCTTATTGGCTCTGGGTTGCAGGCAGATTCACAGGACGGTGTCAGCTTTGTTCTGCAGGCACAGCCGGAAAGTAGCACGCTGACGCTGCCTACCACGGACATCAAAGGCTTCGCCCTGGGTAATGCCTTGGGCAGCATGGACGGTTACAACGCGACCCATAGCCAAATCGCAACCAAGACCAGCACCGCGCTGCTTGAAACCTCTCAAACCGTTTCAGTGGTGACGCGTGAACAGATGGACGACCAGGGCTCCCAAACCGTCGCGCAAGCCATGCGTTATACGCCCGGCGTGCTGACCAACCCTTATGGCGCAACCCATCGTTATGACTACGTGGCCATGCGCGGTTTCAATGACGGATCGGTCGACAACATTTACCTGGATGGCTTGAAGTCCATGGGAGACAGCGGCACCTACAGTACGATGCAGGTGGATCCGTATTTTCTCGAACGGGTCGACATTCTTAAAGGACCGTCGTCCGTGCTGTACGGGCGCAGCTCACCGGGTGGCCTGGTGGCGCTGACCAGCAAGAAACCACTGTTCGAGTCTTATCATCAGGTTCAGGCGACAGTCGGTAGCCGCGGGCAGCGGGGCATGGGTTTTGATTTCAGCGGGCCGGTAGATGACGACAAACGTGTTGCCTACCGACTTACAGGGTTAGCGGACAAGTCCGACACTCAATTCGACCATGCCAAGGAAAAACGCTTTGCGTTGGCGCCTACGCTGAGTATCGATTTCACTGAGGACACTTCGCTGACGCTCCAGGCCTACCTGCAATATGACCCTGATGGCGGTTATCACGGTGGGATGCCGGCGGATGGCGCATTGCATCAACGCAATGGGCAGCGGATCTCCAGCCACTTTTTTGAAGGTGAGCCAGGGGTCGATGGCTATAAACGTGACCAGCAATCGTTTGGTTATCAGTTTGAACATCGCTTCAACGATGTATTTACCGCCCGACAGAATTTCCGCTACCTGGATTCCAAGGTGCAGCTGGATCAGGTGTACGCCTACGGCTGGACCACGCCGACCAGTAATGAGCTGAACCGCTATTACTCGGGAGGTGATGAAAAGCTGCATGCGTTCATCATCGACAACATGCTACAGGCAGAATTTTTTACCGGTGCGACTAAGCATACCGTGCTGATGGGGGCGGATTATCAACGCCGCAAGACCGTGGTGGACTGGACCAGTGGGTCGCTGCAGCCGATCAATGCGTTTAATCCGGTCTACGGCAATTCCGCTATCAGCTACTACAGCCCAACCAGCTACCTACGGCGGCTGGAACAGACTGGCGTCTACCTGCAAGACCTGATCGAAATGGACAAATGGCGCTTCTCTCTCGGGCTGCGCCAGGATTGGGTGCAGACGTCGGATGAAAACCGCATCGCAGAAGCAAACCGCCCTGTGGGTACTGAGATCAGTGACAAACGGACCAAACTCACGGGGCGTGCGGGGGCGCTGTATCTTTTTGATAACGGCTTGGCGCCCTATGTCAGCTATTCAGAGTCCTTCAACCCGAACTCCTACTCCGACAGAGCCGGTAACCCGCTGGCGCCGACAGATGGGACGCAGTGGGAGGCCGGTTTGAAGTACCAACCGCCAGGCACGGATAACCTGTTTACGGCGTCCTGGTTTCGCATCGACCAGGAGAACCTGGCAACCAAACTGCCGCAGGAGAACTTCTATCGGGCTGTAGGCGCTGTACGCTCCCAGGGACTTGAGTTGGAGGCTCATATGCAACTGACCGACAACCTGAAGCTTTTGGGCAGCTATACCTTTACGGATATCAAGTACTCCAAGTCGATGGTGAGTACGTTGAGCACGGCTGACAATCTGATTGAGAACAAGGGCAACTCGCCGACCCAAGCACCTCGTCACATGGCCTCGGTATGGGCCGACTATAAGTTCAATAGCGGCGCCCTGGATGGCTTGCGATTTGGGGGCGGCGTGCGGTACGTCGGATACAGCTGGGCGGATGCAGAAAACACCATGAAGGTGCCTGCCTACACGTTGTTTGATGCTTCGGTGGGTTATGACTTGGGCAAGGTAGGGCTGAAAGGTATGGATGTGCGGCTCAATGCCAACAACCTGACGAACGAAACCTATGTTGCTTCGTGTGCGAGCCTGAACTTCTGTTACCTGGGCGAGGAACGTAATGTCAGTGCGACGGTAAGCTATCAGTTCTGAACCATGAGTGACTAAAAAGCCAGCGTCTGATTTCAGGTGCTGGCTTTTTTGTGTTTGCCGATTGGGGGCTGCCCTCGTCGTTTAAGGGCTTGGACAATTCGCGTCCTTAAACGACAAAACCCCTGTCTGCGTTAGCAGACAGGGGTTTCGGAATTCAATCTTGACGATGACCTACTCTCACATGGGGAAACCCCACACTACCATCGGCGATGCATCGTTTCACTGCTGAGTTC
>NZ_JBWKRS010000061.1:0-18018 GCF_059419385.1 Pseudomonas sp. GW821-FHT05H12 | reverse complement strand
CCCCCCCCCCCCCCCCCCCCCCCCCCCCCCCCCCCCCCCCCCCCCCCCCCCCCGGCTCCTACAGGTTCGGCGTTTACAACCGGATAAATAACAAGCCTTTGCGGAGCCCCCTGATGAGCACTCAAAAAGTTTCCTTCTACAACCTGGCCTGGCGCTGGCATTTCTACGCCGGGCTGTTCGTTGCCCCCTTCATGGTGCTGCTGGCCCTGACCGGCATCATCTACCTGTTCAAACCCCAGCTCGATCCGCTGATGTACGGCGACCTGCTCAAGGTCCAAGCCGCCGAGCACGCCCTGACCGCCGACGAGCAACTGGCACGCGCCAAAGCGGCCTACCCCAATGCCGCCATCAGCAAATACCTGCCACCGGCCGACGCCACCGCCAGCGCGCAGTTCGTGATGCACAACCAAGGCCGCGAAGTGACGGTGTTCCTCGACCCCTATCGCGGCACGGTACTCGGCGAGCAGGACTCGAAATACAACCTGCAAGCCATCGCCCGCGCCCTGCACGGCGAGTTGATGATCGGCACCGTCGGCGATCGCCTGGTGGAGCTGGCCGCCGGCTGGGGCGTGATGCTGGTGGTGTCGGGCGTGTACCTGTGGTGGCCGCGCGGCAAGTCTTCGGCAGGCGTGCTGTGGCCTCGTTTCAATAGCCGCGGCCGCGTGTTCTGGCGTGACCTGCACGCCGTCGCCGGCTTCTGGGGCGCCGCCTTCCTGCTGGTGATGCTGCTTAGCGGCATGACCTGGACCGGCTTCTGGGGCAAGCAATACGCCGACCTGTGGAACACCTTCCCGGCCGCCATGTGGAACAACGTGCCGCAATCCGACCAACAGGCGCGTACCCTCAATACCGCCAGCCAACAGACCGTGCCGTGGGCCATGGAGAACACGCCGATGCCGATGTCCGGCGACCACGCCGAACACATGAACCACGGCGCCATGCACTCAGGTCCGGCCGCGCCGACCGTGCGCCTGCAACAGGTGGTCGACCTGGCCAACGCACGCAAAGTCGAGCCGGGCTACAGCATCACCTTCCCGACCACCGCCACCGGCGTGTTCACCGTCGCGGTGTTCGCCAACGACCCGCGCAACGACGCCACCCTGCACGTAGATCAGTACACCGGCAAGGTGTTGGCCGATGTGCGCTGGGAGCACTACAACACGGTCGCCCGCGCAACGGAGACCGGCGTGATGCTGCACGAAGGCAAGATGTTCGGCTGGGTCAATCAGCTGATCGTGCTGCTGATTTGCCTGATGATTCTGCTCAGCGCGGTCAGCGGTGTGGTGATCTGGTGGAAGCGCCGCCCGGTCGGCGGGTTGGGTGTTCCACCGCTGCGCCATGACCTTCCAAAGTGGAAAACCGCGATGGTGATCATGCTGGCGCTGGCGATTGTTTTCCCGCTGGTGGGCGCCTCATTGATCGTGGTGTGGGCACTGGATCGCCTGGTGCTGTCACGCTTCTTTGGCCAACATGAATCTGCCTCAGGTTCTGCATGAACCCGGCGAGATGCCCATGGCAGAGGCCTTCTGTAGCCTTGCGCGACTTTTGTCCCGCAGCCAATAAGTGTTAACTTATAACACTTTCTGCGTTATCGTTGCTCGCCGCCCCCTGCGGCGAGCATCCCTCCAAGAAGACTGATCGACCGATGAACAAGTACCTTGCGTCCGGCGTGTGCCTGCTCGCCCTGCACAACAGCGCCCAGGCCCTGACCCTGCCCGTCAGCCCCATCACCGCGCCGGCCGTCGATGAAGAACGCATCGACCTGGACACCCCGACCACCGCCGGTTCACGCCTGAACCTCACGGCGCGGCAAACCCCGGGCAGCGTTGAAAGCCAGACAGGTGAAAAGATCCGCGAACGCGGCGATGCCAGCGTGCAGGACGCCATCTCCCGCGCCACCGGTATCACCCGCACCGGCACGCCGGGCGACGGCGGCACTTCATTGCAGGCTCGCGGTTTTACCGGGCAAAGCTCGGTGTTGCAGCTGTACGACGGCCAGCGCATGTTCGACGGCGCCGGCACATCCACCTTCCCGGTGGACACCTGGTCGGTTGAGCGGGTGGACGTGCTACGCGGCCCGGCGTCGGTGATGTATGGCCAGGGCGCCACCGGTGCGGTGATCAATACCCTCGCGAAAAAGCCGTTTGAAGGCGAGATCGAAAACCATGTCCGCCTCGGCTACGGCTCCTACGATCGCCAACAACAGGCCCTCGACAGCGGCGGCTCGCTGACCGATACCCTGAGCTATCGCCTGAACGTCAACCGCCTGCGCAGCAACGGTTTCATCGACCGTGGCGACTCGTCCAGCGACTTCGTCAGCGGTGCGCTGCGCTGGCAACCGGCCGACGACCTGAGCTTCACCCTGGCCCACGACTACGGCGACCAGACCCCGCAGAACGACTACGGCACGCCGCTGATCAACGGCCAGTTGCACAAAGGCCTGCGTGACAAGAACTACAACGTCAGCAATGCCATCCAGCACTACAACGACCAGTGGACACGCCTGACCAGCGAGTGGCAGATCAACGATAACGTCACCGCTACTAACGAACTGTCGTACCTGAAAAACCAGCGTCGCTGGCAGAACGCCGAGAGCTACAACTACGTCGACGGCGGCCTGGTACGTCAGAGCTACCTGGGCATCAAGCACAACCAGGAACAGGTCGGCGACCGCCAGACCTTCACCTTCAAGCACACCCTGTTCGGCCTCGACAGCCAGACGGTGGTCGGTGCCGAATACAACCGCATTCGCTTCCGCCTGGCGAGCAACGCGCCATTCGAGGACGCGTCCGCAAGCGGCCAGCCGGTGGACATCAACCACCCGATACCGCAGCCTTTCGAAAGCGCCGACCCGTTCATCCCGCAGTCGGTCAGCACCACCAAACAGCTGGCGGGCTTTGCCGAAAACCGCCTGCAACTCACCGACAAGCTGTCGCTGATCACCGGTGTGCGCCGTGACTATCTGCACATCGACAATCAAGACCTGACACAAGACCACAACGACGCCAACAAGACCCTCACCGGCAACAACTGGAAGGCCGGCCTGGTCTATGCGCTCACCCCGGACACCTCGGTCTACGGCCAGTACGCCACCAGCACCGACGGCGTCGGCAGCCTGATTACCCTGAGCCCGAGCCAGCAGCAATTCGGCCTGTCCACCGCCAAGCAGGCCGAGGTCGGCCTCAAGCAATCCTTCTGGGATCAACGTGGCGAATGGACCCTGGCGGCCTACCACATCGTGAAGAAAAAACTGCTAGTGAGCATCCCCGGCACAAACCTCAAGGAACAGGTCGGCCAGCAATCGTCCAACGGCCTGGAGGCCAGCCTCGACCTGCAACTGCCGAACGCCTGGCAACTGCAAGCCAACGCGGCCATCGTGCGCGCGCAATACGATGACTTCTCCGAGGTGGTCGACGGCCAGTCAGTATCGCGTAACGGTAACCGCCCCACCGACGTGCCACGGCGCACCGCCAACCTGTGGCTGAGCAAGGCCGTGACCGACGACGTGCGCGCCGGCGCAGGCGTGCGCTACGTGGATTCGCGCTTCGCCGACACCGCCAACACCAGTGAAATACCGAGCTACACCGTGGTCGACGCCACGGTGTCGTGGAAGGCAATGCGCAATACCACCCTGGGCCTGCAATTGAACAACCTGTTCAACCGCACCTACGCCGTCAGCCAGTACAACGAAGGCCAGCAGTGGATCCTGGGCGAGCCGCGCTCCTTCTTCGTCACGGCGGATTACACCTTCTAACGGACCAAAACACACACCCCATGTGGGAGCTGGCTTGCCTGCGATGGCGGTCTTTTTGGCGAAAGTGTCTTGACTGACACACCGCTATCGCAGGCAAGCCAGCTCCCACATTTTTGAACGGTGTTTAACTCGAGCGCACTGATGACTTCACTCACCCTCACCCGTCTCACCTGGACACCTCAGGTTCACGGCCACTGCCAGCACCAGTTCCACTTGTGCGACGCCAGCCTGCAGGTCGGTGAAGGTGAGTTCGTCGGGCTGATCGGGCCCAATGGCAGCGGCAAGACCAGCCTCCTGCGCTGCGCTTATCGGTTCACCCGGCCGGATCAGGGTGACGTGTCGCTCGCCCACCAGAACGTGTGGAAACACAGCGCCAAATGGTGCGCGCAACGCATCGCCGTGGTGCTGCAGGAATTCCCCGATGCCTTCGGCCTACGGGTGGACGAGGTGGTTGCCATGGGCCGCACGCCACACAAAGGCCTGTTCGACAGTGACACGCTGCAGGATCAACAGCTGATCCAACAAGCGCTGGAATCCGTCGGCATGCTGGGCTTCGAAGACCATGCCTTTGCGACCCTCTCGGGCGGTGAAAAACAACGCGTGATCCTGGCCCGCGCCCTGGCCCAACAGCCGCAACTGCTGATCCTCGACGAGCCGACCAACCACCTTGACCCACGCTATCAGCTTGAGTTGCTGCGGTTGGTCAAGCGCCTGAACATCGGCACGCTCGCCAGCATCCACGACCTGAACCTCGCCGCCGCCTTTTGCGACCGCCTGTACGTCATCAACCACGGGCGCATCGTCGCCAGCGGCACGCCCCATGAAGTGCTGACCGTCGAACTGCTGCGCGACGTGTTTGGCGTCGAGGCACTGATCGACACCCATCCTTTGTCCGGCTACCCCCGAATCACCTGGATTACCCAATCATGATCCCTCGCGCCCTCATCGCCTTCGCCCTGCTGCTCGGAACCTCTCAAGCGTTCGCCGAAGCCACCCATTACCCGGTAACCATCAAGAGTTGCAACCGCGACGTGACCTTCCAGGAAGCGCCGAAACACGCGGTGAGCCACGACATCAACATGACCCAGATGATGCTCGCCCTGGGCCTAAAGTCGCACATGGCCGGCTACAGCGGTGTGACCGGCTGGAAGTCGGTCACCCCCGAAATGGCCGAGATCCTCGACGGCCTGCCGGAGCTGGCCAGCAAGTACCCGTCGGTGGAAACCCTGCTCAATGCCAACGTGGACTTCTTCTTCGCCGGCTGGGATTACGGCATGCGCGTGGGCGGTGACCTCACACCCAGTACCCTGCAACCGCTGGGCATCAACGTGTACGAGCTGACCGAGTCTTGCGCGTTCGTGATGAAGCGCCCGGCCGCCACGCTGGACGACACCTATAACGACCTGCGCAACCTGGGCAAGATCTTCGACGTGCAAGACCGCGCCAACGCGCTGATCGCACAGATGCAGGCGCAAGTGGCCAACGTGCAAAGCGACCTGCCTGCCGACAAGCCCCGCGTATTCCTGTATGACAGCGGCGAAGACCGCGCCATGACCTCCGGCCGTCTCGGCATGCCACAAGCGCTGATCGATGCGGCGGGTGGGCGCAATATTCTCGATGATGTGGATGCCAGCTGGACCCGGGTCAACTGGGAGACCGTGGTGGAGCGCAACCCGCAGGTGATCGTGATCGTCGACTACAGCGAAATCACCGCCGAGCAAAAGGAGCAATTCCTGCTGAATAACCCGGCACTGCAAGCCGTGGACGCGATCAGGAACCAGCGGTTTATCGTGATCCCCTACGTGCAGGCCACGCCAGGCATCGACAACGTGCTGGCGGTCGAAACCCTGGCCAAGGGGTTCCACGGCGAATGATCACCCGTCGCTACGCCTTTTTACTCGCCACCCTCGCGGCGGTGCTGCTGGTCTCTTGCGTGATCTCCCTGGGCTTCGGCCCGGCGCGGGTGCCGGTGGAGGTGGTGTGGCGCATCGTGCTGTTCAAGGCCTTTGGCGTGGGTGAGGCGAGTTGGTCGTCCGGGCAGGAACATATTGTCTGGTTGATCCGTGTACCGCGCATGCTGCTTGGCGCTTTGGTCGGTGCGGGGCTAGCGTTGATCGGCGCCGTGTTGCAGGCGGTCACGCGCAACCCATTGGCTGACCCGCACCTGCTGGGAGTCACCTCCGGCGCCACCCTCGGCGCGGTGATCGTGGTGCTGCACGTGGGCGAGATCGTCGGGCTGCTGACCTTGCCTATCGCCGCGTTTATCGGTGCGCTGCTGAGCATGCTGGTGGTGCTGGCGGTGGCCAGTCGCAATGGGCGCCTGGAAAGCGATCGCCTGTTGCTGTGTGGTGTGGCGGTGTCGTTCGTGATGATGGCGGCGGCCAATCTGCTGCTGTTCATGGGCGACCATCGCGCTGCGTCGGCGGTGATGTTCTGGATGCTCGGCGGCCTCGGTCTGGCCCGCTGGGAACTGCTGGCTATTCCCAGCGCCACCGTGCTGCTGGGCTTGCTGGTGCTGGTGGGCATGGCCCGGCCGTTGAATGCGCTGATGGCCGGCGAACAGACCGCCGTGACGCTTGGCCTCAACGCCCGCAATGTGCGCCTGAAAGTGTTCCTGGTGGCCTCATTGATGACCGGCGTGCTGGTGTCCATCAGCGGTTCCATCGGCTTTGTCGGGCTGATGGTGCCGCACATTGCCCGGCGCCTGGTGGGCGCCGAGCATCGCCGCCTACTGCCGGTGTGTGCGCTGCTCGGCAGCCTGTTTCTGGTGTGGGTGGACGTGGCCGCCCGCACCCTGATCGCCCCCGAAGATTTGCCGATTGGCGTGGCGACGGCGGCGATTGGCGGGCTGTTTTTTATCGGGTTGATGCGCAAGCGCTAGAACGAATAGGTCACAGCTCATCCCTGTCCGGCCGGTAAATCGTATTACCTGGCAGTTTCAGGTCGCTGTTCACCAGCGTTCGGATCGTCCAGAACGCACCGTGGCGCAATACCCGGAACTGACCGAGTCGCGCCAGCTCAGAGAGAACATGCGAAGGCGTCGGGGCGAAGCGTGTATACCCCCCCTCGGCGGTCCACCTGCCGCTGCCCGTCAACAGGTTGGCCTCGTCCTGGCCAAAGGTCGGGGTGTAGCTCAACAAGGCGCCATCCCGCGCTGTCAGGTAAAAACCAGTAATGGGAAGTTTCCGTTTTTTCAGCTCGTACAGGTAAAACCCTAACTCGCGCCATGACACGAAATATTCCGCATACGAACGTTCAACACCGTTTTGCACCTGGTCCAACCCTGCGTGAAACAACGGGTAGGCTGCGCTGACCTGATAGCCCGTCGGCCACTGCTTCGATTCGCCTGTAAACAAATGCGCGGCGGCACGCGATGGGAAACCGTCGTCGGTAAATGCCAGGACTGGCACATGCCTGTTGTCCGCGCCTTTTTCAAGCAACGCACTGATCGACTGTTGGCCTGTAAACACGCCCGCCCGGTCATGGACGAATCCCGCAGCATCATCGCGATGCGCGAACACGGGCCCCAGTGCCCATTGGTTATGCCCTGTCGATAAAGCGCCGCGAGAGCGCCCCGGCTGCCACTGCGTATCCACCACGCCAATGCCCGGCCAATGATCGCTGGGCACCAGAATGCTCAACTCGCCAGCGGCCGCCATACGCCGGATGTAATCGCGGGGGCTGAGCTCAAGCCGCTTTAATCGGTAGTCATCCCTATAATCGATAAAGCGGTCATTGCTCACAATGAACTTCAGCAAGGCGCCATCGGCACACGACAGATAAAGCGGCATCGCCGCACGGCCCGCCGTGGCATGCACCTGATACATCGCCTGTATCACACGGGAGGGAAGGATCAACCCGCGATAAATGGAATCCTGGGTCACTATCTGGCCGCCAGGCTGAATGTCCCCCCATTGCAGACCACACACATACATACCCGCCATTTGATAACGATAGGGGTAACCGTCATCCGCAAATATCCGCCGGTGCGCCAACTCCGAACCCTCTTCGGCCACTGGCAACGTCGCCACAAAGTGCCCGTTAGCGGTCGACTGCAGCACGTAGCCAAACTGAGCCACCTCTCTTGAGCCCGCCAGCTCATGGGCATAACGCGCGGCGTCATCTGCCTGGGCATGCAGCGCGCTGAACGCCGGGTCGACAGTGGCTTGAAGGTAGCGTCGGCCGCCCAGTGTGCGCTTGGCAAACGGCCCCCACCCCGCAACCGGTCCAGGTGCGCCCCACATCGTACTGCCAGCGATCACGTGCAATTCAAAGGTGTTGCTTACACGCCTCACGTACTCCTCGGGTGCCAACTCACCTTCGCGAATCTGGCGCTCAAGCGTCCCGTTGAGCCAGTCACGACGATTGCTCGGCCGCATGATGAGCTCGGTGGCTGAGATCTGCGGGCGCGTCAAATCCGGGCGCGCCTTCAGCCGCACCAATGCGCCGTCGGGCGCCAAAAGGTAGTGGAGGTAACGTAAATGTTCAACGGAGAGCGCCTGAGCCAACAGGCGTGTGGAAAACATGTTTCCGTACACCGCCGATTGAGCCGGTGACAGCAAAAATGGCCACTGCATCGCAGGCCTGGAGTGGTAGGTGGCTACCACCGTCGTGCGCTGTGGATAAAGCCCACGCGTCACCATTTCATCAGGGAAGATCCGTTTGATATCGAAGACTTCATCCGGCACGCGCACAGGTTCGCTGGCGATGAAACCACCGTCATCCCTGCGCAAAATAACACCGCCATAGGATTGCTCAAGGTCAGGCGTGACGCGGCGACGGATGTACTGCGCAGCATCATCCACAGACGGGAACACTGGGCTGAGGCGACCCCGCTGCAGGTTTTCATAGGGTACCCACAGCCCCCCTATGTCGCCTGTGAGTCCCCAGCAGTGGCTGGTCTGAACCACTCGTAAATGACCGGTAGACGCCACCCGGCGAACGAACTGGAGCGGCAGCAATGTGCCGATGTTCAGCTTGGCTTGTATGCTGTCGAGCGCATCTGCCTCGCTGCTTCGCTCAAACATTCCTTTAGTGGACGGCGACTGGTAACACAATAGGGCGCCTTCCGGTGGCGCGATGTACACCGGAGCACCGCGTGGCGGCTGAAGGGTTTCGGCCCTTGCCTGGGCAATTGCCGCACTCAAATCCTCAGGTTCGATAAACACCTGCTTCAACCAGGTGGCCGAACCATTGCCGACAAACTGGTTGGCGTAATACAGGCTGTAACAACCGAAGCCATCCGGCAACTGGTCGCCATACAGGCTGGCAAGGGACAACAGCGGGGACTTCACCGTCACCGGAATCAACTCGCTGGCGACATATTCCTCCCGGCTTTCGTGCTTGAGAATGAACGCGAAGTAGCGGCCGACAAAATGCTGTGCATGGTCCAACGGGTCGCGTCGATGCAGGTCGCTGGCGGCGTCGTCAGCACGTTTGAAAATGGCTCCATGACTGACCATCGCCGGTCGCTGGAACTCAAGCGCACGCGCCCTGGGGCCCCAGTCCAACTCGACAAAGTCGGCAGGCCCCCACAAGGCGTTGCCGATGACCACTCTTAACTTGCCCGATTCGGCCAGCGTCCTGACGACATCGGCGGGTTTGATCGTACCGTCAGTGAGTTTTTTTGCTATCACACTCGTGCCATTGTCGGACGCGCTCATCCACTGCATGCGCCAGTCTGAATGTGTGAAAGACAGGTCGCACGCGACAAGGCTATCCTCGGCGCCCGACAAATAACCCACGAGTCCCGAGCGCAACAGATCTTCCACATCCTGCGGATGAAACATTTGCGCACTCAGCTCCGCCTCCTGCCGGGTCCATTTGAGCCGGGCAACGTAGGCCGGGTCAGTGATCGAAAGCGCCTCCCGTGAGGCATAGCGCGCATGCAGGCTGTGCCCGGGGTGCAGGATAATCGGGATGCCCTGGCGATCAACCGGATAGAGCCCGTTGAAAGCAAAGGGCCGAGGCCCGGTGGGGACCGGCTCGGTCACGACAAAACGTCCGTCGGCACGTTTGAGGATCACCCCGCCGAGTATCTGCTCGCGGCGCCCACCGATATTCCCGTGAACAAAGCGCGCCGCGTCGTCGGCTGACAAATACGCACTGCTCAACGACGGCAGGGCAAACCGGGAATAGGGCAACCAATGCTCATTGACCACGCCGCTGCGGTCCCACAGTGCGCTGGTCTTTTCGACCGTCAGCTCGCCCGCAGCAGCGACCTGCCGCACAAAATCGCGCGCCAGCATCGAACCGTCGAGCAGCGCGGCTTGCTGGCCGTTGTCGGTCACCTGGCCATCCTGTGCCTGCTTAAACAGCTGGGACTCAAGCGATGAACCGGAAAAGCGATAGCGCAAGACCGCCTCGTCCCGCAGGCGGATATACAACGACGCGCCCAGGGTGGATTGCGGCCCCTGGCCATACTGACGAAACCGCACGATGTGCTGAGCAAGTTCCAGCGGGCTGATGAAGTTTTTATACAGCCAGTTTTCCAGCGTGGGATATTGAACAGGCAGTGGCCGAGAGTGAACGTAAATACCGTATAGGTGATAGCCAACGGGAAACCTGGGCAAGTCTTTCACCGCATCGTCGAGCGGGTCGGGATCACGCGCGACATAGGCCGCCTCTGTATCGGCCTCCAAAATCAATACCTGCTGGCGCACGTTGGGTTTGCGCTGGATCTGCGACGCGGCCCGCGACAGCGCACGCAGAACGTCCGGGAACACCGGCCATGGTTTGTACGGTTCCCAATCAGCCGGAACCTGGCCCACGGAGCCGCCCCAATAAGGGCTGCTGAGCAAAAAGGTCAGGCGCCCAACCGACGCCAGCTTCTTGTAAAAACCCTCCAGCGTTCCATCGTGGGCATCCGGGGAGTCGAAGCTGCCATTGGTCGCCAGCCATCGGTAATAGTTAGCGGCCGCAGGCGACTCATCGAACTGAAACGCGATCAGCGTACCGGCAGGGCCTGACAGGTAAGCGGTGTTGAACTGACGGCGGTTCTGATAATTGAACAGCACGTCTTCTGAAGAATAAAAATCCAGGAAAGCCGTGACCTGGTGCGCGGTCCATTTGGGATTACGGCGGGCAGTCTGCGCGGCGCTATTGGGGTGCGTATGCCAGCTGGCAACGATCTGATAACCCTCCGGCTCAAGATAGGCTGTGTTGCCGGCATTGTCGTCGAGCAAAAGATTGAAATTGAACACGGTCGGCCGGTCCGAAATCGGCTCAGTGCCGACGAAAAGGCCATCGGCCGAACGCCGCAGAATCACACTGCCGTACTCCACCTGCAGATTCAGGCCTACCCGGCCATGGAGGTAGCGCGCCACTTCATCCGCGCTTTTAAAGGCAGGACTCAGCGTGCCGAGTTTGGCGTGACCGCGCGCCGGGGTTGCGCGTTTTTCGCGCAGGGGTTGATCGTCCATGATGACTCCTAGTAACAAGTTTGGATGTTCCATCATCCTGAACACCCCCTGATTCTGAGGGCGCTACATAGTTAACCGCCCCTCGCACCAAGACAGTGCCCCGCCCTTTGCGCTCCGCCGAACCGGCGCTTATTCAGTGCGTCGTCCGCGGATTGCACGGCCTGATCCCCCTTGAACGCGGCCCTCGGCAAAGCAGGCACAGCCCTTGCAATCGCCCTCCCATCTGTCCAACAACACCACTTGGGTTCTCGGAGATCGCACCATGAAGCGTCGCAGCTTGATCAAGGCTTTCACTCTTTCGGCATCCATTGCCGCCATGGGCATGACCTGGACCGTGCAGGCCGCCGAGACCATCAAGGTCGGCATCCTGCACTCGTTGTCCGGCACCATGGCCATCTCCGAAACCTCGCTCAAAGACATGGCGCTGATGACCATTGACGAGATCAACGCCAAGGGTGGCGTGAACGGCAAGATGCTCGAACCGGTGGTCGTGGACCCGGCGTCCAACTGGCCGCTGTTCGCCGAGAAAGGCCGGCAGTTGCTGACCCAGGACAAGGTGGCCGTGGTGTTCGGCTGCTGGACCTCGGTGTCGCGCAAGTCCGTGTTGCCAGTGTTTGAAGAACTCAACGGCCTGCTGTTCTACCCGGTGCAGTACGAAGGCGAAGAGATGTCGCCGAACGTGTTCTACACCGGCGCCGCGCCGAACCAGCAAGCCATCCCCGCCGTGGAATACCTGATGAGCGAGGAAGGCGGCGGCGCCAAGCGCTTCTTCCTGCTGGGCACCGACTACGTGTACCCGCGCACCACCAACAAGATTTTGCGTTCGTTCCTGCACTCCAAAGGCGTCGCGGACAAAGACATCGAAGAGGTCTATACCCCGTTCGGCCACGCCGATTACCAGACCATCGTCGCCAACATCAAGAAGTTCTCGGCCGGCGGCAAGACGGCGGTGATCTCCACCGTGAACGGCGACTCCAACGTGCCGTTCTACAAAGAGCTGGCCAACCAAGGCCTGAAGGCCACCGACGTACCCGTGGTGGCGTTCTCGGTGGGCGAAGAAGAACTGCGCGGCATCGACACCAAGCCGCTGGTGGGCAACCTCGCCGCCTGGAACTACTTCCAGTCGGTGGAGAACCCGGTGAACAAAAAATTCGTCGCCGACTGGAAGGCCTATGCCAAGGCCCACAACCTGCCGGGCGCAGACAAGGCCGTGACCAACGACCCGATGGAAGCCACCTACGTGGGCATCCATATGTGGGCGCAGGCGGCGGAGAAAGCCAAGTCCACCGACGTCGACAAAGTGCGTGAAGCCCTGGCCGGCCAGACCTTCGCCGCGCCCTCCGGCTTCACCCTGACCATGGACAAGACCAACCACCACCTGCACAAGCCGGTGATGATCGGCGAGATCCAGGCTGACGGGCAGTTCTCGGTGGTGTGGCAGACCGACAAGCCGATCCGCGCCCAGCCGTGGAGCCCGTACATCCCGGGCAATGACAAGAAGCCGGATTACGCCGTCAAGAGCAACTAAGCCTAGAAACACAACTCCTGTAGGAGCCGGCTTGCCGGCGATCAGCTTGATGCGGTCAACCTGACAGACCGCCATCGCCGGCAAGCCAGCTCCTACAAAGTCCGTGCATGATCAGGACACTTTGTTATGCCCACTGCCCTGTACCGCTTCATCCTCACGGCCCTGCTTGTGCTGCCCTTCGCAGCACATGCCAGCGACGCCGACGACTTCCTCGCCGCCAACCCAGCCCAACAAGCCAAGCTGCTCCAGGACTGGGCCGCCCAGCCGGATCCTGCGCGTATCGAGTTGGTGGACGCCCTGCAACAAGGCCTACTCACGGTCAACGGTGAAACCAAAACCGTGCGCCTGAACAACCGCCTGCGCAGCCTGATCGACAACGTACAAGCCAGCCAGCAACTGCTCGCCGCCGACCCCAAGGTGCGCCTGGCCGCCGCGGTAACCCTGCAAAAAAGCGCACAGCCTGCGCAGCTCAAATTCCTCGACCAGCAGGTCGCCGCCGAGACAGACGAGGATGTGCACACCGCCCTCAGCCTCGCCCTGGCCAACCTGCAACTGGTCGACCCTGACCCCGTGGTGCGTCTCGCCGCCGTGCGTCTGCTCGGCAGCACCGGCGACCCGCTGGCGCGCACGCGGCTTGAAGCGCTGCTCGCCCCCGGTGTCGAAACCGATGCCGCCGTGCACACCGCCGCCGAGACCAGCCTGGCGCAGGTCAAACGCAAACTGATGTTGGGTGAAATTCTCGGCCAGGCCTTCAGCGGCATGTCCCTGGGTTCGATCCTGCTACTGGCCGCCCTGGGCCTGGCGATCACCTTCGGCCTGCTCGGCGTGATCAACATGGCCCATGGGGAAATGCTGATGCTCGGCGCCTACTCCACGTATGTGGTGCAGTTGCTGATGCAGCGCTATGTGCCTGGCGCCATCGAGTTCTACCCACTGATCGCGTTGCCGGTGGCGTTTTTTGTCACCGCGGCCATCGGCATGGCGTTGGAACGCACGGTGATTCGCCACCTGTATGGCCGGCCGTTGGAAACCCTGCTGGCCACCTGGGGCATCAGCCTGATGCTGATCCAGTTGGTGCGCCTGGTGTTCGGCGCGCAGAACGTCGAAGTGTCCAACCCCGAATGGCTGTCCGGTGGCATCCAGGTGCTGCCCAACCTGGTGTTGCCGTACAACCGCATCGTAATCATCGCTTTTGCGCTGTGCGTGGTGGTGCTGACCTGGCTGCTGCTGAACAAGACGCGCCTGGGCCTGAACGTGCGGGCCGTGACCCAGAACCGCAACATGGCCGCCTGCTGCGGCGTACCCACTGGCCGCGTGGACATGCTCGCGTTCGGCCTGGGTTCCGGTATCGCGGGCTTGGGCGGCGTGGCGCTGAGCCAGATCGGCAACGTCGGCCCGGACCTGGGCCAGAGCTACATCATCGACTCCTTCCTTGTGGTGGTACTCGGTGGTGTCGGGCAGTTGGCGGGTAGCGTCATGGCCGCCTTCGGGCTGGGCATCGCCAACAAGATTCTGGAACCGCAGATCGGCGCCGTGCTCGGCAAGATCCTGATCCTCGCGCTGATCATTCTGTTTATCCAGAAACGCCCGCAGGGACTCTTCGCACTGAAAGGACGGGTGATCGACTGATGAACCAGCCATTGATGCTCACGGCCACGCAAAAGGCCGGCCCCAAGGTGACGATTACGGTGGGCGTGGTGATCCTCGCCGTGCTGCTGGCACTGCCGCTGTTGTCGCTGTTACCCGCGGAGAATGCCCTGCATGTCTCGGCCTACACCCTGACGCTGGTGGGCAAGATCCTCTGCTACGCCATCGTCGCCCTCGCCCTGGACCTGGTGTGGGGCTATGCCGGCATGTTGTCCCTCGGCCACGGCCTGTTCTTCGCCCTGGGCGGTTATGCGATGGGCATGTACCTGATGCGCCAGGCCTCCGGCGATGAGTTGCCGGCATTCATGACCTTCCTCTCCTGGACCGAATTGCCGTGGTACTGGGTGGGCACCGAGCACTTCCTCTGGGCGATGTGCCTGGTGGTGTTGGCGCCGGGTCTGCTGGCGCTGGTGTTCGGCTTCTTCGCCTTTCGTTCGCGGATCAAGGGCGTGTACTTCTCAATCATGACCCAGGCCCTGACCTTCGCCGGCATGCTGCTGTTCTTTCGCAACGAGACCGGTTTTGGCGGCAATAACGGGTTCACCAACTTTCGCAGCATCCTCGGCTTTGGCATCACCGAGCCGGGCACGCGCGCGGTGCTGTTCGTGGCCACGGTAGTGCTTCTGGTGGCGAGCCTGTTCATCGGCTGGCGCCTGGCCCGCAGCAAGTTCGGCCGGGTACTGACCGCCCTGCGCGACGCGGAAAACCGCCTGATGTTCTGCGGCTACGACCCTCGAGGTTTCAAGCTGTTCGTGTGGGTATTAAGTGCGGTGCTGTGCGGCTTGGCCGGCGCGTTGTATGTGCCGCAGGTGGGCATCATCAACCCCAGCGAAATGTCGCCGACCAACTCCATCGAAGCCGCCGTGTGGGTAGCCCTGGGCGGGCGCGGCACCTTGATCGGCCCGCTGCTCGGTGCCGGTGTGGTCAATGGCATGAAGAGTTGGTTCACCGTGGCCTTCCCGGAATACTGGCTGTTCTTCCTCGGGGCGCTGTTCATCATCGTCACCCTGTACCTGCCCAAGGGCGTGATCGGGCTGCTGAAGAAGTGAGAAACGTCATGCTCGAACCTATTTTCGACGCCGGCACCGGCCGCGACGCCATCGGTATTGGCCAGGCGGCAGGTCCGGGCCTGAACACACGCCACGGCACCATCCTGAGCCTGGAAGACATCAGCGTCAGCTTCGACGGCTTCAAGGCGCTCAACAACCTGAACCTCTACATCGGCGTGGGTGAGCTGCGTTGCATCATCGGCCCCAACGGCGCAGGCAAGACCACGCTGATGGACGTGATCACCGGCAAGACCCGGCCCAGCCATGGCACGGCCTGGTTTGGCGAACACCTGGACCTGACTCGCCTGAGCGAAGTGCAGATCGCCCAGGCCGGCATCGGCCGCAAGTTCCAGAAGCCCACTGTGTTTGAAGCCCTCAGTGTGTTCGAGAACCTGGAACTGGCGCAGAAGACCGACAAGTCGGTGTGGGCCAGCCTGCGCGCACGCCTGAGCGGTGAGCAGAAAGACCGTATCGAGGAAGTGCTCGACACCATCCGCCTCACCGCCTCGGCGCAGCGCCCGGCCGGGTTGCTGTCCCACGGCCAGAAGCAGTTCCTGGAAATCGGGATGCTGCTGATGCAAGACCCGCAATTGTTGCTGCTGGACGAACCGGTGGCGGGCATGACCGACGCCGAGACCGAATTCACCGCCGACCTGTTCAAGCGCCTGGCGGGCAAGCATTCGCTGATGGTGGTGGAGCACGACATGGGCTTTGTCGGCTCGATTGCCGACCACGTCACCGTGCTGCACCAGGGCAGCGTGCTGGCCGAAGGGTCGCTGGAACAGGTGCAGGACAACGAGCGGGTGATCGAGGTTTACCTCGGCCGCTAACCCAGACACGGACTGTTTTATGGGGGAGCTGGCTTGCCTGCGATAACGATGTTGACTGACACACCGCCATCGCAGGCAAGCCAGCTCTCACAGTTGATCCGGTTCCCATCAGGGAACCGAGGAGAATTTGAGAATGCTGCAAGTCGACAAGCTGCACCAGTATTACGGCGGTAGCCACATCCTGCGCGGGCTGTCCTTTGACGTGAAGGTCGGCGAAGTCACCTGCCTGCTCGGGCGTAACGGCGTGGGCAAGACCACCTTGCTCAAATGCCTGATGGGCCTGCTGCCCTCCAAGGAAGGCGCAGTGACCTGGGAAGGCAAGGCCATCACCGGCTTCAAGCCGCACCAGCGTGTGCACGCCGGCATCGCCTACGTGCCCCAGGGCCGGGAGATTTTCGGGCGCCTGACCGTGGAAGAAAACCTGCTGATGGGCCTGGCGCGCTTCCCCGGCTCCGAAGCCAAGGAAGTGCCGGCGTTTATCTACGAGCTGTTCCCCGTGCTGCTGCAGATGAAACATCGCCGTGGCGGCGACCTGTCGGGCGGCCAACAACAGCAGTTGGCGATCGGCCGTGCGCTGGCCAGCCGCCCACGCCTGCTGATCCTCGACGAACCCACCGAAGGCATCCAGCCCTCGGTGATCAAGGAGATCGGCGCGGTGATCAAGAAGCTCGCGGCCCGTGGCGACATGGCGATCCTGTTGGTGGAGCAGTTTTACGACTTTGCCGCCGAACTGGCCGACCAGTACCTGGTGATGTCCCGCGGTGAAATCGTGCAGCAGGGCCTGGGTGAAAATATGGAAGCCGAGGGTGTACGCGGGCTCGTAACGATCTAATCTGTAGCGTCCTGACGATAAGCACACACCATGAACCTGCCCGTTACCCCTGCCCTGTTCACCCCCAGTTGGCACGCCGAGCTGGAACTCGGCTATGCGCGTTTCGGCGATACCACGCGCCCAGTGATGCGTCGCCACCTTGGGCCGCTGCGCGTGCAAAAGCACCTGTACGCCGAAGGCCCCGAAGTGTGCCAGCACATCATCGTGCACCCGCCCGGCGGCATTGCCGGCGGTGACCGCCTGGATATCCGCGCCCGCATCGGCGCGGGGGCCTGGGCGCAGTTGACCAGCCCTGGCGCGGCCAAGTGGTATCGCGCCAACGGCCCGGCCTATCAGCAACTGGACCTCACCGTGGAAGCCGGTGCCACCCTGGAATGGCTGCCCCAGGAAACCATCGTGTTCAGCGCTGCCCAGGCCGAACTTACTACGCGCATTGAGCTGCAAGGCGATGCCCGTCTGTTTTACTGGGACGTGGTCGCCCTCGGCCGCCCGGCCAGTGGCGAGCGCTTCGACCTCGGCCACTTTCAATCGCACCTGGATATCCGCCGCGACGGCCAGTTGCTCTGGCATGAGCGCCAGCGCATTGTAGGCGCCGATGGTTTGCTCGACTCGCCCATCGGCCTGGATGGCCAACCGGTGTTCGCAACACTGCTGCTGACGGCTGATATCGACCCCGAATTACTTGAGCAATGCCGCGCCCTGCCCCATGGGGTGCGCGGTGACTTGACCCAATTGCCGGGCTTGCTGGTTGCCCGTTGCCTGGCCAGTGAAGCGCTGCATGCGCGGGCCTGGTTGATTGATTTATGGCGCCTGTTGCGCCCGGCCGTCCTCGGCCGAGAAGCGATTTCACCTCGAATTTGGAGCACATGACGCCCCAACCTGTAGGAGCCGGGGGGGGGGGGGGGGGGGGGGGGGGGGGGGGGGGGGGGGGGGGGGGGGGGGGGGGGGGGGGGGGGG
>NZ_JBWKRS010000060.1:0-18142 GCF_059419385.1 Pseudomonas sp. GW821-FHT05H12 | reverse complement strand
CCCCCCCCCCCCCCCCCCCCCCCCCCCCCCCCCCCCCCCCCCCCCCCCCCCCCCCCCCCCCTCCCCCCCCCCCCCCCTCCCCCCCCCCCCCCCCCCCCCCCCCCCCCCCCCGGCTCCTACAGGGTTTTGCATTGTGCAGGACCTGCGCTTCTGGGCATCCCGATGTCGAGTTCAGACCACTGTTGCTAAGCCCAAGGCCTTAGGGTGGCTCTTTCCATTCCCTGCCCTGGAGACATCATGTCCAAGCCCATCACCGTACTGCGCGACACCCACCCCTTGCCGGTCCTGGACGCCTGCAAATGGGAAAAACTCGAAGGCGACCCGCACACCGTCAACCTCAACGCCTACACCAGCGAAGACGGCAGCAAGATCATGGGCACCTGGATTTGCACCCCGGGCAAGTGGTACGTGGACTACGTGAAGTGGGAATACTGCCACTTCCAGGAAGGCTACTGCATCATCACCCCAGAAGGCCTGGAGCCGATTCACCTGCGGGCTGGGGATATCTTCGTGGTGGAGCCGGGGATGAAGGGGACGTGGGAAGTGGTTGAGACGGTGCGTAAGTATTTTGTGTTTGCTTGAGCCGCAAAAACCCGGGAACCCACCCACGGTGGGTTCCCGGAAACGCCCCTACTTGGGCTTGCGATAGCTGTTGATGATCGCCGAAAAGTCCTTGCCCCCTTCCCCACGCTGGCTCATCGATTGATACAACTGCTGGGCCACAGCGCCGAGAATCACCGGTTGCTTGGCCTGACGCGCAGCTTCGGTGGCCAGGCCCAGGTCCTTGAGCATCAGGTCCGCGCCAAAACCACCGGTATAGCCACGGGACGACGGCGCCGTTTCAATCACGCCGGGCCACGGGTTGTAGGTGTCAGAACTCCAGCAACGCCCGGTCGAGCTGTTGATGATCCCCGCCAGCACCTGGGTGTCGATGCCCAATGCGTCGCCCAAGGCCATGGCTTCGCTGACGCCGACCATGCTGATCCCCAACAGCAGGTTGTTGCAGATCTTCGCGATTTGCCCGGTGCCCACGTCGCCGCAGTGCACGATGTTGCGGCCCATCTGCGCCAGCACCGGTTGCAGGGTCGCGAACAGGTCCGCGGTGGCACCGACCATGAAGGTCAACGTCCCTGCCGCGGCGCCGCCGGTGCCTCCGGAGACGGGGGCGTCGGCCACGGCCACACCTTGCTTGGCCGCCACTGTCGCGACGTCGCGGATGGTCTGCGGGTCGATGGTGCTGCAATCCACCGCCGGCACGCCTTTGCCAATGCCGGCGAGTACGCCGTCTTCATTCAGCCACACGCTGCGCACATGGGCGGCGGCGGGCAGCATGGTGATCACCAGTTCAGCGCCGGTGGCCGCATCACGCGGTGAATCGCTGATGGTGCCGCCCAGTTCGGCCAGTTCCTTGAGCACGGCTTGGTTCAGGTCGAACAGGTTCAGCACGTGGCCGGCCTTGATCAGGTTGCGGGCCATGGGCGCACCCATGTTGCCCAGGCCGATAAATGCAATCTTCATGGTCGTCTCCCGGAGTCAGCGCAGGTTGATGGTGGTGTTGACGCCATCGTTGACCGTGTCGTCGTCGAACCAACGGCTGGTGACGGTCTTGGTCTGGGTGTAGAACTGCACCACTTGTTTGCCGTACGGACCCAGGTCGCCGAGCTTGGAACCACGGGAGCCGGTGAAGCTGAAGAACGGTACCGGCACCGGGATCGGGATGTTGATGCCGACCTGGCCCACGTCGATTTCGCTCTGGAACTTGCGCGCCGCCGCGCCACTCTGGGTGAACAGGCCGGTGCCGTTGCCGAACGGGTTGGCGTTGACCAGGGCGATGGCTTCATCCAAGGTCGCAACCTCGATCACCACCAGCACCGGGCCGAAGATTTCCTGGGTGTAGATCTGCATGTCGGTAGTCACGCCCGAGAACAGGGTCGGGCCGACAAAGTTGCCTTGCTCAAAGCCCGGCACCTTGATGTCGCGGCCGTCCAGCTCCAGCTTGGCGCCTTCTTTCACGCCGCTTTCGATCAGGTCCAGGATGCGTGCCTTGGCGCGCTTGGAGATCACCGGGCCGACATCCGTGCCCGCTTCGCTGCCAGCGTTGACCTTGAGTTTCTGCGCCAATGCTTTCAGGTCCGGCAGCCATTGCTTGGACGCGCCCACCAGCACCACCACCGAAGTGGCCATGCAGCGCTGGCCCGCCGCACCAAAACCGGCGCCGACCAGGGCATTGAGGGTGTGTTCGCGGTTGGCATCCGGCAGCACCACGGCGTGGTTCTTGGCGCCCATCATCGATTGCACACGCTTGCCGTGTTTGCCGGCCAGGTCGTAGACGTGAGTGCCCACGGCGGTCGAGCCGACGAAGGATACGGCCTTGATGTCTTTGTGGGTGCACAGCGCATCCACCACGTCCTTGCCGCCGTGCACCACGTTGAGCACGCCAGCCGGCACACCGGCTTCCAGCGCCAGCTCCACCAGCAGCATCGTCGACAACGGGTCCTGCTCGGACGGTTTGAGCACGAAGGTGTTACCGCAGGCGATGGCCATCGGGAACATCCACAACGGGATCATCGCCGGAAAGTTGAACGGGGTGATGCCGGCGCACACGCCGATCGGTTGGCGCAGGGTGTAGGTGTCGACGCCACCGGCGACGTTCTCAGCGAACTCGCCCATTTGCAGGGTGCCGATGGAGCAGGCGTGCTCCACCACTTCCAGGCCACGGAAAATATCGCCCTCGGCATCGGCAATGGTCTTGCCCTGCTCAGCGCTGAGGACCACGGCGATGCGCTTGGAGTGTTCGCGGATCAAGGCTTGCAGCTTGAGCATGATGCGCATGCGCGCGCCGATCGGCGTCAGCTTCCAGGTCTGGAAGGCGCGATGGGCGGCGTCGATGGCAGCGTTGACTTCATCGGCGGTGGCGAAGGGGACTTTGGCCAGCACCTCTTGGGTGGCCGGGTTGACGATGTCGTGCCACTCGGTGGTCTTGGACTCGACCCACTCACCGTTGATCAGCAGCTTGACCTGTTGCACGGAAATATCGGCAGATGCGTTCATGTGGTCTCCAATCTTGTAGTTATGCAGAGACAAGGCGCGTGAATCGCCTTGGAAATGAGGCGTTCGGACTGTTTTTCGAGTATAGATGTGCAAATCTCTAATAAGAACGCACATAAAAGCCGGACCAATATGCAAAAAAACATCACATCCCTGGGCTCCCTGAACTGGGATGACCTGAAGTTTTTCCTCGAAGTGGCCCGCACCCGCAAGGCCAGCGTGGCGGCCAAGCGCCTGGCGGTGGACTACACCACGGTGTCGCGGCGCATCAGCTCACTGGAAGTGTCCCTCGGTACGCTGCTGTTCGAAAAATCCCGGACCAATGGCTTCGTGCTCACCACCGAGGGCCAGCGTTTGCTGGGTTACGCCGAGTCCATCGAAAGCACTTTGCACATGGCCTGCGAGCAAGTCTCCGGGTCGGGCGTGGCGCTGTCCGGGCATGTGCGCATGGGCTGCACCGAAGGGTTCGGCAGCTTCTTCGTCACCCCGCAGTTAAGCCACTTCGTCGACACCTACCCCGCTATCTCGGTGGACATCCTGCCCCTGCCCCACTTCATCAGCCTGTCCAAGCGCGAAGCCGACATCGTCATCGCCCTGGAACGGCCGGAACACGGGCCCTATGTGTGCTGCAAATTGTGTGATTACAAATTGCAGCTGTATGCCACCCAGGAATACCTGGACCAACACCCGCCGATCCGTAAACCGGCGGATTTGGCCGAGCACCCGTTTATCAGCTATGTGGATGACTTGGCGTTCAGCTCAGAGCTGCTGTACCTGGCCAACGTGGTGCCCGGCGCCAGCGCCAGTTTGCGCAGTACCAGCGTAATCGCGCAGTACGTGGCGGCGCAGCAGGGGCGGTCGATGGCGATATTGCCGTGCTTTTTAGCGGCGCAGGATCCACGGTTGTTGCCGGTGCTGGGGGAGCAGATAGCGATTACGCGGCAATTTTGGATGTATTGCCGGGAGGATTTGCGCAAGTTGAAGCGGATAACGTTGTTGTGGGACTACATCAGGGAAGTGACGGAGCAGAACCAGGGGTTGTTGATGGGGGAGACACGGGAGATGCGGTTCGCGGATTAAAACGCAGCCCTACAGGTGAGCGTCACATCGTTCATAGACTTACACCGTACCAGCCCCGGCAATATTCGGATAACGAGCTCGAACGTCGCGCAGGAACTCACCCGCACGCGTCTTGAGCCATTCAATCAGCCGAGCAATATCCGGCTCTGACTGCCGCCCATTTCGACAAATGATGTAGTAGGCCGCAGGGGACATCATCACGGGGCTTTTCAACGCAACCAATGCACCGTTTTCCAATTGGTCATACACCAACGCAGTCCTGCCCAGTGCGATCCCTGTGCCCCTTACCGCCAGACTGATCGCCAGGCTCGAATCCGGAAATCTAGGCCCATGATGATAAGGCGCCGCCGCCAGCCCCTGAAACGCAAACCAGCTTTCCCACCCTGGACACACCTGATCGTCCACCCGATGAATCAGCGGGTATCGCGCGACATCTTCCAACGCGATGTCCCCTTTCAACTGTAGAAATTCCGGCGAGCAAACGGGGAATACCGCGTCACGCATCAGCAGTTCAACATGATGATCCGGGTAATCGCCGTACCCCATCACCACAGCGACATCATATTGATGCGCCTCCAGGCTGGCGCTGTTGATGTCGACGCTGGTCAACACCAGATCAAGGTTGAACGAGGCCTCGGTGTGAGAGCCGTGCATCCTGGGGATCAACCACGTCGAACAGAGGGAAGATGTGCAGGAGAGATACAGCGGTCGGGGCTTTGAAGGGTTGAGTGAATGCAGCACCCCATCCAGTGCCTTGAAAAATCCATCGATAACCGGCAACAACGCCTGCCCCGCGGACGTCAGCTTGACGCCGCGTGAATGCCGCTCAAACAACTGCACGCCCCACCACTCCTCCAGGCCTGCAATCTGATGGCTGATGGCACTCGCGGTAAGGTTAAGCTCCGACGCCGCACGCGCAAAACTACCGGTTTGCGCAGCGCTGACGAAGGCTTGAAGCATCGGTGTGGGAGGCGGACGCTGGGCCATCAGGTGCTCACTTTGATAGAGATGATCCCGCAAACAATGATGAATGCCGACAGCATCCGTCGCCAACCGAACCGTTCTTTAAAAAGCAGCGCGGCAATAATGGCGCCGATAATAACACTGGTTTCCCGCAGCGCTGAGACCTTGGCCACCGCGTCCAATGACAACGCAAACAATACCAACCCGTAAGACGCCAGGTAAAAAACACCGCCTAACACGCCGACTCGCCAATGCCCGCGGATCGCATTCGCCAACGCTGAACGCTCCCTGGAAAACGCCAGCACCGGGATCGGAATGCTCTGGAACACCGTCAGGTAGATGATGTATTGCAACACCGTCTCACTGGCCCTTACGCCTTTGGCGTCCACCACCGTGTAAGCCGCGATAAACGCTCCGGCACACGTTGCCATCAGGATCGGTTTGAACATCTTCGCCGTCATCCTGCGCACAAAGGTTAGGCTGATGATGCCCACACAAATCAGCAGCACTCCCGCCAGCGCCTGGGGTGACAGCTGCTCATGCAACAGAAAGTAGGAAAACAGCGCGGCCAGCACGGGCGGTATCCCACGCATCACCGGGTACACCTGACCGAAATCCCCCGTCTCATAGGCTTTGATCAGAAACAACCGATAGACCGTATTGAGACCCACCGAGACGAGGATGTAGCCCCATACATCGAGGCTCGGCGCGCTCACAAGCGGCAGCGCCAACAGGCATATCACCAGCGCTGTGCCATCCACCATGGCCAAGGTCATGAAGCGACTGTTGCCGGCGCGGACAACAGCGTTCCAGGTGGCGTGCATGAAGGCAGAGATCAAGACCAGCGTGATCGCAATATCGGAGTTGTCCATGGGGCTCGGCTTGTGGCGGGTAGTGGAGGATGAACGCTATGAGCTTCGGGGCAACTCAGAGCGGCCATTTAAATAAGCCGACCTCGTGCGAAAAAGCGAAACCTCGTCAACCTAGCCATCAAGATTCGTCATGGCAGAGACTTCCTACGGAGAAATTACTTCGCAAACGCTGTTTCAAGCACACCGCAAACCAACTGTGGGAGCTGGCTTGCCTGCGATGGCAGTGTGTCGGTCAGTACATCCAGTACTGAGACACCGCTATCGCAGGCAAGCCAGCTCCCACAGTTGATTGGGTTTCACATTGAGATTAGCGGGGCGGGTTCAGTCCGCAATCACCACAATCGACACTCGCCGATTTTCGGTGCGCCCCGCTGCCGTGGTATTCGGCGCCACCGGTTCGCTGCTGCCCAGGCCGCGCAGTTGGATGTTTTCTTCTTTCATGCCTACACCTTGCAGCACCGTGGCCACGCTTTTGGCGCGGCGCAGGGACAGTTGCTGGTTGTAGGTTTCCTTACCTGAGGCGTCGGTGTGGCCGTCGACGCGCACGCGTTCGATACCGACGCCCAGCAGGGCCTTGCCGATGCGTTGAACGATGTCGGTACTGGGCTGGTTGAGGGTTTCAA
Source organism: Pseudomonas sp. GW821-FHT05H12 (assembly GCF_059419385.1). Classification (NCBI taxonomy): domain Bacteria; kingdom Pseudomonadati; phylum Pseudomonadota; class Gammaproteobacteria; order Pseudomonadales; family Pseudomonadaceae; genus Pseudomonas; species Pseudomonas sp. GW821-FHT05H12. The sequence goes on along the minus strand of NZ_JBWKRS010000060.1, from coordinate 11,556 downwards.
CGTCACTGCCGAACAGCACTTTGCCGGACAGGCCGAATGCCCAGCCTTCGTCAGTAAGTTCGAAACCTTGCTGCTTGAGCACAGCGACCTGGGCAGGGGTCAGGCCTTTTTGGGGGGCTGTCTGGCAGCCACCGAGGGCAAGGAACGCCACCAGCAAGGTGATAAACATGAATCGCGTGGTCGAGAACAAGGGATCAACTCCTGTGTTGAACGTTGACGACGGGGCTCTCCGACTCCGCCGTTTGCTGGCCACCGGACGATAAACGCTTGGCCTGGTACATCGCCGCGTCGGCGGCATTGAGCAGAGTGCCGGGCGTGGCACCATGATCGGGGTAGATCGCAATGCCGATACTGAGTGAGGTCAACACCTGGGTGTTGCCGGGCACCGGGATCGGCAGGTCCATGCTGGCAATGATTTTGTCGGCGATGCGCTGGGCGTCTTCCACGTTGTGCAAGGGCGCGAGCAGGATGGCGAACTCATCACCGCCCAGGCGCGCCACCAGGTCATCTTCGCGCAGTTGAGCCCGCACGCGGTCGGCGACGGCCACCAGCACCGCATCGCCAGCGGCGTGGCCAAAGCTGTCGTTGATTTCTTTGAAACGGTCGCTGTCGAGATACAACACCGCCACCCGCTCCTTGGCCTTGGCCGCGCTGCGCAGGGCACGGATCAAGCGTCCTTCGAAGAAGGCGCGGTTGGGCAGGCCGGTGAGGCTGTCATGGTTAGCCTGGTGGGCGAGGGATTCGTTTTCACTTTGCAGGTGGCTTTGCCAGGCTTCCATCTCGCCGAGCAACGCGTTGAAGTCGCTGCCCAGGCTATCGAGTTCGGCGATTTGCGCAGGGGGCACGCGGCGGTCGAAATCGCGCTCGCTGCGCGCGGCGTGAGCCACGGAGGCGAGGCGCTGCAGAGGGCCGGTGATGCCACGCAACAGGCGCCGCGCCAGGTGCAAGGCGACCCACGCGCTGAGGGCCGTACAGATCAGGATCCCGGCCAGGCCGCTGAGCAAGAAGCGCAGCAAGCTGCCGCCATGGCCGGTCAGGTGAATGCTGCCGATGGTTCGCCCCTGGTGAAGGATCGGTTGATTGATGGGCTGTTCGAGCAAGGTATGGGCCAACGCCAGTTCGACGCGCGACAGCATGCCGGTTTCCGGGCGAGTCCATTGCGCGAGCACCTTGCCATTCACGTCCTGCACCTCGGCCTCGGCGACCTCTTCGGTGGACGCAATCAGGCTCAGGGCCTCAGTGGCCGCGGCGCTGTCATTGAACACCACCGCCGCCTCCACGGTGTAGTTGATGGAGCGCGCGATCAAGTGCAGGTTGTGCTCGGCGTACACCCGCAGCGCCAGCACGCCGAGCAGGGTCAGGGAGACACTCGCCAGCGTCACCGCCACCAGCGCCAGGATCAAATGCCCTCGGCCGATGACGGAGCGCAGGGTTGGCCGCGCTTTTTCAAGGCTCATGGCGCAGGCGCTCGCCGGCGAGACAACTGCAGCACGCTGGGGTGAATACGCACGCCGCTGCGGGCGACCGAGTCGAGATTGACCTCGAACGACACCTGGTCATCCGCCACGCGCAGGCAGAACAGGCTGCCCACGGTGCATTGATCGCCGCCTTCGCTGATGCTGAGCACCGGGTGGCCGATCAACGAGGCAAACAGGCGACCGCGTTCGTCGGCGGTGAGCTTGCCGATGTACACCGCGTCACAGGCGTTGACGATATCGGGATGATCCGCCAGCAGGCGTTGCACCACCACCGGTCGGCCGGTGGCCTGGGTGGTGCCTTTGACCAGGTCGTCGGTGTATTGGGTCGGCCCGATGATGCACAGGCGCAATTGCGCAGGCTCCACTGGCCAACGGGCATAACTGAGGATGCCGAGTACCACTTGGGTGACCGCCTGGGCACGCTGGTCAGCCAGGCTGGCCGGGGCAAGCGACTGGGCAAATGCCCGGGGCGCGAGCAGGCACAGAACCGCCACCAGTAACATGCGTCTCCAGCTCAAACTGCGCTCTGCGGGCGAGACAGCCACGTTCATGCAGCGATTCTCTCAGGTGTTTTCAGGGTGATGCCGCAACGATAGCACAGCGGCGGAAAACCCCGCGAAGAGTAGGTCTTCGCGGGGCGCGCTATTTTTTCAGAAAAATCAGACGACTGAATCAGAAATATTGCGTGACCTGTCAGTCAATTTTTTCAGCGGCATGATCCAGCTCCAGCATCAGCCCGCTCAAACGCTTGACCTTGCGTCGCACTGCCTCCTCGAACACGCCGCCACGGGGCTCGATCAGGCTGAACCAACGCTTGGCCCGGGTGATGCCGGTGTAGATCAGCTCTTTGGTGAGCACCGGGTTCAGCGCGTCCGGCAGGATCAGGGCGGTGTGGGTGAACTCCGAGCCCTGGGACTTGTGCACGGTCATGGCGTACACGGTTTCCACATCATTGAGCCGGCTGGGCAATACAAAGCGCACACCGCCCTGGCCATCGTTGCGCGGGAAGGCCACACGCAGCACCTGGGGGCCGCCGTCGCTTTCGGGTAATTTCAGGGCAATGCCGATGTCACCGTTCATCAGGCCCAGGCCGTAGTCGTTGCGGGTCATCAGTACCGGGCGGCCTTCGTACCATTGATCATCGCCTTCGATCAGCCGCACTTTGCGCAGGGCCGCCGTGATACGCAGGTTGAGACCTTCGACACCCCACGGCCCCTTACGCACGGCACAGAGCAATTGGAAGGCATCGAACGCTTGCAGCAACTGTTGCGCCCAGTGGGTCCACGCCGCGTCTTCGCGCGGTGTATCAAGAGGCGGTCGGGCGCTTTGCAGCAGGTTGAGGTAGTAGCGATAACCCTGGGCGCCGTCGCCCTGCCCGTCCAGCACCAGGCGCTCCAATGCGTGGTCGTGCTCGCCTTTGAGGCTGACGCAGAACAGATCGGCGTGACTGCGGGCCGCCAGGAGCTTGCGGGCTTCTTCGGCATTTTGCTGGTTGACCCAACGCGCCAGTTGCCCGATGCCGCTGCCTTCACCGAATCGCCGTGAATAACGCAGCATCACAACCTGCTGCGCCAGCGGGTGACTGCCGTCGAGGTCTTCTTGCAGGCCACTGGCGCTGAGGTCTTCGCCGCTGACCGCTTGCAGCCAATGCCGCGTGTGAGGGCTGTACCAGCCAGCCTCGGCATCGCGGCACAGATCGCCGAGTACCGCGCCCGCCTCGACCGAGGCGAGTTGGTCCTTGTCGCCGAGCAATACCAGGCGTGCATGAGGCGGCAAGGCATCGAGCAGGTTGGCCATCATTTCCAGGTCGATCATCGAGGCCTCATCCACTACCAGCACATCCAGGGGCAGCGGGTTGCCGATGTGATGACGGAAGTGCCGCGTGCCCGGGCGGCTGCCCAGCAAGCGGTGAACGGTGGTGACCTGGGTCGGGATTTTTTCCTTCACGTTGTCCGGCACTTTCAGCGACAGCACCTGCTGGCTGATGGACTCGGTGAGGCGTGCCGCGGCTTTACCGGTGGGGGCGGCCAGACGGATGCGCAGCGGGTTGCCGGTTTCCACGGCTGGGGCCTGCAACAGCGCGAGCAGGCGGACCACGGTGGTGGTCTTGCCGGTGCCGGGGCCGCCGGTGACGATGCTGAAGGCACCGCGAGTGGCCAGGGCGCAGGCCAGTTTCTGCCAGTCGATCACACCGTCCGGCGGGGGCTGGCCGAACAGGCCATTGAGGCGCTGGGGCAAGTCGGCGCTGACGGTTTCCTGTGTCGCCAGGCGCACGCGCAGGGCCGTGTCGATGCGCCGCTCGTAAGTCCAGTAGCGGCGCAGGTACAGGCGTTTGCCCGACAGGACCAAGGGCCGGCTTTGGGCGGCTTCGCTGCCATCGACGGCCAGGGCGACCAAGTGGCTGGCAGCCAGCGCATGGCACCAGTGGGCACCGTCCAACCCGTCCAGCAGTTGCGACGGCAACAGCATGGCGCCGGTTTGCAGGTCGCCTTCGGGCGGCAGGGACAGGGCAAAGTCGGGGGCCTTGAGGGTTTCGAACAGGTCTAGGCAGACGTGACCGTGGCCTAACTGGTGGCTGGTCAAGGCCGCTGCCAGCAGCACCAACGGGTCGGCCTGTGGGTCGAGTTCGTGCAGGAAGCCGACGAACGCTTTGTCCAAGGCACGCAGCCAGCCGCGGTCAACCCAACGTTCCAGCAACTGCACCAGGTCGGCAGCGCGGCTGAGGGGCTCGAGCGCTTCAAGCGGTAGCGGAGACAGGCTCATAGCAGCACTCCTTGTTCCCAGGCGGGCTCGGCCTTCGGCGGGATGGATTTGCCCTGGAACATCAGGTCCAGACCTTCGATCAACGCCCGTGGTGGCCGGGTGAAATACGCGCCTTGGCTGGCGGACTGGGTGCCGCGCAGGAACACATACAGCGCGCCGCCTACGTGGCGGTCGTAGTCGTAGTCTGGCAGGCGCGCCTTCAGTTGTCGGTGCAGGGCCAGCAGGTAAAGTACGTATTGCAGGTCGTACCGATGGTCGAGGATCGACTGCTCCATGGCGTCATGGGTGTAGGCCGAATCGTCAGGGCCGAGCCAGTTGGATTTGTAATCGGCCACGTAGTAGCGGCCGTCGTGTTCGAAGGTCAGGTCGATAAACCCCTTGAACATGCCATTGAGCAACACCGGCTCGGCGGCAACACGAGAGACGCCCCCGTGGGTGTGCTGGCACACCAGTTTGTCGAGGGCGAGCACGTCGACTTTGTGGCTGGCGAACCAGAACTCCATTTCGATCTGGTACTGCGTGAGGCCGCTGAGGGTGATGTGGCCGTTATCCACCGGCAGCGGTGTTTGCAGCAGTTGGCCCAGCCAACCGCTCAAGGTCACGATCCAGCCTTCCCAGTTGCGGCGGTTGCAGCGGGCGCCCACGGCTTTTTCGATGTCTGCTGGGGTGACGTTGAAGCCCTCGTCACCCGCCCATTCCAACAGGCCGTGGAGGAACGTGCCTGGGTTCGGCCCTCGCGGGAAACGGTGAATGTCGCCGCCAGACGCGGCTACTTCGCGCGGTGCGTCGGGGTCCAGGCGCTCGTCATCGAACAGCTTCTGGGCCTGAGGACTTTCCGGCGCTTCGAGGCTGGCGGCGCTCATGCTGTCGCCAATACGCAGGGCACTGTAGGACGCGATCCACCAGTTCTCTGCCGCCTTGCGCTTGGGCAGCAAAGGTGCAAGCAAGGCGGCTTCATTTTTGGGCGGGTGGAACACGATGCTGGTGACTTCGGGCACCGGGCCATAGTGGATTGCCTGGCAGCCTTCCTGGAGATCCAGCAACCAACGTGCAAGGCCAGCGGACTCGCCCAGCGAGGCTCCCGCACCCAGTAGATAACCGAGTGCCGAAAGGTGCAGCACGGAACTGCTGTTATTACCGCGCTTGAGATCGGCAATGCCGAGCCAGCACGCATGTTTGGCGCGGGTCAGCGCGACGTAGAACAAGCGCAGGTCTTCGGCGAGGCGCTCGTCATCGGCTTGGGCGATCAGCTCGTTGGTAGGGCGCAGGCTGACGTGGGATTTACCGTGTTCATCATGGTAGTGAAGCGGCAAACGGCTGCCATCGACCGGCTTGGCCGAACAGATGAAGGGCAGGAAAACCAGGTCATATTCCAGTCCCTTGGACTTGTGGATGGTCACCACCTTGACCAGTTGCTCATCACTTTCCAGGCGCAGGATCTGTTCTTCACCGGCTTGCCCGGAGAGTGCCAGGTGCTCGGCCAGGTGGCGGATCAGCGCTTGTTCGCCGTCCAGTTCCGATGCGGCTTGCTGCAACAGTTCACTGAGGTGCAGCAAGTTGGTCAGCACGCGCTCGCCGTCACTGCGGGCGATCAGGGTTTGTGGCAGTTGGAAGTCATGGAGCAGGCGTCGCAACATTGGCAGCACGCCCTGGGTGCGCCAGATCGCACGGTAACCTCGGAACTGCATGACGCGGGTTTCCCACGCCAGTTCGTCTTGATTCAGACGTTCCAATTCCGGTAACGAAAGGTTCAGGGTGACGCAGGCCAAGGCGGCGCGCAGGGGGCGCTCGACATCCGGCTCGGCGCAGGCCTTGAGCCACGCGAGCAGGTCATGGGCTTCCTGGGCGGCAAAGACGGAATCTTTATCCGACAAGTAAACGCTGCGCACGCCCCGGGCGGCCAACTCGGCCCGCACCGCCTGGGCCTCCTTGCCATCACGCACAAGGATGGCGATATCCGACGGAAGCACGCCCTTGAAGCTCGCGTCCGGCTGCAGGAAACCCGCGGTACCTTGCTGCCCGCCATTGAGCAACTCGACAATTTGCGTGGCACAGGCCGCTGCCAGTTGCTGGCGATAGACCACGTTGGATACCGGCTGGTCGGTGGGCAAGTGCCAGAGGTTCAGGGCGGGTAGCGTTTGCCCGTCGACTTGAAGCTGTTCCTTGCGGCCTTGGGACAGCACCGACTGGAACGGCACCGGGTTTTCGCCATCCGGCTGACGGAACAGGAAAGCGCCACGGCCGGTTTCCGCACGTTGGAACACATGGTTGACCGCCTCGACCATCGCATGGCTGGAGCGGAAGTTGGTGCCCAAGGTGTGGTGGCGACCGGTGGTGGACTGGCGCGCGCGCAGGTAGGTGTAGATGTCGGCACCACGGAAGGCGTAGATCGCCTGCTTGGGGTCGCCGATCAGGAACAGGCCGCTGTCGAGATGGTTTTCTTCGATGCGGTAGATGCTGTCGAAGATGCTGTATTGCACCGGGTCGGTGTCCTGGAACTCGTCGATCAGCGCCACCGGGAATTGCTCGCGAATCACGCTGGCCAGGCGCTCGCCGCCATCGGCTTGCAGCGCGGCATTGAGGCGGATGAGCATGTCGTCGAAGCCCATTTCGGCACGACGGCGTTTTTCGTCCTCAAAGCGTTTGCCGACCCAACCGGCAGCGTGTTGCAACACGGCAGCGTCGGGGCTTGGCAACGCATCGAGGGCAGCCTTGAGACCGGCCATGGCGTCGATGCCGGGGTGATGCGGCGGCTCACCCTTCCAGGCTTCGGCCATGCCGTCAGGCGTGAGGCGGGTGAAACCGGTGCCGATGTCCAGTTGCTCCAGGGTTTCGTCAGCGGCCCAGGCGCTGATCTTTTCAAACCAGGGCTCGAAGTAGCGGCCTTGCATCTTGCGGCCGTCGACGGCTTTGGCGGCCACGGCTTGCAGGCAGATGTCGCGCAACTCGGCGGCCCATTGCTGCCAGGGCGCCTTGAGTTGTACCAGCGCCTCACGGCGCTCCTGCAGGCATGCGTTGATCAGTTCGGCGGGGTCGCGGGTTTCGTCGGTGGGCCGTTCGCTGCCAAACAGCGCACGCACTCGCGGCATCAATGCGGCAGGGCCGCCCCAGTTATTGCGCACCCAGTTGAGCGCGTCGTCGTGCATGGGGTAGCAGAACAGCCGCCAGTAGTCGCGCAGGACTTCGCCGAGCAGGTCGCTGTGGTCGGTTTCCAGGGTCTGGGTGAACAGGCTGCCGCTGTCGAAGGCGTGTTCGCGCAGCATGCGCTGGCACCAACTGTGGATCGTGGAGACAGCAGCTTCGTCCATCCATTGGGCTGCGATGTCCAATCGGTTAGCGCAGGCGGGCCATTGTTCCGGTAGGTATCGATCGCGCAAGTCGGCGATCAAGGTGTCCGGCTGCGGGATTTCGTCACGGAAGAAGCGCGCGGCCTCGGACAGTCGGATGCGGATGCGCTCACGCAATTCCTTGGTGGCCGCATCAGTGAAGGTCACCACCAGGATTTGCGGTGGCAGCAGTTCGCGGCCAAAGCCGGACTCATCACCACCGTGCCCGAGGACCAGGCGCAGGTACAGGGCGGAGATGGTGAAGGTTTTGCCGGTGCCCGCGCTGGCTTCGATCAGCTGGCTGCCTTTTAGCGGGAAGGCCAGGGCCAAGGGTTTGCTGCTCATGCGCTGGCCTCCTCGCCTGTCAGTGATCGCCACGGAGCGTTGAGCAGGGGGCGATAGAGGGTTTCGCACCAACCTTCAAACTCTTCACTCGCCATTAGGGTGGCGAAGTCGGGGAACTGTCGCGTGAGCGCTGGGGTTTCACGGCGTTCGCCATCGGTTGTGAGCCCGTCGCCCTCGTAGGCTTTACTCGCTGCTGCCAGGGCTTTTACAGGATCGGTTTGGCCGAGCCAGGCGAAGGCGGTTTTAACGGCGACAGGCAGCGGTTTGCTCATACCGGTATGCCAGGCCAGCAGCAGGTGGCCGAGGATTTCCTGGGCGGCAGGTTTATCCAGAGGTGAGAGCAGCAAGGTGTCATCGCTGGCCACCAAGCCGGTACTCAACGGCAGCCCGCAGGCGCAGGCAACCACGTGATTGACCCAGGGACGGATCAGGCGATGCCACTTGCGTGATTTGATCGAGCCGATGCTGTTGGGGATGGTGGTGACACTCAGCAAGCCACCATCACTGCGCCGGTGCAGGCCACTGATCCAGCCGTCAAGGTGAATGCCTTGATGCTCAAAATTGATCGGTTCCGCGCCAGTATGAGGCGTCGGCCAGAGGGCGAGTAATTGTTGGTAGCGTTGCAACAGGTCAGGCAACGGCTCGATCAGTTCGTTACGCAAGCATTCGCCAAAGCCGACCATGGGCAACAGGCCGCTGCCTTGCAAGCGCAGGGCCTGGGCATTTAGGGCTTGGTCGAGATGGTCGGGCTGCGTCAGTGCGGCACTCAGCAGGCTGTCGCTGAGGCTGTAGCGTTGCAGCGCATCGAGTACGAAAGGTTCTTCGTCGGCCAGCGGCACTTCAGCGGCCTCAAAGAAAACTTTCAGACGCTGGCTGAAGAAGTGTTTGACCGGGTTGCGCAGGAAGTCCTGCAACTGGCCGAGGGTCAGGGGTTCTTCCTGCTCGTGTTGTGTGAGTTCCTCTTCCTCAAGCCTGGTAGCCGGTGCTTCGTGGAGCAACTGCCATTCACGGGCATAGCTGAACAGTGGATCGCCTTCATGGAAATAGCGCGCGCTGAAGGGCTGGAGTGGGTGTTCCTGGGTCATGGCGTCCAGGAGGAGCACTTCTGTATTTGCGTTGTGCCAGCCACTGGCGAGATGGTCACGCAATTGGCCGATCAGCACGGAGGCTGGGCGATCACTGTTATCGCGGATGCTGCGGCCTACCCAGCTGATGTACAACTGGTCTCGGGCTGACAGCAGGGCTTCAAGCAGCAGGTAGCGGTCGTCTTCACGGCGTGAACGGTCACCAGGGCGATAGTCGCTGCCCATGAGGTCGAAGTCCAAGGGTGGCTGGGCGCGCGGGTAGTCGCCGTCGTTCATGCCGAGCAGGCATACGAGCTTGAACGGAATCGCACGCATGGGCATCAAGGTGCAAAAATTGACAGCCCCGGCGAGGAAACGTTGGGACAGGCGACCTTGATCCAGTCCGGCCAGCCAGGCTTCGCGGACGACGGTGAGCGGTAACTCATCCTGCAAGCCGACGGACTCACAGGTTTCCAGCCAGGTCTCGCGCAGTTGCTCGAGTTGGCCTAGCAGGTAGTCGTCGTGTTCACTGCTCGGCAGGAAGAACAGTTGCATCAAGCGCTGCAGTCGCTCGCCCCATTGTTGAGGGGCGGCTGATTGGGACAGGGCGTGGTGCGCTTCATTCAATGCATCGAGCAGGGCGACCAAGGGGCCGATAAGAGCAGCGTCAAGGCCACCGATTTCGTCGTAGGGTTCGATACCGTTGCACGCCGCGCCGGTGCCGACCGCGTAGCCCAACAACATACGGCGCAGGCCGAACCGCCAACTGTTTTGCTCCAGCTCATCCGGCAAGCCGAGACCGGCGCGTTGTTCGGCATTGAGCCCCCAGCGGATACCGGCACCTTCGATCCAGCGATGCAGCGTGGGCAGGTCGCGCTCCTTGATCGCGAAGCGCTCGCGCAGGGCGGGCACGTCAAGCAAGTCGAGAATTTCGCTGACGGGGAAGCGGCTATCGGGGAGCTTGAGCAGGTGTTCGACGGCGATCAGCAGAGGATCGCGGCCGCGCTGGCCTTGGTCGGTGAGGGTGAAGGGGATGAAGCGTGGATCGCTTCTTTCCAGTTGACCGAACACTGCACGGATATGCGGCGCGTAGCTGTCGACGTCGGGGACCATGACGATGATGTCCCGGGGGCGCAGCGTGGGGTCGGCGCTGAAGCGCTGGAGGAGTTGGTCGTGAAGGATTTCCACTTCGCGCTGGGCGCTGTGGGCAATGTGGAAGCGGATTGAGGTGTCGTGTTCCAGGTCCACGGCAGGCCATAGCTCGCGGGTTTCGTTGAGCGGGCGCAGTTCGAGGATGTCGTCCTGGAGCTGGTTGAGCAGCGTGGTGGGCTGACTGTCGCTGAACAGGTCGATGCGCCCGTCGCGGAAGGCGGCGCGGTAGCTGTTGGGGTCGTCGTAGCTGTCCAGCAAGCTGATGTAGTCGCGGCCTTGCTTGCCCCAGGCAGCCAGCAGCGGATGGGCGTGCTGGTGCAGGGTTTGTGGGTCGATGGTGACCGGCATGCCGGCTTTGCGGGCTTGGCGTTTGTATTCGTTACGCAGCAGATCTTTGTCGGCGACGATGTCGGACCAATGGTGGCGACAAGGGTTGTGCACGCACAATAAGACTTGGCTGAAGCGTGCCAGGCCGGCGAGTGCTTCCAGTGCTTGCGCGGGCAAAGAGGAGATGCCGAACACAATCACCCGAGATGGCAGACCTGCCGGAGCGTTTTCAAGGCTATTAATGCGCTCGATAAAACGCAGGTGAACACCGGCGCGGCTTTCAGCCATGCCCTCCTCACCGACGTCCAACAAGAGTGCGCGCCAAAGCTCGGCTTGCCAGCAGTTTGCAGGGTTGAGTGGCTTGGGTTCGCCTCTAGCGCTGCGCAATTGGTGGCGGCCGGCTGCCCAGTCCTCTAGCCAGTCGGCACGGTAGACTTGGTATTGGTCGAACAGGTCCGCCAGACGCTCGGCGAGTTGGTAGCGTTTGCGCAGGTCGGTGTCATGGGTGAGAAAGCGCTGCAACGGTTCGAAGTGCGGTTGATTGATGAGCTCCGGAAGCAGGCGCATGAGGCGCCAGGTCAGCGGGGCTTTATCGAGCAGAGACTTGGGCGGGATTTCATCTTTGCCCAAGACCATGCGATAGAGCTGCCACATGAAACTGCCGGGCAGTTGCACGTCGATTGCTGCTGCGATGCCACAGCCGCCCATGTCGTCTTCTTCCGGGTCTTCAGCCAGGGCCAGCTTGAGCCATTGGGCGATGCCATTGCTTTGTACCAGAGCGATTTCGTTTTCCAGAGGCGCCAGGGGATAGCGGCGCATCCAACTGACCACCAGGCTGCGCAGTTCGTCCAGGCGGTTGCCGTGAACCACCATGAATCCAGCGCTGAGGGACGTCGCATCCGGCATAACGGCTTCCTTGGGAAAAGCAAAATCGAGGGTGCGACTTTAGCACTGTGAGGCGTTGTTGGCGGAGTCGGGATGTTAGCTGGCTTTTCGACCGCCCAAAACAAAACCCCATCTGCTCTCGCAAATGGGGTTTCGGAATTTAATCTTGACGATGACCTACTCTCACATGGGGAAACCCCACACTACCATCGGCGA